>CAYTUE010000018.1:18696-51035 GCA_964441085.1 uncultured Planctomycetaceae bacterium
GTGTTCTGGATAGAACAAATCGACTTTGAGTACAGGTTCTCGCCACCGAATCGCAGACTGCCCGCTCTTCCCCTAACCTTTTCCGTGGCACTTCTTATACTTTTTGCCACTCCCACAAGGACATGGATCGTTGCGACCGACTTTCGGTTCGTCATTGACGATTTGTTTAACGGTTGGCTTTCTGTCTCCGTCATTGGTTTGCAATTCGTCGACCGAATCATCGATCGGTGGAGCCACATCTTGTTCGGTGGCTGTGATCTGCCACAGTGATCCGACAAACGCTGGGCTTTCCTGTTCGATTCGGAAAACAGCAGACGTCACCTGTTCATGAACACGGTTCCACATGCTGTTAAACATTCGACGGCCTTCACGTTTGTATTCGGTCTTCGGGTCTTTCTGAGCATAACTGATCAAATTGATTCCTTGGCGCAGAATGTCCATCTGATGCAAATGATCTTTCCATGCGGTGTCGGCGATTTCCAACAGAATCGACTTTTCAGTCTGTCGCAATTCAGGGCGATAAGTGCTGTCAATCCCCTGAATAAAGTTGGATCGAGCATTCGCTGGCTTCAGTTTGACGACTCGAGACGTATCAACGGTCCACTTCAGTTCTTCCTTTGCCCATTTTTCTAACGCAGTGGCTTGGTCATCTGTCACCAAAGCATTTTCATTCTCTGAATCTGGCATAATTTCCAGCAACTTGCTTTCGATCATGGCTCCATCAGGGCGATTCGCAATAAACGCTTGGCTGGCTTTAATCAGCTGACCACGAATTTCTTCGCTCGACCAGTTCGCAAACTGTTCCGGGCTGAAACCGGAATGGAATCGTGAATTCGACCAGCGACACAGTTTTTCACGGTTGTATTTTTCGCCATGACTCCCATCTCCTGATAGGAAGCTGCTTAGCCCCACGTCGACAGGAAACGTGACTTCTCGACGATCATATTCTTCACGAACTTGGTCCATCAAAAATTGATGGATATTTCCTTGCTCCATGCCGCTGACATCTTCCAGCTTCACAGGCAAAGTAAATTGATACTGAGCCCAACCGCACAGCGATTTCTTTTCAAAGTCGGGGTCCAAGAAATCTTCAAGTTCTTTCAGTTCCCAACGTTCAACCGACTTTTTCGCCAAGTCGTAGAAGTAAGGCTGAAGGTTGTCGCGCCCCACTTTTTCGATGTCTCGATCCTGAAGATTACAGCCCAAGTATCGGTTGGCCCAACGAGCCAGCCCCAACCAGTTCCAGTGGCGTTTGACTTCCTGCTCGTCTTCGTCACCACTGGCCACAGGAAGGAAGGTTTCAACGTTTTCTTGGATCGTTGAATCATACTGGCGAAGACCTTCCTTCTGCAGAAATTCTTCCAGTTGTGATTGATCAAAACCTTTCACCTGTCGTACATCCAGCTCCACGTGATACTTCTGCTGCATGAAGCTCACAATCGTTTCCTCACGATAGTCACTGGCCAAGAAATGATTGACCCAGTGGTCAATTTGGCTATCCATCATTTCCAGCAGCAGTTCACGACAGTCTTGCCCGTCTAGAATTTTCTGACGGTAGGCGTAGGTTCTCTTGCGCTGCTCGTCCATGACTTCGTCATATTCGAGCAAGTTTTTACGTTGGTCAAAGTGGCGTTCTTCCACCTTCTTTTGTGACCCTTCAACTCGACGAGTCACCATGGAACTGACAATCGGTTCGCCGTTTTCTAACCCCGCCCACTGCATCACTCGCTTCACAAAATCGCCGGCAAACAATCTCATGAGCTTGTCTTCTAGCGAAATAAAGAACCGACTCGAACCAGGGTCACCTTGTCGTCCCGCTCGCCCTCGAAGCTGCAAATCGATTCGTCGCGAATCATGACGCTCTGTGCCGATCACATGCAGACCGCCCAGATCCATGATCTCTTTGGCTTCAGTTTTCATTCCCGCTTGATCAGCAATCTTGTCTGTCAGTTCGTCCCATTCGGACTTAGGGACTTCAAGTCGAGTCGGATATTTTTCTTTGAGCTCTTCCCATGCGGTGTGTTCTGGATTGCCTCCCAAAATAATGTCAGTTCCTCGCCCCGCCATATTGGTCGCAATTGTGACGGCACCTTTGCGGCCTGCCTGAGCCACAATTTCCGCTTCTCGTTCATGCTGCTTGGCGTTCAAAACATCATGCTTCACACCTTTTTTACGCAGTTTTGTGCTCACAAGTTCTGAAGTTTCGATGGATGTTGTTCCCACCAAAACTGGTCGCCCAGTGACGCACACTTCTTTCACTTCGTCAACAACAGCGTCCCACTTTTCAGCGTCGCTGCCATAGATATTGTCAGGGAAGTTAATACGTTGCATGGTTCGGTTGGTGGGAACCGCCATGACTTCTAGCTTGTAAATTTCCCAGAACTCGTTGGCTTCCGTCATGGCTGTTCCCGTCATGCCAGCCAGCTTGCCATACAGCTTGAAGTAGTTCTGCAAAGTAATGGTCGCCAAGGTTTGAGATTCTTCTTTCACCTTCACGTGTTCTTTGGATTCAACGGCTTGATGCAACCCGTCAGACCACTGACGTCCGGCCATTTTTCGGCCCGTATTTTCATCAATGATGACCACTTCGCCTCGTTCGACGACGTAGTTGACATCCTTCTTATACAGATGGTGAGCCTTCAGCGCATTGTCGATTAAATGAGGCCATTCCATGTTGCCTGCTGTATAGAAACTGTCGACCCCTGCTAACTGTTCTGCTCGTCGAGTTCCTTCTTCAGTCAGATGGCAGGTGTGTTCCTTTTCTTTGACTTCGAAGTCCGTACCAGACTTGAGCTGTCGAGCAATCTTGTCCGCTCGAGGGTACTTTTCCAGATCATCGTGTGCTGGACCTGAAATGATCAGTGGAGTCCGCGCTTCATCGATCAGAATGTTGTCGATTTCATCAACAACCGCGTAATCCAAAGGTCCCTGCACCTGTTGTTCTTTGACAGGCTTCATGTTGTCGCGAAGGTAGTCGAAGCCAAACTGGTTACTGGTTCCATAGGTGATGTCGCAAGCGTAATGTTGCTGGCGTTGCGAAGCATTCATGTCCGACTGGATGGCACCAATGGTCATGCCCAGTTTCATATGAATAGGGCCCATCCATTCCATGTCACGACGAGCCAAGTAGTCATTCACGGTGATCACATGCACGTGACCGGCAATGGCATTCAGGTAAGTTGGCAACGTCGCTACCAAAGTCTTTCCTTCTCCGGTCACCATTTCGGCAATCATGCCATTGTGCAAGATCCATCCGCCGACCATCTGAACATCGTAGTGACGCATTTGTAGAAAACGGCGTCCAGATTCTCGAACAGCGGCGAACGCTTCAGGCAGCAGGTCGTCTAATGTTTCACCTTTGCGCAGGCGAGCCCGAAACATTTCAGTCGACTGCATCAGCTCGTCATCTGTCTTGGCTTCCCAAGTGGATTCCAGCTGATTAATGCGTTCCAAAGTTGAACCAGGAACGACAGTTGTGACAGCCGTTTTTTTGTCTCGAACGAAACCGAACTTCTTAATCTGCTTCTCGTTTGAAGAACCAAACAGTGAAGTGATACCGCGTTCAATTTTTCCGGTGGCAGAATTGAAGAAATCGCCAACTTTTTCGATGAACTCCATGGGAGATCTCGGTCCTTATTCGATCGTAAACACTTCGTTGAAGGTTCAGTTGATCGTTTGATGTGTTTTATTTGTGAGTTACGTACCGGGGATGGCGCGCAAGAAAATCATAAAAACCGTTTGCTGGCAGATAACTCCAAACAGCAAACAGCCTGTGCTCCGCGATCCCGCAGTTGCCGGAAGTGTATCGAAACACGTGAAACTCGGTCAATGTAGCTGTTTTTCCTCAAAAACAGCAATCGGCGTGCCATCGGTGAAATCACAGACGCTCAATTCCTGAAGTCGTTGATCACAACAGCCCCGTGGCCCGGAAAATTGGCCATTTCAGGCAGAAAATTGCAGGCTTCTGACAGGCTGAGCGTTTTTGCAACCAGTTTTTCTGGAGCCAATTTTCCGGCAGTAATCATTTCCAGCATTGCCGGATAGGCATTCGGAGGCATTCCATGACTGCCATAAAGTTCGAGTTCTCGCCCAATTACGGCAGCCATGGGCACCGATGGATCAGCATGCTCACCCAAAAGGAGGCCAATTTGGACATGACGTCCCTGTTTTCGAAGACTCAAAACCGAATTTTGCAAAGCGTCTGTTGATCCAATCGCATCCAGCGAAACATCCACACCGTCGCTGGTTAAGTCTCGAATTTCTTGCCAGACATTGGGAGTCCCTTCCGCATTCAAAACCGTGTCGGCTCCCACGAATTTTGCCTGCTTCAACCGCTCGTCCGCTAAATCCACAGCGATCACTTCTGCTCCAACAGCCTTAGCAATCATGATGGCCGACAAGCCAACTCCACCACACCCAAAAACAGCCACCCTATTGTGAGGCTGCACTTGCCCTTGTTCCACGACGGCTCGAAAAGCGGTTGCAAACCGGCAGCCAAGACTTGCTGCAGCCACAAAGTCGATTTCATCGGGCAGGGCAATCAGATTCACATCGGCTTGAGGGATACAAACTTGCTCTGCGAAGCCGCCCCAATAAGTAAATCCCGGTTGAAAATAGTTGTCACAAATATGCTCACAGCTTCTGTCGCACTGTGGACAGTTTCCGCAGCCGCAGCAAAACGGCACGGTCATGCGGTCTCCGGGTTTCCAGCGAACCACTTGATTGCCGACCGATGCAACGATACCCGCCAATTCATGGCCGGGAACATGAGGTAACTTGATGTCGCCATCGTGCCCCATCCACCCATGCCAATCGCTGCGACAAATGCCACACGCTTGAACATCAATGACAACACCATCTGCGGGGCAGGCGGGAGCAGGAACATCCGCAACGATAAGCGGACCTTGGAAGTCTTCGAAGATTGCAGCTTTCATAGCCAGCAGGTTATCTCAAGCGACTGAAATGTGCTACGCGTGGGTCTTGAAAGACATTTGTGATCAACGCAAAAATGCTGATGCCATTCGAATTTTGGCACCAGCATTTTTGTTTGGAACATGTTCGAGCAACTGGCAATCCAAGCCAGTGGAACAATTTTTGGCAGACTCCGTCTGTGTGTGCTTGTCTTGCAAGCGAGCCATCCGTCTTGGCTCAGCTGTCTTGCAAGTCAGCCGTCTGTCTTGGTTCAGTTGCCTTGCAAGTCAACCATTCCGTCTTGGTTCAGTCGGCTTGCAAGTGACCAATCCGTTTTCGGTCATCGGTTTCTGTCGGGCTCATCCATGCCGCCGAGTCATCCACTGCGAAACCGGTTCGCGTCCTGCTGAAGAAATCATCTCAACCAACAAATTCTAAAACATCCATGCACTGGTATGCTGTTCTGCGATTTTTAGCCTCGCAAGAAAGCCAACAAAATGGCTCCTAGCACAACGGTAATCGCAGTTGAAATAATAATGGGCTTGTGCTTGTGTGTGGCGCGAAAATCTTCCATGGGAATCTCCGAGTATCTAAAAATAGGATGCCTGCGGGCACGTCATCCCGACGCGGTTGCAGGATCAATGAGGGAATCAATCAGTCACGCAAGTTGGCTTCGTCCTGAATGCTCGCGTGTGTGTTTCTTAAAGCATCAATGCTTGTCTGCGAGTGTTCTATTGAGAACTTTCGCCGTGAGTTCGCCATTCCATGGTTGATGGTTCTGCCACCTTGCGATATCCAAGACTCATTAGCACTTCCAAAACTTCGCTCCAAGTTGGAAATGGACGGCCGCTCTTGCGTTTGTAGTCATCCATGGCTCTCATGAATTCGACTTCGCCGCCGGAATAATCACGCTCACAAGTGGTGGGATCAATTTGGCGTCGACGATCTGTTTTCCGACGATCAGCATGAACTTCTGGTGAAGCGAAGTCATCGTCGTCTTCATCTGTCGCAAGATCGATCATGTTTGTGCGACTGACATTTTCAGCAGCACGAGATGCCGCAGCACGTCGAGCTCGACGGCGACGATCTGTTACCACAAGGTCTGTATCTAGTTCCATCATCAGTAACACTTTCTCACGTCATTGGGGAAGACTTCAAACGTGCGACAACATTGTTGGGAGACTGCGTTGACCGGTTGGTGGAACGGAACGCAAAATTTGTTGTCGACTGAATACGTTCGGCGTTGTGGATGCCGAGCGAACTTTAGGAGTCTTCCACAAAAAATGACGGAAAGAGCAAATTAGCCGATTTGGAGCATCAGTTAACAAAAGGAAACACGGCAACCTGAGTAAAAGAACCGGTTGTGCGGATTGTTCCAGCGCTTTGCGAAACCGATCTTCGGGTTTCTTCGCCCGCTGCGACTAACAGTGCAGATCGCACTGGGCAGATCGACAGTGCAGATCGCACTGGGCGTTACGACACCGTGATGGCAGATCGCATGCGACTTTGCTTCTGAATTCTTTATCGGTGATACCCCAATGATTCAAAGACATCAAACAGTTCATCAAAGGTGATGAAGCGGCGTCGGTTTGCAATTTTATATTGGTCAACAGCTGTCGCAAATTCCACGACCTCTGACCGTTCAGAGCGGTTTCCATCTTGGAACTGACGGCGTTCAAAACCTGGAGCAGCGGTTTCAGGATTGCTGCTTCGACGGTCTGCAAATGCAACTTCAGGGTTGGCGAGATTACTCATTGGGTTTGATTCCTTCTCAAGATTGCCACAGATTTGGTGCGGGTGTGTTAGCCCGCGCCGCACCCAAAAGGAATGTTGGTCGCAATTTCAATGGGGCAAACGGCATTTTGCGAGCAATGCAGATTCGCCTGTTAAACTTTCAGTGTTGTCCGGCTTATCAGGATTGTTCGTGTTTCGCGATCACATCCAGAGTCGATCGATCTGCTGTGACGAAGTGGTTAGACTGGTTTGACTGCTTACTGACTTAACGCAGCTAGCAGTTTGCTGGTCATGCTCATTTGATGGTCACGCTCAGATGATGTTCACATTTTAAAAAGGTGGGTGATGTTGAAAAAGATAGGTGTCATCGGCGGAGGCGCCATGGGAACCGCATGTGCCTGCTTGCTGGCAAGACGCCCGGAAAATGACGTTCGTCTTTGGCTTCGCAATCCAACGATCAGTCAATTCATCCGTGAAACTCGCGAAAATTCACGACTGCTGCCCGGCATCCAGATTCCCGATTCAGTCAATATCACGTCCGACGCCAGCGTCGCTTTGCAGGACGCCGAATTGATTTTGATTTGCCTTCCAACAAAGTCTTTAAGAAGTGCTTTGCCTTTGTTGCAGCAATCCATCCCCCAAAATGCATTGCTTGCGAGTGCTATCAAGGGAATCGAACAAGAAAGCTTAACTCGCCCCAGTCAAATTATTCAAGAATTCTGCGGCAAACGCCCGGTGGTGGTTTTAGGAGGACCATGCCATGCGGAAGAAGCCGCTGGTGGGAAGCCGGCATCTGTTGTCGCTGCGGCTGACAACTTGGATGACGCAACCGTTGTTCAAAATGCGTTTTCGAGTTCCTTGTTTCGCGTTTATTCGAATTCCGATTTGGTTGGAGTCGAACTGGCAGGAGCCCTAAAAAACGTGATCGCAATTGCTGCTGGCATTAGCGATGGCTTGGAGTTCGGAGACAACGCGAAATCCGCTTTGATTACTCGAGGCATGGCGGAAATGATTCGCTTTGGCACAGCGCTCGGAGCCGATCCCCAGACGTTTGCAGGACTCGCTGGCATTGGAGACTTAATTGCCACCTGTGGCAGCCAACACAGTCGTAATCGACATGTGGGTGAGCTAATTGGCAAAGGGCAAAGCATTCAAGAAATTCAAGATTCAATGCACGCCGTGGCCGAAGGAGTCTTTACAGCTCGCAGCGTCGCGGACATTGCCAACACGCGAAACATCGAAATGCCAATCGCTCAAGAAGTGTTTCGAGTTCTGTTTGAAGGCCGTTCACCTCGCGAAGCAACCGTCAAATTGATGGAACGTCCGCTGAAAACCGAATAAACGAAGCCGATGTCATGACACGGCTAAGCAGCAAACAGACTGAATTTGAGGATTCCGTTTTTGGTCGTCAGCATTCATCCGAATTTGCCTTTTCACGATGCTGTTTCAGAAAGCTCTTTACCCAACAGACCGGTAAGCCAATCGGCGCCACAGACACATCACCTGTGTGCTGCTGACCTTGCCGTGTTTCAAACCCAAGCTTTTTGCCAACGAATGTCATGGTGTGATTCGCCACCACCGTTGGCGAGCCCGCAACTCCCGTTTGCGCATTGAGTCCCGAAGGAACATCCACGGCAAGCACTTGAGCTGCCGATTGATTAACAGCCTGAATCACTTCACTGTAGGGAGCTTTCGGATTTCCCTGAATTCCGGTGCCCAAAAGACAGTCCACGATCAGGCATTTTGAATCCAAACGTTGAATGTCTTTTCGAAAAGTGATTCCGTTCGAATCACAACACAGTGGCAGTTTACAGCTTGCCAAAAGACGGTGATTTGCAGCCGCGTCTGCCGACAGCGTGCGCCCCGCATCAATTAAATAGGTACTGGCTTCGATATTTTCGGCTGCAAGAAGCCGTGCCAAAGCCAACCCGTCGCCTCCATTATTTCCGAAGCCACAAGCAATCAGAATGGATGGGACATCAGAAAATTTCTGTTTGATCAACTCACAGATTCCTCGGGCTGCATTTTCCATCAGCACCAAACTCGAAATTCCCAAAGCACTCATCGCAGCAGAATCGATGCTCCTGGCTTCGTCAACAGTGATCACAGGAGGATTGAATATCATCAGTAAGGGCTTCTTCGGTTCACATTGGGCAATTCGAAATTGAGTGGTTTTGTGCCTCACAAAATTCCAACTCAAGCGGCTCAGCCCCGCACGTCAAACTGGGCATCAGTCTGGCAAAACTGCAGAGTACAAACAACGTGCAAGCACACTTACTTACGGATCTCAAGCTTCTCGCAGCCTCGGCAGACACAAGAGCAGAATGGACAAGTGGGGCCTTGCTGTGCTTAATGACAGGTCAAAAACCAATTCCAAGTCATCATTTCAGCGGAAAGAGGTTCGATTTTTGATGAATCACGATAGAGGCCTTCGCAACAGGTTCGGTCTGAATTCCTTGTCTGCTAAACTATCGATTCGCAGCCAAGAAGTCATGGTGAAATTGACAACAGTTTGGACTGCAACATTCAAAATCTGTTTTCTTTGAGCGGATGTCAACTTGTTGGATCGATACGACAATCACTGGGCGTTAGTAACGGGCGCGTCTTCTGGCATCGGAGCTGAATTTGCGGCTCGGCTTGCAGGACGAGGAATGCACCTTGTTTTGGCTGCTCGACGGACCGAGCGAATGAATTCGCTGGCGGAAGAACTCGTCGCTCAACACGGCATCAAGTGTCACATCGTGACAATCGACTTGGCAGAACCTAACGCTGCGGATCGTCTGCAGGAAGAAATCGCCAAGCAAGAAATTGAAATCGAACTGCTGGTTAACAACGCCGGAGTCGGACTGATTGGGGAATTGGATACAACAGATCCCAGCGACGTCCAGCGTTTGATCAATCTTAATATCTCAACACTCAGTCAGCTCACTTACCACTACCTGCCTGGCATGCTCGACCGCGGCCATGGGGCCATCATCAACGTGTCGTCGGTGGCCGCTTTTCAACCAGTCGCCTTTATGGCCGCCTATGCTGCCAGCAAATCGTTTGTTTTGCACTTTAGCGAAGCGCTGTGGGCGGAAGCTCGTAGCCGCGGGGTGACCGTGATGGCATTGTGTCCAGGAGTCACTGAAACCGAATTCTTCGACAAAGCGGGAGCTCCTGGCTGGTTACAAAAACACACCTTCCAGACTCCCTTTCGAGTTGTCAAAGTGGCGATTCGAGCACTGGAAAAACGACGGCAGTATGTGATTCCAGGCTGGAAAGACTATTTAGTGAGCCTGCTGGTTCGTTTGGCAACTCGCCGAACTTCAGTCAATGAATCCAAACGTTACTTCCGTCCCAAGCAACGTGAAAAGGCTCGCGCTGCCAGCGAAGCGCCTGCAGAAACATCGCAAAACCACGAATAATTTTGAAATCGAATGTGCGTCGAAGTCTGCCAAAGCATCAGATCAGCTCTACCGGCTGACGGGAATCTTCATCAGGCAAATTCTGGAAGGATCGAAATGCTGGCGAAAGTGATCCAGCATGTCTTTCACGTTGATTCGAAACTCTTGACTTTTACGACGAGACCCCACAGCTGTGATCTGAACCGGCTGATCAGGATCAAAGTCTTTTAGCTCGGCATAGACTGAAATATGAGCTGACGTGGGTAACGAAGTCAGGCGATACGAATTTCCTCGGCGGTATCCAGTGACATTCAATGTTGTGTCAATCGAATCGGTCGGTTCGCTTCCGTCTTCCATACGAAATCGGCTTGATGCGGTTGAATCCAACGTCACCCAAAAGGCGGCATCGTCTGAACTGCGAATCACTTTGGATTCAAATCGATCGGGACTCGCAGGCCTTAACTGATAATTCAACCACTGAAAAATTTCTGAGCGAGCATCCACAAATTGCTCAAACCCTCGCTCTTGATACCGAGCAAAGATCACATCGTGGTAACGCTGAGGACTTCCTTTCCATGCGGGACGGAACAACTTTTCTAACAGGCCACCTAAACGAGGGTAGTATCTGGGTTGTTTCGTACCAGCCACAATGTACCAAGGCATGTGGCTGGCATTATGCACCGTCCAGTTCAAATGCTTTCGTCCTAATCCGGCCACAGATGCCATGGCAGCAAACGTATCTGGAAATGCAGTGGCGAGATCCATTGCGGCCGAACCGCCCATACCGTGCCCGACAAGATAAACTCGGTTGGTATCGATCGATAAGCCAGTCTTCAACTGCCGTAAAACGGTCTGAAATTTTTGGTGCTCGTTGGCACTTGCCGTGTAGTTCTGATTGGAATCGCGGATTTCAGGCACCGCAAGAATGAAACCGCTTTTGACCGCTTGGTCACGCCAATACGAAAGGGCTTCATCTAAATCACCGCCGGATCGAGGCATCGCAATCAGTAATGGGTAACGATGAGAGGCCGAATATTCTTCGGGAACAAGTCCCGTACATCGTGTTCCATTATCCGAATCAGACCATTGGAATGTTTGAGCCGCCATTTGTTCAGCCCGCAGCGCTAATGGTGTAACGGGAGATAGAGTTTTCAACAGGCTTAAAATTCGGTTCGGACTGTAGCCTTCCAACTTTCGCATTTCTTCAAGACAACTGTCGCGAATCGTTTGTTGATCATCACCTGTGCGGCAAAAGTCGGAAATAAGAAAACGAATTTCTAGCAGCCCGTAGGCTTCCGCAAAGTTGTCAAAGGCGTTTTCCGCTCCCAGCCAGAGTGCAGATGCAGCGAGAGCAAGTTTCGATTCAGGAGACAGATCTTCGTCATCTTGCAACAGTTCAAACGCATCCATCTGGTTCAGATTATTCAGGTCCAACTGCCGCACAATGGCATCATGAAGTTGGCCTGCCTGCCGTTTCAGTTCTGGGCCTTGCACTTCACTTCGCACGGCGGCGAGAGCTTGTAGCAACAGATCCAATCGTTCCACTTCTTTCGATACGGTTTGATCGACTTCCTGCAAGCTGACTCGAATTGTGGCGGACAACTGATCAACCGGCCAGTTTCGTGAGCGGATTCTGGCTGTCTGCTTTCGCGCTGTTAATTGCAGCCGCTCCAATTCTGTAATTGCAAAGCGGCCCACCTGATCATTCCAAGTATCGACCAGTCGATTTGTTTGAGGCTCCAATTCTGGGTGATCGCTAACGATGTCCGCCAAAAGCTGCCTTGCTGCCGCAAATTTTTGTGCTCGCATCAGCAACGTCACCATGTTCAATTTTTCAAGCGGTTCAGAAAACTGAGTCGCCAGTTTGATTAACCCAGGGGCTTCTTTTCCTGCGTACAGTTGAGCATCCGACACGGAATCCATGCCAATGCCATACTCCCAATTGTGTGACAAGCTACGCAAATATAGTCGCTGAAAATTGATACGACTCAACCCCAAGCTGATTTTCACACTCTTATCATTTGCCACACTCAGTTCCATAACACGACGACCATCAGAACCGAAATCGGAAAGGCGATGTAACCCAATTTCATACTGCATCGGTCGAGCATGAAGGCGTCGTTGTGGAATCAGAAGGTCGTAGTCTGGAACCAAAAGATCGCTTCCCACAGACGCGCTGGATTTGCTGGTGTGAACGAAATAGGTTCGGAACTCCTGATCAATGCGACGCATTTCCAATCGTTGAGGCAGCAGAAGTGGATGGAACGTTTTCGAATACGAACAAATACCGCTCAAGATCATCCCCGAATCCATACGCACGGACCCGGGAAATTCTTCTCCTCGCTTCTGTCCAAACGCAGACGTGCAAAACACTGTGGTCAAGCAAAACACTGTGGTCGCGCAAAACAGAGTGGCCGCGCAAAACACGCGGAACGCCATGACAAGATTGATTGAACGAAATCCCATTGTCATAAGAAGGGCAAACAAAGGAGGGTAGTGGAAATTGATTCTGAAGAGCCCACTGTGAAGATTTTGCGGCAATGGCACAAGTGGTGTCCGCCGGAATCAACCATTCATCTGAAATCTGTCGGCGAAAATTGCCGCAGATAAAACGATTCTGTTTCTGATTCGCGACACCCAGCGGTTCCTTGCCTGAATCGACATTGACCCCAGAAATCTGTATGCCGTACGGTCGCGAGCAATCATCCACTTTGCCGTGCCGTGACAACAAAGTGCGATTTTTTCTGACGGAACAATATGATTTCACGTACGAAATCTACTGAACCGCTCGTAATCAACAAAATTCGGGCCTCGATCAACAAACACTGACACTGTGCCCAATCCAATGACGAACCGCAGAGCTGGTAAAAACTTGATCACACAAAGAAAGCGTGGCAGACATCAAGCCGCAAACGGTCACAACGTCATTGTTGAAACATAAAAAAAGAAAGTCACTATGTGCGGGATTGTTGGATACGTCGGGCATCGGTCTGTCGCTGACTTCTTATTAGAAGGGCTTTACCGTCTCGAATATCGTGGGTACGACAGCGCAGGCATCGCTGTCGCGACTCCGGGCGAAATTACGATTCGGAAAAAAGCCGGGCGAGTCAGCGAACTTGGACGTTTGGTGGAATCTCGGCCTGTCGAAGGCTGTATTGGAATCGGCCACACGCGCTGGGCGACACATGGCGAAACAACAGACGACAACTCACATCCACACCTTGGTGGTAATGGTGAAGTTGCGATCGTACACAACGGCGTGATCGAAAACTACGACGCGCTTCGCACTCAGTTGGTCGAACTGGGTTATGTTTTTCATTCGCAAACTGACACTGAAGTGGTGGCTCATTTAATTGCTCATCATCTTAGCGAACAGCTAAAAATCAGTTCGGGCGAACCCTGTGTCAAATCCTGCCTGTTGGCAATCAACGCAACACTCGATCGGCTTAACGGAACTTACGGTCTCAGTGCTGTTTTTCGAGATTGTCCCGACACTGTGATTGCCGCTCGATCTGGCAGTCCACTGGTAATCGGTGTCGGCAAGGATGAGTACTTTTTGGCATCCGACGCCAGCCCTTTAATCGGCTACACCAAAGACGTCGTCTATTTGGCAGACAACGAAGTTGCCGTACTGACACCATCTGGGATGCAGATTACTCATCGTTCTACAGGCAGCGTGCAGCCATCGATTCAAACTCTCGACCAAGTTTCAGCGGATATCGACAAAGGCGATTATCCTCATTACATGCTGAAGGAAATCTTCGAACAGCCTCAAACAATTGAAAACGCACTCCGTGGACGCCTTGATGAAGAAGAAGCCACTGCTGTCATTGGTGGTTTGAATCTGACACCTCAGCAGCTCAGAACAATTGATCGAGTCGTCCTGACAGCGTGCGGAACAAGCTGGCACGCCGGACTTGTTGGCGAATACCTCCTCGAAGAATTTGCCCGCCTACCAACCGAAGTCGAATACGCCAGCGAGCTACGTTATCGAAATCCTCCGATTAGCGACCGCACGCTGGTCTTCGCAATTACTCAAAGTGGCGAAACAGCTGATACTCTTGCAGCCATGAGAGAGTGTCGACGAAAAGGACATCCAACTCTTGCGATCTGCAATGTGGTTGGTTCCACCATTGCTCGCGAAGCTGACGGGGGAATCTATCTCCGCGCTGGTTCCGAAATCGGAGTCGCATCGACCAAAGCATTCACATCACAAGTGACCGTGCTGACATTGCTGGCACTGTACCTGGGACGCATGAGACATCTGTCGTATCCTGCTGGCAAACGAATTATCAAGCAGCTTCGAGACATGCCTGCAAAGGTCGAAGAAGCATTGAAGTGCCATGATCGAGTTCAAGAAATTGCAGCGAAGTATTCAGAGTTCAATAACTTTCTGTACCTTGGCCGATTGTACAACTTCCCTGTGGCTCTAGAAGGTGCCTTGAAGCTGAAGGAAATCAGCTACATTCATGCCGAAGGTTATCCTGCCGCTGAAATGAAGCATGGTCCGATTGCATTGGTTGACGAGCAAACACCAAGCGTGTTTATTGTGCCACGAGGCGGCATTCAGCCCAAAGTCATCAGTAACATGGAAGAAGTGAAAGCTCGCAAAGGCCCAGTCATCGCAATTGCCTGCGAAGGCGATGCTGAAGTGGCGCGAATCGCAGACGATGTGATCTTCGTCCCTGATGTCGAAGACTACCTGCAGCCACTGGTTTGCTCAGTTCCTCTGCAGTTGCTCAGCTATCACATCGCATTACTGCGAGGCTGCAATGTAGACCGCCCAAGAAACCTCGCGAAAAGCGTTACGGTAGAATAGATCAACAGATATCTCCGTCTGCTTGCTCACACGGCATCTGCGGCATCGCTATTTGTGAGTGCTCCGATGCGCGCCGCGACAAGGGTCTTGCCAAACGACAAAATCGGTGCTTGTGTCGTCGGAGCCAATGGACGTGGGGGAAGTCACATTCAAGGCTGGCTTGATGATGACCGCACTGACAATCGTGGTCTGTGTTAAGACCGTGGCCAGCGTTGAAAGAGTGGCCAGCGTTGAGATCGACGAAAATGTAGGAGCCAAACGGTGCCAACAGATCCAAAACAAACAGGGGGGGGGAGCATCCTGCTTTGTAGACCGACATGCCATCAGCCATCTTGGAAACATGAGCTACGACATGGGTAAAGACAACAAAGCTCCGACTGAAGAAATCAGCGATGCTTTGAAAAACATCGTCAGCCAAGCAACGCTACAACGCACTGTGAAACATCACCTGAAGACTCAGAGTGATGTGCAGTGCCATCGAGAAGCTGGGGCAGCCTAGACGAATCAAACAGCGCAGATCTATTGTGGCGTTGGAGCTGCCGTCGCCACAAAGTCCATGCGTGCTGTGACTTTGCCGTCGACCGTAACCTTGCCCTTCATGTAGAACGCATTGGAAAGACGTTCGGTGAGCTCTACAGTCACTTCAATGGTTTCACCGGGGCGGATCATTCGACGAAACTGGACATTGTTGACTCGCGTAATCACAGGAACTTCACCTTCGCCGACTTCGACAATCTTCGAAATCAAGACGGCTCCTCCCTGAAAACATGCTTCCTGCTGCAAGCAGCCAGGAAACACAGGAAATCCGGGGTAGTGACCTTCGAAGACAGGCAGGTCTTCGCTCAAGTGTTTCTGCGCAACCAAATGTTTTTCGTGCAGTTCGGTGACTTCATCCAGCCACAGAAAAGGGCTTCGATGAGGAATACAGGCTTTGATTTCTTCGGTCGTCAGTGACGTCATGTCTTCAGGCTTTGTCGCGGAGTGAAGTAGATTCTATTTGCCAGTTGAAAACACAGCAGGTCATTCACACGGTCACATGGAACATGTGAGAAAGAACAACGGTCACATGGAACATGAGAATGAACAACGGTCACATGGAACATGAGAATGAACAACAGTCACATGGAACATGGGAAAGAGCAACAGCCACGCGAACACAACCACGCCAACCGTTTCACCTGCAGCAGCTTTCAAACCAAGTGCATTATAGTTCAATCTTCAATTCTTCAATCTTACGGTAAAGACTGGAAAGTCCGAGCTTCAATCGCTTGGCAGCTTCCTTCTTATCGGGACACTGCTTCAGGACTCGAGTAATATGGAGTCGCTCGTAATGTCGTAAAGCAGATCTCAGATCATCTGTGTCTGGCAAGTTGGTGCCAATTCCAAGCAGATCAGGAGGCAGATCTGATGGTTGGATTTCTTCGCCTTCACACATCATCACGGCTCGTTCAACCGCGTTATCCAACTGCCGAACATTCCCCTTCCAGTGAGCCGCCATCATCGTACGAATGGTCTCGCTGGTTGCTCCCGTCACTCGTTTTCTCATCGAATCGGAATGTCGAGTCATAAAGTACTCGACCAGTTCTGGAATATCGTCGAGTCGTTCACGCAATGGCGGGATGCGAATTTTGACTCCATCCAGTCGGTAAAACAGATCTTCTTGGAACTGTCCGTCAGAAACTTCTCGCAGCAGGTCACGCGACGTTGCCGCAATGATTCGAGCATTCACTTTGACAGTTTCAGATGCTCCCGCGGGCATGATTTCTTGGTATTCAATGGCTCGCAAAAGCTCCGATTGAGTCCCCGGTGGCAGCTGAGCCAGTTCATCAAGGAAGACAGTACCAGTTCCAGCCGTACGGAACAGGCCTGGCTGGCCGTCTTCAATACCAAACAGCTGAGCTTCCAAAAGTTCAACCGGGCGAGTCCCACAGTTGACGGCCAAAAACTTTTCGTCTTTGTTGGGGCCAGCATTATGGATTTCGCGAGCAAAAAGTTCTTTGCCCGTTCCCGTTTCTCCCATCAGCAACACATTGGAATTTGTGGCCGCAACCTTGCGGATGGTTTTCAATGTATCCTGAAGAACTCGGCTGCTGCCAATGATCTGATCAAACCCATCACTACGAAGAATGTCTTTTCGTAGGCGTTGGTTTTCCAAATACAGATCTTGGAACTTAAACAGACGTTTCAGCCGATTAACCAGCTCATCAAAAATGACGGGCTTCACCAGATAATCGAATGCTCCGGCAGTAAACGCATTGACGGCGTTTTCCACAGTGGCATAGGCTGAAATGATCAAAATGAACATTCCAGGATTCAGACGATGCAGGCGACGCAGCAGTTGGACTCCGTCTCCATCAGGCAGCTGCACATCGCAGATTCCGATGTCATAGTCTCGTTCGCGAACCATTTTCAACGCGTCCGCAACATTCGCAGCGGCAGCCACATCGAAGCCTTCACCCGCGAGAAACTCAGTAAGAGTTTCACGAATGATGTCTTCGTCTTCGACGATCAGGATCGATTTATTCAGGAATGATGGGTCGGGCACGTCAACGCCTTCAGATTCAGATTCAGGTGCTTTGGCTGCTGTAGCAAATGAAAAAAGCGATGACTGGAATCAGTCAACGACTTTGTAAATTGGTCTTTGATCTACAGCTTGATTTCGTTTTAAGTGGTATCGGAATCTCGCCACTATCAAAGCGAACGAGGCAAAATCAACGTTTTGTTTATTGTTGACGCTGCTGACGGCGACTTTGAACGATCGAAATGCGGGAAACATCACGACATCTCAGAACCGAGAACCGATACCGGCATCCTCTAGAATATCGCAGCGAAATCCAGCCGATTCAACGTGGGGGCGTGGGAATCCGTGCAGAAGAACGAAGTCTGCCCATTTCCTAGGCCAAAACACCCTATTCTGTCTTGTTTATCGACCACTTACACAAGTTCAGTACTCAAATGTCGTCCTCACTTGCAAATGACCAGAGTGCGACCTGAGTTCTGAAATGCTCTTTTTGATTCACTAGAATCAAAAAGACCCAGCAGAATTTGGCCGTAAACTGACTAGTCTATTACGTCGATATCGCTGGCGACTTCCATTCGCTTCACAAAGATGAAGCACACCATCACGATTACATATGACAGACACCGTTGATTGATTTTAGAATCAGAAGGCAACTTTGACATCAATTGCTACTGCCCCCAACTGCTCTCACGCCCAACTGCTCTCACGCCCACCCGTTCACAACAAGCTGCTCACCCATCTTGTTGCCTCCCATTTTGCTTCAGACAAGCCACTTAAGGAATGCATCATTGCGTTTCTGGCTCAACAGTCTCGCCGCAAGCACACAGACTTCGTTCTCCGCTGGAAAGTACATTTGAAATGAAAATCGTTTGCCGAACGTATCTCTCAGGTCATCGCAAGGGACTATCGCGCACGTCGCTGATCATGGGGCTGTTTCTATGGGGCGCAGTTTTTGTTTCACTGTACTTAATGAACAAGCAGAAGCCTGATACACCAGAGGGCGGGTCTGCAGTAGCAACAGATGATTCTGATCCGCCCATCATCATCGATAAAACCAAACCCGGCCAATCGAACGCCAGCACAGCCAGATTTGATTTTGCCACCGCTCCACTGCCTGAGTTCAATTTACAAAACAGTGAAGGCGGCACCTTTGGGCTCAAAGACCTGAAGGGAAAACGCTGGGTTGCTAGCTTTGTGTTTTCGAGATGTGCTTCAACTTGCCCGTTGATCACAGGTGCCATGATGACCGTTCATAATCGAGTCGAAGGAAAAGCGGACGACGTGATGTTTGTCACGATTTCGGTCGACCCCAAATTTGACACTCCAGAAGTCTTTCAAAAGTACGCCGAAAATTACCGCCAAGGCGATAGCTCCCGATGGAAGTTTTTGACAGGCAGCCAACAAGAAATCTATGAACTGATCGTCAATCACTTTGGACTGGTTGTTTCAGAAAATCTGGGCCAAGACCGATTGGCCGGTTTTGAAGTTGCTCACACAAATCGAGTTGTCCTTGTCAATGAAGATGGTATCCCGGTCGGCACCTTTCTTGGAACTCGAGCCGAAGACATGGTTGTGCTTCGCCGAATCCTGACAGGCAAACGTGACTTCCCCAAACCCGGTCCACCTCGGGTCGCTGGAGCGGCAAACAAGCAGGCAGACGGAATGACGTTTGAACTGGTTCCTAAAGAAAACGAATCAAACGACACGGTGCCGTCGCAGACGAACCAAGACAACGGCAAAAAAAACGGCCACACAACTGACTCGCCTGCAACTGACACTCCTGCAACCGACGCGCCCTCTCAAGACAGCCCCTCCTTAGATGACTCAAATTCAGCTCAAGCACCGCCTGCAGCGACTCCATCCAACTCGCAAACTTTGATTCAGACAAGCAAACCAAACTTCTATCTGACAACAGCATTAGCACAACAAGCCAACGGCAAGGCATCAGCGGATTCAAATCAACTCATTCCAGAAAATCAGCAGGCCGAAATCCCAAACAAACAACCTTCGATCGCGCCTTCTGAAGTCGATCCAAAGTCCACACAAACAGTAGTCGAATTTAATGCCGCTTTGCAAAGTCGCTTACCAAGCTGGGCTCAGTCTTTGCCCACATTGAATGCCTGCCTGAATTCTCTTGCAACCGTTTTGTTGGTTTGCGGTTACGTGGCCATTCGTCGCAAAAAAAAAATCGTGCATCGCAACTTGATGATTTCTGCATTCGTGGTTTCTGTGATGTTTTTGGCCAGCTATCTCAGCTATCACTATGCTTTGGGCAAGTACACAGGAGAGCATGGCCGACGTTTTGAAGGGACAGGCATTTGGGCTTCAATTTACCCTTGGGTTCTTTGGCCTCATGTCGTTCTCGCTGCATTTGTCCCCGTGCTGGCACTGCGAGTCTTTCAGTTGGCTTTTCGACAAGACTGGGAGCGTCACCGACGGTTGGCCCGCATCACATTTCCTACCTGGCTGTATGTATCAGTGACAGGAGTCGTTATTTACGGCATGCTTTATCATTGGCCAACAGCGTAAAACTCAACATTTTTCGGCAACAGTGGAATCACCTTGCTGGTTTCTGCTGTAAAATCTGACAGCCGAATCGCCTGTTTTATCAATTGACGTTTTCCGTGGGTTCCACAGACCATTATGATTGATAAAAACTACTTTCATCGATTGAACTTTTCATTTTCGAACGACTGATCATGAATCGACATGTCCTTAAATTTGTAATTTGTTTGACAGTTTTGTGTGCAGGGGCTGCAACAGCATCAGCATGTCCCAATTGCAAAGTGGCCAACCAAACAGATAGCAATTTACCTCAAGCCTACATGTATAGCATTCTGTTCATGATTGGCATGCCCGCGACGATCTTCACAGGGTTTGGGATCAGTTTTTATCGGTTGGCGACAAGGGAACAACAACAGTTAGCAGACCCCACATCTTCTTTCGATGCTGTTTCTTCCAGTTCCGATTCATCCGAACACTCCCAGACCTAAACCGAACTCAGACCTAAACCGAAACACCCCAACTTCACCAAAGGACGATGCCAGAAGATCGTCAACCAGCCACACGAAAAGAGCTTAAATTCGAAATAACCCGCAGTCGGTCTCATCGATCGAATGTTCTGTTGTGATGTCTTTGTGAAATTCGGTCACACCCAACCTACAGTACAGACATAAGGCAAATCGAACTCACAACAAGCTGTCAATTGCCGGTAGCAGCAACTTTCCGTTTGGGAGATCATTCGAGATGAAATCATCTTCCTCGAAATCGTTGAATCGCATTAGTCCCAAGAAAAACAAGAGCATGGCACCTTCTGAGTCGAATCGGGCCTCAGCCTCAGTCCTGTTAGTTCAGGATCCCGATCGACTTACAGACGTGAATACCAAACAAGCTCGCTTAATCCAGCTGCTTGACCAAGAATCCGCCGATGCGGTACTGCTTCAAGACCCTTCCAACATTTCATGGTTTGCCGCTGGAGCCGATATTCACCGAAGTGCGAGCGACCTTTCGGCGACCAGCGTCTTTGTGACTCGCGATGCTCGCCTGTTCGCCACCAACTCAATCGATTCGGCTCAAATCTTCGAACGTGAAGCATTCGGTTTGGGATTTCAGCTCAAGCAGCGAGAATGGTTTCAGCCTCACGACGACCTTCTTCAAGATCTTTGTCGAGGACGAAAAGTTTTAAGCGATGCCGGTTCAGATTTCACAACCTACGCGGGTAAACAAATTCGGTCTGTTCGCCTGCCATTAACCGAACTGGAAGTTCAGCGCCTACGAACACTCAGCAAAGTTGTCATCCATTCTGTGGAATCTACGGCTCGTCATGTGACAACAGGAAAGACAGAAGCTGAAGTTGCTGCCGAAATCAGCCATCGGCTGATCAAGCGAACCGTTGCTCCCGTAAAGATCAGCGTGGCAGCAGATGGTCGCAATCACAGATACCGACATTGGTCATTCAGTGAAGATCCGATTCAGCGGTATGCTGTTTTGTCGTGTACCGGGCGACGCTGGGGGTTGCACGTTTCAGTAACTCGCACCGTCTGTTTAGACTCTGTTCCCACTCAGCTATGGAAAGACTACCAACAAGCTTTGCTGGTGCATGCCACCGCGCTGTATTTTACTCGACACAACGAACGGCTTTGCGATGTGTGGAAGAAGGTGCAACGGATTTATGAAAAGTTTGGAATGACGGACGAATGGAAGCAGGCTTCGCAAGCAAGCGTCGTGGGGCATTCTAATCGTGAAGTTCAACTCACGCCTGAAAGTCGCTTTCGGCTGAACTGTCCTGTTCCCGTGTTCTGGCATCCATCTGTCGGATCGGCGATGCTGGGAGACACGATGCTGTGTCTCGAAACAGCCAATGAACACCTAACCCACAGTGAATCATGGCCAAAAGTTGCTGTGAAAGTGAAAGGGCGTTCTGTCGAATGTCCCAGTATTCTTCGAGTTCGCCAATCAGATGAATTCGACAAGACAGCAGCTTTGCCCATGGATGCTTCAGGGCAATTAACCATACAAGATGATTCTGACGACCAAAGCCCCGACGAAATTGAATCACTCTGGGAAATGCGAACCGTGCAAAGTCTTGAACCATCAGACAGCGGATCGGCTTAGTTGGCTTTTCCTCAAAATGATGTCAACTGAAGTGCAATGGTGCAGATCAAAGCTTGAGAACACCTGAAGAAACAGGCCGTTTTTAGACACCTTGCCAACCAGCTGTCTGAAAAAACGTGGTTTTCCCAGTCAGATGACTTCGTCTTTTCGCGGGTTTCCCAGTCGCTGATCCAAAGTCACTGGAAGATCTTTGCTGATGTGAGACACTACATCACAATTAAGTTTGCTCAACACATCCTTGTCTTCCACCACCTTGCCGCGTCCTTTCACAATATTGTGAATTGTCGCTTCTCCCACCGCTCTGCTACGTGATACCGATGCCATCCGATCCTGAAGGGAAAAAAACAGACCAACCATCTGCGGAACTTTGCCAGCGACAGCTCGGCGATTTTCGAATCCTTCGCCCGTTGGGCACTGGAGGCATGGCAGACGTATATCTTGCTGAACAAACCAGTCTGAACCGAATGGTTGCCATCAAGATCTTGAGACCCGCGGCAGTTGAAAAAAAGACTGTGTTGCAACGTTTTCAACGAGAAGCCCAAACAGCAGGCGGGCTGACAGATCCCACCATTGTCTCCGTGTACCTGATTGGCCAAACAGACAACCTGCACTACATCGTTCAGGAATATGTTCCCGGAATGAATCTCAGCCAGTGGTTTCGCAGGAATGGTCCTCCTGACTTTCCAACCGCTGTTCGGTGGATGACTCAAATCGCAACCGCACTCAAGGTCGCATCAGATGCGGGCATTGTACATCGAGACATCAAGCCTGAAAACATCATGCTGACTCGATCAGATAATGCCAAAGTCACTGACTTCGGCTTAGCTCAGTTAAATCAAACCGACCAAAAAATGAATCTGACTCAGGATGGCACCACCATGGGAACTCCGTGGTACATGAGCCCAGAACAGATTCAAGGAGAAAAACTCGACCATCGAACAGACCAGTATTCCTTCGGAGTTACCTGTTATCACATGCTGACAGGGCAGCCACCTTTTCCCGGCCGCAACCCGATGTCTGTTGCCGTCAGTCACCTAAAGGATGCTCCACCACAGCTATCCGCAATCCGTCGTGACCTTCCCGACACAATGTGTGATGTTGTTCATCGGATGCTTGAAAAGAAACCAGAGGATCGATTTTCTGACCCGGAAGCCGTACTGAACGCGATCACGGACCTGCAAAGACTTCCCGTAAAATCGCCCATCGATACCTCTTCCTTTGGAGCATGGTTCCGTTGCTCACTTCCAACTCTTCAAGTTGCCTTGCTGGCGGCTGTGATCAGTATCGTTTTAGGCATGATCGTTGGGCGACAGTTATTTCGACCAACTGTTTTGCCGTTGAAGCCAACCACTTTCAAACGAGAAACATCTGCTGGTCAGCAGTATGCTCGCGCTTTACTGCAGGCTCGAAATGAAGCAGCGTGGGAAGCCGTGTACCAGTACTACCCGAAATCCGAAGAAGCCCTTTGGGCTCGGCTGCAACTCGGTTTGCACTATCTGGCGAAGTATCCACCAGACTTCCGACAAGCCAAGACCATGTTCGAAAAACTTAATCAGGAGGCCGCCAGTCGTCCTGCAGATACCAAGCGACAGTTACAATTTCTTTCGCTGTTAGGCCAAGCGATGACTCTTGACGCCACAATCCAGCAGCTCACAGCAATCAATCCGACTGATCCAGAAATCGAACTTAAAAAAGCCAAGTACAACGAAATTGTGAACAGCCAGCTGGATGTGGACTACTGGGATGAACTGAGGAAGCCAGATATTGCAGCACCTCAACGAATGCAGGAGTTCTTCCAGCGCTTGGGGTCCGATTTACTGTAATTGTCTGCATTCGATTGATGTTTGTTGAAGAGCAAGCATGTCGTCAACTGTTAAACCTCGCCGGTTATTTGTTTCGGGGGACGGTTTTAACAAAGCGCAATCAAAACTTCGGCAGCATCTGCCATTGCTATCAATAAACTACTGGCATACTGCCGATCGATAGGTTTGTGGAAGAATCGGTGTTCTCCATTTTCTTCTACATTCCCATGTTTCGGTTGCAGACTGTCAGTGCTGCCGCGATGTCAACAGACGCAATGTGCAACTGATGTACATCACAACATGGGGAAGCTCCAGCTTCTATCCATTGAGCAATTTCAGCGAAAAGAGTGTTTATGCTTCGATCAGCACCCCGATCCTCAACCCGAAACACTCTGATCATTGCCGTACTGGTCTTAACTGTCGGCATTTTATATTCCAATTTCGACCCCGCACCAGCTGGTGATGATTTTTCAGTCACTGCCGTTGCTCCACCAGCTCCAGTCGCTGTGATTCCAACTGTTGCCGATACAACAGACGAGACCGTGCAGTCGGAAGTCCTCGCGACAACCACACAACTGTGCTCTCAAAAAACTGAGCTCAGCCAAGAATTCGCAAACATTCAGGAATGCTTGGACATGTTAAGTGCTGGTCAAGAATTCTTTAGCGGTGTCGCTGACTACACTGTGATGTTTCATAAGCACGAACGAATCGACGGCGATCTTCAAGACCCTCAAACCATTCAACTCAAGGTTCAACAAAAGCCTCACTTTTCAGTCTATATGAAGTGGCAAAACTTCGAACGAGGTCGGCAACTGCTGTACAGTGACCAATACGACGATGGTTGTATTGTTGTCAAGTTCGGCGGAATGAAACGATTTCTTCCATCGGTTCGCTTAGAACCAAATGGCTCTTTGGCTATGTCTGAATCACGGTACCCAGCAACTGCTGCGGGAGTCCTGGGAATGATCGAACAGATCACCAACCACCGAGAACACGACATGAAGACCAAACCAAAAATGGTTTGCACTCGCACCGAAGTTGAATTTGACGGTCGACCTGGTGT
The DNA here is from genome assembly GCA_964441085.1 of uncultured Planctomycetaceae bacterium. GTDB lineage: Bacteria > Planctomycetota > Planctomycetia > Planctomycetales > Planctomycetaceae > Fuerstiella. The sequence continues at coordinate 43,547 of CAYTUE010000018.1, forward strand.
TCAGTTCTTTTTCCAATACGACGACAAAACCGGCAACAAGACCTATCGCAAAAGCTACCTGACAATCGACAAAGAATACCAAGTACCGGTTGATGTTCGAAACTACACTTGGAGCAACCAAGCTGAAGGACTGACTGACGCTCAATTGGACAAACAAACTCTGATCGAACAGTATTCGTTCACTCAGCTGAACCCAACAACTCAACTGGCGGATTCCGACTTTAGCCGAGAAAATCCTCGCTACCGAATGTAGTTTCCATGCGAAGTTGATTGCAAAAACACATTCAGGCCTCGGGTTCACACCGAGGCCTTTTTTAATGCGCTAGCAAACCAAGATGCTTGGAAAATTCACGCCACTGTGTTCATGACGTCGCTGTGTTCATGACGTCGCTGTGTTCATGACGTCGCTGTGTTCATGACGTCGCTGTGTTCATGATGCCAGGTTCACGATGCCAGTCGATTGCACTCGTGCTTGGCACATGAAATTCTCATCAGGCATAATGGCGGCTGAAATCGGACTCAGTCACAGAATTGAGTCGATTTCCCAAACAGCCGACCAGAATTCGTTGATGTTCTGAGCGATCAGTCGTAGTAAGAAATCATGAGCCCCAAGTACACACTCGCCCTCATCCTTTGTTCCAGCGGACTACTTGCAATGGGAAAGTTTGGCATTTTTTCAAGAGCGACCGACGTGGAAAGCATCGAAACAGCTGACCTGTCTGAAATGCTGCGGCAACAACAGCAAGCGAAAACGAACACCGCGACACCGGGAACAGACACGCCTGTGGCAGACTTTATCGTTGTCGATGTGCGGAGCGCTGCGGAAGTCAACGTGTCTGTCATCCCCGGAGCAATCACAAAAGCCCATTACGAAGCCAATCGCTTGCAATACCAAGACCACACTGTCATTCCCTATTGCACGAAAGGAGTACGCAGTGGCAACTACGCAAAGGAACTCGCGAAATCAGGTGTGAAGGTAAAAAACTACAAAGGCAGCATTTTAAAATGGGTTGAAGCAGGTCTTCCAGTGGTCACTTTAGATGGTCAACCCACCAATCGAGTTCACACGTACAGCAACCGCTATCAGATTCCAGCGCAGTATCAGCAGGTGACGGAGTGAACAAACCGTCAAGGCACATCGTCTTACTGGGGATCGGTCATACCAACGCTCATGTTGTCAAAGAATGGGCCAGCAACCCAATCCCTGAATGCACGTTAACTTGCGTTAGCAAGTTCCCAACCGCAACGTATTCTGGAATGCTTCCGGGGACATTGGGAGGCCAATTTCACGACGACGAAATGCGAATCGACCTGCAACAGTTGGCTGATCAAGCTGGCGCAAAACTGATTCTTGCCGATGCCTGTGGGCTTGATCTGGAAACCGGGCAGATTCACTTTTCAGACCATGACTCAATTTCGTTCGACGCACTTTCGATTGGAGTCGGTTCCATTCCTGCTGGATGGCAACAACACGCCGAATCGCCTCTGATGGTACCAATCAAGCCGATGCAAACCTTCTTGCAGCGACTCGACAAACACTTGAAACCCGCAGGTCGAACATCACGAATTGCGATTGTTGGTGGAGGAGTCGCCAGCATAGAAATCGCCTGCTGTTTACAACAACAACTTGGCAAGCTTCAGCATAACACGACCATCGAAATTTTCACGAGTAGCGACCACGTGGCAGATGGTATGACCGACCGCAGCATCCGACGCCTGACCAAATTATTGACGGATCGTCACATTGCGATTCATTATAATCAGCGCGTGACAGAAGTGGGTGACACGCAAATCAGCACCAAAGATGGAACCCGACACTCAACGGACTGTGTGATTTGGGCGACAGGAGCAGCAGCACCACCAGTGCTTAAGAAATTGAACTTAAAAAGCGACAACCTTGGTTTTGTTGCAACAAGGAACACTCTTCAATCACTGTCCGATCCGCGGATCTTTGCCGTCGGCGACAGTGGCACCATTGTCGAATCACCTTCGCCTAAAGCGGGAGTGTACGCCGTCCGACAGTGCCCCATTCTGTGGCACAACTTGCGAGCACTACTTAACGGAGGCGAAATGAAAATGAAAATAAAAATGAAAAGGTTCTCTCCGCAAACAGACTTCCTAAAAATCCTGAACACAGGGGATGGCAAGGCGTTTCTTCAGTACCGCCGATTTACCGCTCACGCTGGCTGGTGCTGGAAATTCAAAAAGTGGCTTGATCAACAGTTTCTTCTCGACTTTCAAAACAAAAACAAAAACAAAAACTCGCGGGTTACTCACAGCTGACAAGATCTCGAGACAACCGATCGTCTCGTTTATCGATTCGCTGTATGATTTTCTTAAAGCTCACTGGCTCGTTCTCAAACACCATTTCAGTTAAAATCAGTTGAACACACAAGTCGAGAAATATGAATCAACGGTAGGCGTTCTAAGAACACTGGAAGCAAAAACATGACTGAGCAACTCTGCCGTTGGGGCATTCTAGGTGCTGCGGGTATCGCACAGAAAAACTGGCATTCGATTGCGAATTCAGGCAACGGAAAAATCGTGGCTGTTGCGAGTCGTTCGGCTGAAAAAGCGGACCACTTCATCAACACCTGCCAAGCATCTGCTCCCGTCCCTTATCAGGTTGAAAGTATCGAAGGCTATGAGGCTCTTTTAAACCGAAGTGACATCGATGCCGTTTACATTGCTTTACCCACGGGACTTCGATCCGACTGGGTCATCAAAGCAGCCAATGCTGGCAAGCATGTATTAGCTGAAAAACCAGCAGGAACATCTGCGGAAACAGTTCGAGAAATGATTGCTGCGTGCGAAGCAAATTCTGTTCAATTTATGGATGGAGTCATGTTTATGCACAGCGATCGCATGCCAGCCATTCGTCAGGCACTGGACGATAAAAGCAATGTGGGAAACATCAAACGAATTGCCAGTCACTTTAGTTTTTGTGCTGACCACCAATGGCTGTCTGACAACATTCGCTCCAGTCGCAGCATGGAACCCGCCGGATGCTTAGGAGACTTAGGCTGGTACAATATCCGCATGACACTGTGGCTGATGAACTTTGAAATGCCGACAGAAGTTCGAGGACGAATCTTAGATCCAGCAGAGCCACTCAAGAATTCCGACACCGTCCCCTTGGGATTCCAAGGAGAAATGCACTTTGCCAGTGGAGTGTCAGCCACTTTCTATAATTCGTTTCGCACTCACCTTCAACAGTGGATTCATATCAGCGGCGACAAAGGATATTTAGAAGTCAAAGATTTTGTCTTGCCCTATCTCGGTAACACATCCGAATTCGTTGTTGCGAACCACGAATTGGTTGCAGAGGGATGTCGCTTTAATATGGAAAAGCGGCAGCAGGTTCAAGCCGTCCAAGAATTCAGTAACAACCATCAAACGGCTCAGGAAACAAAGCTATTCCGAACGTTTGCCAACTGTGTGTTAAGCGGAAAAACGGACAGTTACTGGCCAGACATCACCCTGAAGACTCAATTGGTGATGGATGCTGCTCTCCGATCTGCAACACAAACGGGGCAAGCTGAAAAGCCTGAATAGTCCGCTCGCCACTCGCTGGCTGATCCCCAGATTCCTTATCGCCGCAGATCACACGGCTGAAACCGAATGGCCTGTCTGCAACAGATTCACCCCCCCTGAAATTAAGTCACTTCATCAGCAAACCATCATGTTCGAATTTCTGAATAGCCTACAAGACCTACTGCTTGCGATTTGGAGCGTGGTTGCTGCTCTTGGCCAACTGGCGATCAGCCACTGGTTCCTCTTGGCATGGATTGGTTACTTCACGTTTGCCGTCCCTTGGGCAAAAGCATTTGATACTTTTTCTCAAGGAGGTTGGGTTGCTGCTGGTTTGGTATCATCTGCCGTGATCGCCGTACTTTCAGCGGTATCTGACACAACATTACTGCACGCATCAGTCTTTGGATGGAATGTGAATCCCACCGTTGGAACACTCGCAACAGGCATCACCTATCTGGCGATTGCCTTCTTTTGCGGATCGATTCAGATGTCCGGGCGACCAGCCAAGATGTTAGACTGGATCGACCAACACATGAAAAATGCGGGATCAGCCGATTGAATTTTGATGATCTGTTTGGGCACACTGTGAATCACCGCCAAGTTCTATTTTGGTTTCTATCAAGCGGTTTGGATTCACAGTTTCCTCCAAGCAGAAAAACAGAATCGCATCGCAACAAATAAAATCACACTCAAACACACGACGTTTTGTCACACTCCTTTCAGAACACCTTTTCACCTTCTTCCTGCCGAGTCACACGATGAAATTCAACACCCTGCTGCTTGCCTTGCTATGTACAAGTTCCACTGTGATCGCCCAAGATTGGACATCATGGCGAGGCCCCAATGGGAGTGGTTCGGCACAAGGAACTGGCTACCCAACCGAATGGTCGGCTGATTCCGGAATCACCTGGAAAACCACCATTCCGGGAATCGGAGCATCCAGTCCCATCGTAAGTTCAGGGCATATTTTTCTAACCAGCACGGCAAACAACACAAATCAAGTGACATGCCTGACGATGGAAGGCAAGGTCAAGTGGACCAAGTCTTTGGGAGAATCGATCGAAGGCAAGCAGGGGAAGGATGGCACGGGAGCCAACCCGTCACCTGTCACCGATGGCAAACACGTGTTCGTGTATTTTAAAAGTGGCGACGTCGGCTGCTTTGATTTCGCAGGCACCTTGCTGTGGGAAACCAACGTCTTTCAACGTTTCGCCCCAGTCACGAGTAAAACACTGTGGTGGGATCTTGGAACGTCTCCCGTTTTAACCAGCAACGCTGTTGTGATTACCATGATGCATAGCGGTCCATCCTACCTTGCTGCATTCAGACCGCATGATGGGGAATTGCTCTGGAAACAAGATCGCAAAACAGATGCTCCCAGAGAAGCTGCTCAAAGCTACACAACTCCCATTGTCACAACGAATCCCGATGGGCAAGAAGTCATCGTGGTGACAGGAGCAGACTACGTCACCGCCCATGACGCAAAAGACGGTAAGGAACTTTGGCGAGTTGGCAGCTTAAACCCGGAATCAAATGGAAACTTTCGGTCCATCAGTTCATCCGTTTCAAACGGCGAAGTGGTTGTTGCTCCATATGCTCGAGGCGATTCACTTACGACAATTCGTCTGGGAAAATTGGCAGACGGACAAAGTCGAATCGCATGGGACAGAACAAAGACATCAGCCGATGTCCCCACTCCCGTTATTCATGGTGACCGAATCTTTGTCCTGCGAGATACGAAAAAGACTCGCGGAACCATAGATTGTATCAATCTGAAAACGGGCGACGTAATTTGGACAGGCAAACTGCCCCCTCATCGTTCCACGTATCGAGCATCACCGATTTACGCAGACGGCCATCTGTACATGGTTCGCCAAGACGGTCGAGTCTTCGTTGTGGATGCCGCAGGCGATCAATTCAAACTGGTGGCTGAAAACAAAATCGTCGACGCCCATACGGTTTCAACTCCCGCTTTTGTGGACGGGAAGATCCTGTTGCGAGCAGGTGAAACACTGTATTGCATCGGGAAATAACAAATGACAGCCAAAACGCGACTTAAAAAACACAGGCACTTTTCGCAATGTGCCTGATATCAGCAGTCGAGAAAGTGCTGGCAAACGCGCTTTCACGCACCGGACAGGGGAAAATCTGGGCTGGAACCCGAGAATTTTCAAGCTGATGAGCAAGTATGCCCTTTTTACTTGCCGATTTGCAGCTGCAGGCTTAAACTCCGCCGCTCGCGAATTGGGCGAGCATTAATTCACATCAGTGACACAGTTCGTGTACTTCCCACGTTCCCGATGTCATTGCAAAGGCAGAAATCATGAAACAAGGCATCCACCCCGATTACCGGGACGTCATCTTCCAAGACACATCAAACGGCAGCCGCTTTTTGATCAAATCCACAATTCGCTGCAAAGAAACGGATACTTGGGAAGACGGCAAAGAATACCCGCTGTTTAAGATCGAAATCAGTTCTGCCTCGCATCCATTCTTCACCGGCAAGATGAAGTTTGTTGACTCTGCAGGTCGAGTTGAAAAGTTCCAGAAGAAATACAACTGGGGCAAAAAGGGTGCTGCAGAAGCCGCACCAGCAGGCGACGACAAGTAGCTAGGCAAATTGAAAATTTACTGATAAGGACGCGCGCGGAATTCTGCGGGCGTCCTTTTCTCGTGTTGTTGTTTTCATTTCCCTGAACCGCCTTACCACACTGGTAGGGAATCAGCCGTGCTTCTTCTTCGTTTGATTTGCCAAAGGATTCTTCATGTTCCCCAGCCTTGAACAAAAACTGGACCGCTACGAAGTTCTTGAAAAGATGCTGACTGACCCAGAAATTCTGGCGAACATTGATCGCATGCTGGAAATCCAAAAGGAAATGGGAGGCCTCGCAAAAATCGCGGCCGCAGTCCGCGAACATCGCGTGCTAGAAGATGACATCGAAGCCGCCAAAATGATGGTGGACGAAGAAACAGACGCCGATTCAAAAGCTTACGCTCAAAGCGAACTTGATGAACTTCAGTCACGCTCCAAAGTGCTTGCGACGGAACTTGAAGACTTAGCGACCTCAGGAGATTCCATCACTCGAGGTTCACTGATCATGGAAATTCGATCGGGCACGGGAGGCGACGAAGCGGCCTTGTTCGCCAAAGATCTGTACGATATGTACATGAAGTTTTGCGAAACCAAAGGCTGGAAGGTCGAACTTCTTGAGTTCGCAGGAACGGAATTAGGCGGAGTCAGCAAAGTTGTCTGCTCTATCAGTGGCGAAGGGGCCTTCCATCAACTGCAGTTTGAAAGTGGAGGGCACCGAGTTCAGCGAGTTCCAGAAACGGAAACTCAAGGGCGAGTCCACACCAGCGCGGCCACTGTTGCCGTGTTGCCAGAAGCGACCGACGTGGAAATCAACATTCGCACAGAAGATCTGCAAATCGATACCATGCGAGCGGGGGGTCCCGGCGGACAGAAAGTGAACAAAACGGAAAGTGCTGTTCGCATGACTCACATCCCGACAGGGATCGTCGTAAAAATTCAGGATGAAAAAAGCCAGCACAAGAATCGAGCCAAAGCGATGCGAGTTCTGAAAAGCCGCATTTTGGAATACGAACAGGACTTAGTAAACCAAGAACGAGCTGAAGCAAGACGAACTCTTGTCGGATCGGGAGACCGCAGCCAGCGAATTCGCACCTACAACTTCCCTCAAAACCGAATCACCGACCATCGCTGTGGCCTGACCTTGCATAAGCTTGACCGCATTATTATTGGTGAAATGGGTGAACTGATTGACGGGCTGGTTGAATTCGACCGCCAAGAACGCCTGAAAGGCAACGCCTAATCAGCGTGCTCGGCAATGTGACTATGGGCCCCGTGACTTTGGGCTCAAGGTCGCGGGCCCGTGTCAATGTGTTTGAGGCTCAACTCCGTATGGCTGCTTCAGCACACGCTCACGTAAGCATC
>CAYTUE010000019.1:0-6927 GCA_964441085.1 uncultured Planctomycetaceae bacterium
CGGCAGGCTTTAGAAAACGTTGCTTTCCACCCCGTGTTGAAAAGTTCCACGGAGTGTTTTCTGCTGATTTGACCCCACCGGGTGGGCCTGATTGTGTCGCCGTCGCGCGTCACTGGATTTGGATAGCCGGTCGCTGAAATCCAATCACTGTGTTGTGTCAATCACTGTGTTGTGTCAATCACGGTGATTTGCGGTAAGGCGTCACGAGTGGTCGTGATGACCAACTGGCAATCTAATGTGGCAGGGGAGCTGATGGCCACTGATGTGCCTCGAACCTGAATGCTTTGGTCAGAAAATTCAGACAGGCCAAAGGCGCCAAATCTTTGCTGCTCGCTGGTGTTGTTTGCGCCCTTGATGCCATCTGTTTTTGCTGGGCGATCATTCTGTTGACTTGCGGGCAGGCAGAGTTGCTGTACCAGATGTTGGCTGAAGCGGCGGAAGAGTTTTGGGAAGTCGGTTTTGTTAACAGTCAGCAAGCGGTTGATTCCGTCGCCGCGTTCTTGGATCAATGCCTTGAGGTTTGGGTTGGAATTGGAATCGAACGTGGACTGAAGTAGCTCGAGTGATGCAATCCGACTGGGGCCTCGACGCAATGCAATGCTGGTGAATTCTTTGGGGATCACAGACGGATACAGCCAAGGTTTCGCTTGGAATCGTAGGCGACGTTGGTGCAGGTTTTCTGACTGAGGTGCAATTTGTTGTTCGATCAAATGAGCAATTGCTTCGTTCAGCCAGCTGGGCATCTCTGTTGGGCTTTGTCCAGATTTTACCAGAAGACTGAAAGCGGCTGCGTGAGCACATTCATGAGCCAGCAGGCTACGCAGTTCCGAAGTTTTTAGGTGGATGGGATCAAGGTAGATCGCGTCGATACTGGTGGGGCTTCCGCTTTGAAAATCAGCTGGTCTCACGCAGCCACGAATGGGTTGCTCGTCGGATTCAGCGGGAAGGGGATCTGCCAGTTGTCCCAGCACCAATGCCAGCCGTCCATCATGATCAAAATCTGTAATTTGTCCGATTGACTGTGAGATAAAGTGCAGGACAGATGGCATGCCGCAGTTTTGAATTGCCTTTGCGGCTTCTGTATGTTGTGAGTTCGCTGGATCTCCATAGATGGCGATCAACTGATCACTCGCGATCAGTTGGCGAATCAGCGTTCGTTGGTAGACGTTCCCTTGGCGGAAAAATGGCAGCTGGAACCGTCTTGCTGCCTCTGGTGTTGGCAACGGTTTGGTTTTGTCCGTTGATGATAACTGTTTGGTTTTGCCCGTTGATGGCAAGGGAGAGTGTGGGTTTTTTGCTGCGGATACTGCTGCCGAGGTGTTGATTGCGGACGAATTCACATGGGCAACGTCGAACCACATTTGATCAGTCGATTGTGCACGAGCGGTCGTAGGTGGACGAACGGTTAATTCGATGTGATGAAGTCGGATGGAGCGATCCAAGCTACCAATGGTCACGACTTGGCCTGCTGATACAGAAACCGTAGTTTGGACAGGAGTCAGGTCAATTGTTGGCGAAGGATTTTGTGTCGGCAGAGTTGGAAAGGGATAGTGAATATCCAAGAGAGGGACTTGGTCGTTCTGTTGCACATTGGTGTGGCCGTCTGCCCATAGCAGATGGCGCACTCCGTGTTGGACCAACATGAATGCGGTGAGTGCTAGAATGATTTTTCCACTTGGTGAATTCAAACCGCTTCGCCCCCGCTCGCGACTTCGACCGTTTTGTTCGTGTTGAAATGGTTAAACGGCTCCCCAGGGTTGTATCGAATGTTCTGATGATTCCACGTGAATCCGACCGTGCTGCTGTGCAAATTTTGAACGAAGACATCTGTTTGGCCTCTGTTCAAGAGTGCACATGCGAACGCCAAAGAATGGGGCCTAGGGGTGATTCGTCGAGCAAGCCAAAGTGCACGTTAAGAGAGTTATGGTGGAAAAACACTGGTGAACGTGTCATCAGAGAGTGTGGCTTCGAGTGGGGGGCTGCGAATGCATAGCAGGTGTTGGATTCTAAAATGGGAATGTTTGGTGAGATTTTTGGGTGATTACGAATCAACCTTTTGGGTGGACAGGGCACCGTTGGTGAAGCGTGACATCAAATCCACGGACACCAGCCAAGCATGGCCCAAAGTGTAAAACAGTGACAAGAGCCACTTTTTTGCAGGGAATTCCTTTCTCAACCGTCCGAGTATTCTTGTATGATCTCACGGTCGCCCCAGGGAATGCCCCTTCGGGCAGGACGTGCAATGCCAACTCCGAGTCGCAAGACCGAAAGGGGCTCCAGATGCGGTTTCCGCAACACGCTATTCAATTTTCGCTGGTTTCAGCCGTTATCCTCACTTGTGGGGCCAGCACTTCAACGGCTGAAGACAATGTCAAGCCAGTTCAGGCATTCCAATACACCGATGCCAGTGGAGATTCCTACTCTGCTGTTTCGATGGTGCCAACAGATTGTGACACACAGACGATCAGTCACCACATCGTGGTGGTTGATACATCGGCGAGCCAAGTGGGGACAGTTCGCGAAGCATCATTGAACATGGTGTCTCGGCTGATGACTGAACTGCCTTCTTCGTCGCAGCTCCGACTCTTCACTGTCGATGTCGAATGCAATGAACTGACTCAAGGGTTCGCCCGTGTCGGTTCTGCTGATGTCACTGGTGCGCTGCAACAGTTACGTCGCACGACTCCATTGGGAGCAACTCGGTTGCAACCCGCTTTGCAATCAATCATTCAGATGGTGGATGGGAAGCAACCTGTTTCTGTGTTGTATATCGGTGATGGAATGACATCGCGTGAAACACTGTCTACTGAACAGCTTCGGGCATTCAGTCGACAAATGGTTCAACAGCAGGTGTCAATGCATTCAGTGATCTTGGGGCCGAAGACAGACAAAACGGTTCCAGCTGTTCTTGCAAGCCTAACGGGGGGAACAGTTGTTGATGTCAATTCTGGCAACGTTGCGGAAGTCTCTTCTGCGTTGCAGTTTGCTCCTGTTTCAGTAACCAAGTTGATGATCAACGGTGAAGCTGTTCAGGCTGAAAATCACCGGCTCATGTTGCGTCCAGAGACTGGGGCCGTTGCATTTTTGAATTCTGAAATCAAAGGGATTTCCACTGTTGAACTCATGACAAATCGTGGGCAGACATTTTCGTGGAAGGGACTGCAGATTCAAAAAATGCGTTCTCGGGCGATCTTGAAAACGCTCGTGAAAGCAGCCACTGATAGCGAAGGTGTGATGGTTCCAGTGTGTAGTCGTCAATCATTGAAGGCAGCGATTGATGAGTTCGGTGACAACCTTCAGCAGACGATTAAAGTGGCTGACTTTTTGAATCGACGTGGACGGAAGCATGAAGCTCGCCAGTATCTGCAAGTGGCTGCGGCAAGCGATGATACAAATGTGAAATTACAGTACCTGCTTGCTGGACTGAAGACTCAAGATGGCTTTGAAGACCTTGCTGGTCCGGGGCAAGAAATATTCAGTGACCTACCTGCTCCTTCACAAGTTGGTGACGGAAATTCGCCTGCATTGGCGATCAATGAAGATCCTCTCGCGAATGTTCAACAGCAGATTGATTTGCAGACTCAAATCTTGAAGCAAAACACTGATTTCGCCATTGATGAAGCTCGTCGATTGAGTTTTGAACAGCCGGATTCAGCCATTGCGAAACTGAAAGATATTCGGGAAACAATTATTGCTTCACGAGACGTCAATAACGAGGTGAAGCGAGAGTTGGAAATTCGAGTCAGTAAGGCTTTAACGACAATTCGTGGTCAGCGAGCTGCAAACGATCTGAAACAACGACAGATCGCTGAAGACGAAGGAGTTCGTCTTGCGGTTGAATCCATGTTGGCAGAAGAACAAATCAACGATGATCGTCTTGCCAATCTGATTGATTCAGTCCGAGGACTTTTGGAAAAAGGGCGACGTGGCGACCGCAATGGGTTTGAAGATGCTGAAGCTGAGGCTCGTAGAGCTCTTCAACTTCGCCCCGGCAACGGAATTTCAACTCAAGCGTTAGTCGTGTCTGAAGCGTTAGGTCAGCTCGATAAAGCTTACCAGCTTGTGCAACTTCGGAATGACCGGTTCCTTGAGACTCTTTATCAGGTGGAACTCTCTCATGTTCCCTTCCCAGATGAGCCTCCCATTCAGTATCCACCTGCTGATGTTTGGCGTGCTTTGACTTTGACTCGAGTACCTCGATACCAATCTGTTGACTTGAGTGTTGAAGCTCCTATTGAATCTTGGCTTCGTAAGATGTTGGATAAGCCGATTCCTCCTTTGAGCTTCCCTGGTGAAACTCCACTGTCGGAGATTCTGGAAACAATTTCTGCTTACTACACGACAACCTTTGGTGCTGGTGGTGGTGATTCGGGGACGGATTTCCGGATGACGATTTTCCCAGATAAAGGCGAGTTGGAAACCGAAGGAATTACGTCCTTAGATGATGTTTTGGTAGAGGATATTGATTTCCAAGGGATTACATTGCGTAGTGCTTTGAAGCTCATTTTTGCTCAAACAGTTGATCCTGAACTCACCTACATCATCGAAGACGAAGTCTTCCAAGTGACCACTTTGGCAAAAGCCGAAGATACTCTTGTGACTCGAGTCTATCCCGTTCCTGACCTCGTCATCCCACCGATTAATCTGGGTGGTGGCGGCGGTGGTTTTGGTGGCGGCGGTGGCGGCTTTGGCAATCAGGGTGGTGGCGGCTTTGGCAATCAGGGCGGTGGCGGCTTCGGCAATCAGGGCGGTGGTGGCTTTGGCAACAACGGCGGTGGTTTCGGTGGTGGTTTACAAAGTATCCCTGATGATCTTTTGAAGCAGATGTCTGATGAAGCTAAAAATGGCTTCTCACCTGAAGCCATCAATCAGCTTAAAAAAAAACAACTCAAGTAGTCTTTCCCAAGACAACTGATCGTGTTTTGAGCCGTGATCGAATTCTGGAAACAGAATTCGACTGCGGCTTTTTTTGTGTGCATCCTGCAGAAAATGATCTCACCGCCAGTGGCCCCCAAATCAGTTCTGATGGACAGATCACTGTCGTACGTCCACGTTTTATCTTGACTGGTTTTCAACCGCCTAAAAAGCAAAAAGAGTCGTCGGCTGTCAGCCTTTCGAAACGAATTTTGGAACGCCTAGACAGCGGCAAACAAGATGCCTTTGATGTCTGGGACGAAGAACTCACGGATGAAAAAAGTGACGGTCGAGTGATTGCCATGATCACCACTTGGTTGCACCGGAAGAAGCGTTTTGACGAAGCTGCGATAGGGCTTGAAGCGGCGATTCGCAAAGGGTTTGCAGAACCGTGGATGTACGATGTGCTTGCTGTGGAAATGAAGCTTGCCAATCGTCCTCAGAAGCAGATTGATCGAGTGCTACTGTCTCGAATTGATTTTTCAGCTGGTAATGACACGCAGATGCTCGTCACCGCATCGAATCTTGCAGCCTTCGATGCCTATCAGGAATCTTTGGGGGTCTGCAAGGAACTGGCGAAACGTAATCCTCATCAGCCAGAACTGTGGTCGACAGCTCGGCGAGTTGCCGATTTGAGTGGTGAATTTGAAGTGCGGGCGTGGGCTCGAAAACAGACTCTTCGCAATGTTTGGGAACCGGGCTTTGAAACTCTTCACAAGCAAATGGAAGCTGAGCTACAAGATCTGCTGAAAGAGGCGGAAAAGGAAAAGAACCACGAAGCTGTCAGCATGATTTCAGCGGCAATTCAGGATGGAATGCGACGAGACCTACGAGTTCAGATTGAATGGGTAGGAGATGGTGACGTCGACTTATCGATTAAAGAACCGAATGGTTTGATTTGTAGTCGCCATCAAAAAGTCACTGCGAATGACGGGCTCTTAGTGAAACAGGATGTGATTTTAAGAGCATCTGGTAAACGGCAAATCGAAGAGTACGTTTGTGTTGACGCTCAGTCAGGGCAGTACACAGTTAAGGTACATCACGTGGATGGGCGAGTTCTGCTTGGCAGAGTGCAGCTAAAGATCACTCAGAATGCTGGCACGGCTCGCGAAACGATTCAGACAAAAGCTCTGACAGGGGTTGTGGAAGCAGACCAAGAGTTTCGCTTTCAGTACGAAAATAAACTCCGTTCTCAGCAGTGATGTGTTATGTAACGGATGGCGCGGAGCTGCGAAGATGTCCTTTTTGTGCATCACGTTGTACTCATCAAGTGAAGTCGAGACCCTTTCACAAGTGAAGCGCATGTCCTTGCCGTGGACTGTTTAAAACAGGTTGTTATTGAGAGCCAGCCATGTGTATTTGAGGCGTTTTGATGTTTGCCCCGATCGTGCCTGCTTCAACATTGGTACAAGAGCAAGTTTTTGGAGCAGCCTGAAGGTCCATTCGTATTGTCCGAGCCAACGATTTGACTGACATTCTACAACTGTGGTGCAGACAAGGGGGGCGGATCAGGTTGTACGGAAATATGCAGTTTCCTTTTGGGCAGACTCAGCCCACCCAGTCTGGCTGCACCTTGTTGTACTGGACAGTCTGCTCATACTGGGTAGTCTGTGACAGTCTCGATGGTGTGGTACGTAAATTCTGACACGAGAGATGATGAAATTGCAAAATGTGTCGCATTTCATTTCTTGTGAAATCATGATTTGATAGGCTGGATGGCTTGGTCGTGGATCTTCATGAATTTTTCGTCTGCTTCTTCATATGAAACAACAATACCCTAAGACTCCGTTAATGGCACGCTTTGGCTACTTGCTCATGCTTGTTGCGGCGTTGGCGCTGAGTTACCCCATTCTTTTCGATATCTATCATCATTGGGATCCTGCAGAAGAACCAAGGGTGTCGGATGCGAATGGATCGTTGCCATCCATTCATTCATCGAATTCCAGTCAAGCTGATGCGGCCAGTCAAGCTGATGCGGATAGTTCCGGTTTGAAAGTTTCGGCTCAGGGCCAA
>CAYTUE010000019.1:7027-16202 GCA_964441085.1 uncultured Planctomycetaceae bacterium
GGGAGATGCTGGCTCCGTTGTGAATGCGGTTGCATCGATCCCCCAATCGCCATCTGCCCAGTCGCCATCTGACAGTGGGGAACTCATTCAACCTGTCTCGGGTTCAGTGCTGCAGTCAGGAACGGTTTCAGGGCAAAAACGTAAAGTTTCAAAGCCGATCGTTCAAAAAACGCCTCGTCACGATGGCATGTTGACTCCGGGAGACTTTAGTTATCTTGGCGCATTTCGCCTTCCTCATGTTCAAGGCCAGAAGTCTCGATTTGCATACGGGGGCCATGCAATCACGTTTTGCCCAACCGGAGACCAAGCCGGCTCCGTGGATGGTTTTTCAGGTTCTCTGTTTATGGTGGGGCATAAAGACCATGAATTGGTGACGGAAGTCAGTATTCCGCAGCCTTACATTTCTGCGACTAAGAGTATGGATGAACTTCCCGTTGCGAAGATCATTCAACCGTTTGCCGACATCACGGTAGGGCGTCGAGATCAATTAACGGCAGGTTCATCGGAAGCGTTTCAGTTTGGTGGAATGCACTACCAAAATGATCGCCTGCATTGGACTTTGTTCAAGTATTACAATGTGAGTGGTGTCGACTATTTGTCACACGGTGTTTCCTCTTCAGATCTGTCTCAACCAGCAATGGCAGGTATGTGGCACTTGGGGCCTCGCAATAGTGGCGATTCCGTTTGGCATAGCTATAAGCATGCGGGTTATGTGGCTGATATTCCGAAGAACGTGGCTGACAAATTCTTTGGCGGTCGCAGTTTGATGAGCGGTTTGCAAATTTCAACCGGTCTGCAGTATTCCAGCCAAGGGCCAGCCTTGTATGCGTATCAAGCACCTACTGGAAGCGAAGCTCCTGGCAGTAGTTTGGATGCTGTTCCCATGCTGTGGTATTCCACAGGAAATCCAATCGATCAGCACCACCCCGCTGATTTGTGGACAGGGGCCGCATGGGTCAACATTGGTGGCAAGCATGCTGTTGTGATTGTGGGACGCAAAGCTTTGGGGCCAGTGTATTACGGCGATGCTCGGCCAAACGACTGCTATCCAGATAAGGGGTATCATGGTTCTGGGTACGAAGTCCAGATGCTGTTTTACGCTCCCGCCCATTTGTTAAAGGCGTCTCAAAGTCGAGTTGCCGATATTCCTCCATTTTCTCGCTGGGATAGTAACACGGAAGGTGGTGGGATCGACAGATTTATGTTCCAAGGTTGCGGTCGAGATGTGGGAGGACTGGCCTATGATCGCAAAAATAACTTGCTTTATCTGTCAGAAATGAATGCTGGTCTTACGTCAGATAACGAGTGGGAATCATTACCCGTTATCCATGTGTTCCGTCTTGGTGGTGTCTCGTCTGAGTAACGGTTCGTTTCAGTGTCAGCAGTCACGTGACCTGTTCATCATCTTGTTGGTGTAAACAGAAATGTGCGTCTGAGATAGTCGTAAAAACGGCTGGCAAACGATCGGTGTGCGACTTCCACAGATGCATAACCAACGCCATTCAAAGGCAGGCGATTGTCTGATTTGTTTGGCAATAACTGAAGTGTGACAGCGTAGAATGTGTCATCTGGTTGGAAGCCGACTTCGGTAAATGTTCCCGGAAGATGACCGAGATTTGCGACATTGATTGGCAGGTTTTTCGTTGGAAACCGAGCAATGCTTTTCACGGTTGCTGCTTTTATGATGGCGTCACCTGCTGACAATCGGAAGCTTGCCGATTGTCCAATTTTCATTCGTTGGATTGCCGATTGTGACACCCATGCTGTGACCAGTTCAGGCTGATCGGATTTCAAGTAGGCCAGTGTCGTGCCCTGCTGAATCCACGCACCAAGATTCTGCGCCGACAGTGGCTGTCCGCTCCAGTCTTCGTCGAATGCTCCTTTGTCATCTTGCCGAAATGTTCGTACTCGGATGATGTTTGCATCCGGATCACGAATCGGTTGGCTTTGCTTTGCGAGGGTTCGTTGAAAGTCGGCGAGTCGAACTTCTGCCGATTCGCATGCTTCTTGAAGTTCCTGAATTGAAGGACCTGCTTCTGTTCGCTTTGTTCTTTGAGCAATTTGTCGCTGAAGCGTTGCGAGTTTCCCTTCCGCTTTCAAATTGTGAAGAGTCAAATCAGATTCGACTCTCGTGAGTCGCCACGAATGGGGGGGGATTGATTCGCCTGTTGGAAACGAATCCATCGTCAGTCGACCAGATACCCCTGCGAAAATTCTTTGTTCAACGGGTGTGACAGTGGCAACTGATATTTCTCGCGAAGGAATGGGAACAAAGCAAATCACGCTGATGATCGCCAGCAGTATGCTGGTTCGCAGAAAACCCTTGCCTCGAAATGTTGTTAACACATGGGACGTTGGCAGACCTGTTTCGGCAGTTGCATCGTTTGGTGGTTCTGAAATCAAAGCCATCATAAATTTGATCACTGGGATTCCAATCAGCATTGTGGTTGTCAGTATTTTCAGCAGCCAGCCAAGAACATTGAGCTCGTAAGATGAACAGACAAAGTGAATCGCTTCCAGAATGCTGAATGTAATTAACAGACGATATGCACATGCGAGTACTGCGTAGCTGATCAATGTCTTAGCGTGTTCTTGATCGTGGACAGAAACAACGGGGCGGCCAGAAAGGAACGAGGCTGAAAGCGACCGAAGCCGTTCGGCTGAACGAGCAGCCAAATTGGGGATGCGCAAGAAGTCTGACAGAAGAAAGTAGCCATCAAACTTTAGAAGAGGATTGCCGTTGAAGAACACTGTGTTCACACTGCAGATCAGTGCGGTTTGCAAGAGGAGACTTTTGGTGAGACCATCGGCTGCCAGCGACCAAAGTACAATACACAAACAGGCAATCCAGAGTTCAACAATGATTCCCGCTGCCGTGACAATCATGCGTTGAGCAACGGGTAACTTCCAAGAATCTGTGACATTGGTAAATGGCACAGGAGTCAGAAAGAGAAACAGAATGCCTGCTTCGTGGCAGTCTGCTTTGAAGTGTTGAGCTGAAAGGGCGTGTCCGAGTTCATGAGCGAGTTTCACGGCCACAAGAATAACGAAGATCAGCACGGCTGAAGAAGCTGTGATTGAAGTGGCCAGCTGCTTAAGATCGAAGATCAAGCGATTTGCGTTCAAGCTGAATACAAAGAGTGCCGCAACAAACAGAACGAAGCTTAATTGCACGAATCGTGTATGAAAGACAATTCGATTCATCCATTGAAGGCGTGCTAAAGTCGATCGAGGGTTGCCCAGTGGGACGTACCAGCTGAGTAACCGAGACAGCCACGCAAATGTCGAAGTGGTTCGAGACTGAATCCCCGAAAAACGTTCCGCGTCGCCTCCACTTGGGCGAAAGAGCAGCTGCCTTTTGATGAGGTGAGAGATGAATGATTCAACATCTTGAGGAGTCAACGTTTGCCCTGATCTCGTGGTGAAAATCGTTCGTAAGTCAGTGAGGCCGTCTAGTTTTTGGAAGACTTGATATTCGAGAGATGACAACAGCGTGTATTGAAGCGAAACGGGATCTTTGATCAGCCAGCCACCTGTGTCGTGAGGCTGAATGATCAGGTCGTTTCGTTTTCTCCAAGGAAAATTCACGCGGTCGCCTATCGCTGTTAATGATGTGAACAGAAGTTTTGATTGAGTCTATTTAGGGTCTTTGATGATAAGTTCAGCGATGGCTCCTGGGAGGACTTGCTGATTGACATTATCGAATTCAGCGTAGACCGAAACCAATTGGTCTACTGGATCGATTTCTTGCCCAACGTAGGTAATGGAAGCGGGAAGAGTTTGGCCCCCCATGCGAATTTCAGCAGCTTGGCCGACAAGTTTTTGAGCTGCTTGAGCTGCGGGAAGCAAACCTTCGACTCGTAGTTTTTTTAAGTCAATGATTCTGACAACCGCAGATCCTGCTTCTACCCATTCGCCAGGCTGGAAAGAGACTGAAGCAACGATTCCATCGATCGGGCTGCGGACATTACGTCGTTCGAGATTCCACATCGCGGATTGAACCGCATTCTCTTCTAGCTGTTGGTTGAATTGAGCGACGATTTGGTTTTGCTGTTCCACCTGAAGGGCCACCTGAGAGCGAGCAATTTCTTTTTGAGCCTGCTGGATGGCCGCTCGTTCTGCAGCGGGTTTGAGTTGCTTTACCGCCTGTTCTGTGGTTGCTTTGTGAACTTCGAGCTCCCAACGTGTTTGGTCTGTTTTGAGTCGATCCATTTGAGATTCTGAAACGCTGCCTTTGAATGTTTTCCGAGCCTTTTCTGCTCGTTGACGTTCCAATTGCCTGAGCTTTGTTTCTGCTTTTGCGATTGAAATTGCAACGTCGCCTTCGGCTTCCTTTTCAGCGACCTGCAATGCAATCTCACGGACCTGCAATGCAGCTTCAACTTCTTCGACTTTGGCTTTGGCAGATTGAAGACTTAAATCACTTTTCGAAAGCACCGTCGCGATCTCGTTTTTTAGCTTTGCATGACTGAGCGCGAGCTTTTGGTGCTGGTTTTCTAGCACGGCTACGACGGTGTCTTTTAAAATGGGCATGCCCTTTTGAACGGAGAGTTGAATCAGCTGTCCGGAATCTCTGGCAGGAATATTGCACTCATTGATGATCTGGACGGTTGCTCCTGAGATTCGGATCTCTGCACAAACGGTGCCGAGGTGACCGGTAATAGCGAGCATGAACGCAGCAACAACCGTTGCGTGATTGATGGGATAAATCGTCATGTGACTTACTTTCGAAGGAATGACTGCGATTGAATCGATTGAGAGTTAGTTCCACCACGCGAATTTTAAATATTGCATCGCTTCAACCAGTTTTCGAGTGGCGACAAATCCCAATGACCTTCGACCACAGAAAATTCTTGCAGAAACGGACGTTCCCGATTTGGCATTGGACAAATCTGAGAGTTGCACGTCGACAGTCGCATTTTGAACCAGTTCATTGTTCCGGCTGTAGACGAATTGTTCGATCGCTAGAAGCATTGCCGAATGATTCGCACTGGATTCTGAATGAATGATGTAGCGCACTGGTAAACCTGTTTTTTGAACCGACAAAGCACTCTGCAGGTAAGAAGAATGTGACTGAGGAAGATGAAGTTGAAGCTGCCAGTCTACTTCTAAGGGAATCAACTCGGCGATTCTTTGTCCTCGTTGCAGTGGCCGGTTTGTTAAGTCTTGAACAGCGTCTCGCCGGACGATGAATCCGGAAAAAGGAGCTTGGATCTGTAGCGAATCGATTCTTTGACCAATTAACTTTCGTTCGGCTTCTAGGCTATGCAATCGCTGTTTCAGCACTTGACCTTCTGCTGCGGCTCCCTCTGCTGTTCGGCTGGTACGCCTTGCATTCGCTGCAGCGACAGCCGCTTTTGTTGTCGCAATTTCTCCATCGATTTCGCTGGCTCGCTGAACCAATTCTGGATTCGTCAACGTGACCAAAGGAGCATTGATATCCACCTTTTGTTCGTTAACAAAGTGAACTGCAGCCACTGTCCCGGATTCAGATGCAAAAAGAGAACGTCGTCCGGAAGCGACAAGTTGTCCGTTTGCGGTGAGTTCGAAGTCCATGGGGATCAAGAAAGAAACGGCGATCAGCAGGACCAAGATTCCAGCCGTTTTGAGCCAAGACAGGCGTTTCCATTGTTTGCGTTGGTGGCTGTTGTGGTGAGTCCGAGACACGGCGGCCTGAATCAGATCTCGCCACTGGGATTCTACAGATGGCGGGGCAGATTGATGGTCATTGCTTTCCACCAAGATGGTTAATACGTGTTTTTGATGACAGTGAATCGGCATCACACCGACACGTGATACGTCTGTGGCTTGGTAGTCGTCTAACAGCTGGCCAAGGATCTGTTTGCTGTCAGTTTGCGAAATCAATGTTTCAAGATGGCTTCGTTCGGTCCAACAGATCTGGCTGTCTGGTTCGTCATTTTTTGAGGAGAGATGTTGTTGTATGAAATCAACCAGAGTTTCGATGGCTTGTATTTGAGCCGCTTGGCGATTGATCTGCCCTGCTCCGGTGATGGCTTTCACGGAATGCTGGTTGCCGTTTGACGCGACCGAAACAATTCGACTTTCTGGCCAGATAAAACCGCTTTCTTGAACGATTACCTGTTGGACGCTGGCTTCGTATCGGCAGTTTTGCAGTTTGTTGGCAAACAGCAGCAGTTGATTGAGTGTCTTGGAAGATTCTGTTGTTGTTGTGAGCAGAGCTTGAGTGATTCGAGATGCAAGCAATGTTGTGACAGCTAATGTTGCATCTTCAACATCGGGGCGAGACCCATGAAAAGATCTTGCTGATGTTCCAACGATGATTTGCTGCGAGTCCGCGAGCGGGGATCGGCAAATCAGGAGATCATGTGCGCTCGCTTCGGGTGCGCTCGCTTTCGGGCGATTTGGAAATAACGGCAGCGCAGATTGTTTGATCCACTGTGTGGGACTTTCTGCGAAGTCGGGGAATTGGCCGCCGTCATTGGCCGCGACTGTCACTAGGCTGCCGTCAATAATTTGGCAGACTGATTCAGAAGTGACAATCCAGAATTCGGTGATGGGATGATCGGAGAGGCAGCCAATTGCACTGACTGCCATTGCAACGGTTTCGTCTAAGTCGCCAACAGTTGAGCTTGAGGACTGTTCCAACCGTTGAAGCTGCTGTTCGAATTCTTCCATCCATGAAGAGGTCATTGTCTGGATGCTCCGTCTGGCAGAATCATTGGAATGAAAGAAAGAGAACTGACGGCAGGCACATCATCTGAATTCGTGTGACAATTTCAGAGCGACCCTGCTCTTGATTCGAATGTGATTCAACGAATTGTTTGTTGGAGTGGCCGCTTTCTCACGCTGTGTTTGACAGTCTTGGCGATATGTTGAATATCGGAATTCGGCTTTTCGCAGCTGTTGTGCAACGGCTGCGTTTGAAATCCGGTGGCAAAGATCGTGCTGACTGATGCAGTCAGGTAATCTAGTCTTGTTAACATGATTGTTTGCCAGAGTGTCGGTGGAGTCATTCCAGACCGATTTCAAAAGCACTCGGCGTTCATTTTGTTGGGTTGAAAGTGTCGACACCTAAAATGGTGTGGTACGTCCGGCAAGATCATTTGCCAGCGGATTGAAGATTGGCATGGTTGGCCTTTCTTGATTTTTCACTGTTTAAACAGTTGAAACCGTGTTTCCACTCCTGTTTTTAGCTGAATGGATGCGGCTCCCTATGCTGGGTAATCGGTACAATGCGATCAGTCTACTACAAGGCGCCAGTGTTGTGCGCGCCGGTATTATGCGTTCCAGCGTTGTACGCTTTGTTTTGGCCAGCAGCATCAGTGTCGTTCTGATTGCAATTTGCGGTTGCCGATCCTCTCACGCACTCCCAGAAACAATTGGGAATCAGACTCACGCGGTTGATCGAATTACTCGTCAGGTCGAACGCCCATCAGTCCGTGTGCATGAAGCTGCTTATTCCACCGCACCAGTCACTGTGCGTGATCGTGTTGGCATTGAAAATCTATCGTACCGTGATCTTAGCTTGGACGAAGTGCTTCAGATTGCGATGAGCAACCGAGAGATTCTGCGTGAGCTTGGTGGGACTGTGGTTCGCAATCCTGCAGCCGCGTTGACTCACTTGCGACCAAGCTTGGATAACAACGATCCCCGCTTCAGTCCCGAAGCAGCTTTAGCTGCCTTTGATGCTCAGTTAACGGCTTCCGCTTCTTTTAGTAACAATGACCAGCTCTTCAATAACCCCTTCTTTGCAGGGGGCACGAATCAGTTTGTCCAAGATCTTCATGAATACAATGTCGAACTAACGAAACGCACGGCAACAGGGTCGCAACTGTCACTTCGATCATCATCAATTTATGACGCCAATAATGCCCCGGGAAATATCTTTCGGAGTGCTTGGGATACGTACATTGAAGGTGAAGTGCGGCAACCGTTGCTTCAGGGAGCGGGGCTGCAGTTCAATCGAATTGCCGGTCCGGGAGCCAGTCCGGGGGTTTACAATGGAGTGCTGTTGGCCAAAGTGAACAATGAAGTTTCGTCAGCCGACTTCCAAGTGGCCGTGCGGAACTACATCAATAACGTGACCAATTCGTATTGGGATTTGTACTTTGCGTATCGCGACTTAGATGCTCGAAGTCGAGCGATGAAGCGATCACTGGAAGCATGGAATCGGATTCGAGCTCGACAGGAAAGCGATCTTGAAACCGGAGCCGCTGAAGCGCTGGCTCGTGAACAGTACTTCCGTTTTAAGTCTGAAGTTGATGAATCGTTATCTGGCCGTGTGACTCAGGGAACGCGTTCAGGAAATGGCAGCACGGGGGGAACCTTAGAAGGCGTGGGAGGAGTTCAAACTTCTGAACGCCGCCTTCGGTTGTTGGTCGGTCTGCCGATTTCAGACGGTGAGTTGATTCGTCCATTGGATGAACCCACGGAAGCAGATATCATTTTTGATTGGGATACAATACGATCAGAAGCCATGCAGCGTCGAACGGAACTACGGCGTCAGCAGTTGGTTGTTCATCGACGTGAGATGGAACTTTTGGCGTCGAAGAATTTTCTGATTCCTCGATTAGATGCCGTTGGGCGTTATCGGTATCGCGGATTCGGAGACGACTTGCTGAGACTTCCTGATGGAAATAGCAGTACGTCATCCGCTGTGGGGAATCTGCTAGGAGGCGGGCAGCAGGAATGGTTCTTGGGAGTCGAATACGAAGTACCTCTTGGATTTCGTCGAGGTCACTTGGCGGTTCAAAATGCGGAACTCTTGCTGTCTCGTGAAAGAATTGTTCAGCGTGAACAACAAAGAGAAATTGTCCACGACTTAAGTAATGCTGTGAGTGATGCCGCAAGAGCCTATCGTGCTTGTGAAAACAGTTTGAATCGGTACATCGCAGCCGGTGAACTTTTGGCCAGTTATGAAGCTCAAGATGACAACAACCTAGATATTGATGTTGACCATTTGTTGGATTCTCAGCGTCGACTGGTTGAAGCAGAAATTCGCTACTATCGTTCTCGTGCAGAGTACGCGTTGGCATTGAAAAATATCCACTTGGAAAAAGGATCATTGCTGCAATACCACAACTTGTTTATCTTTGCAGGACCACCAACGGCACTGACGAAGACATCTGCTGGTGTTCGAAATCTTGAATCGGCGGATTTGCCGACCTTGGCATCACCACCCGTTGAGTCACCA
>CAYTUE010000019.1:16302-19155 GCA_964441085.1 uncultured Planctomycetaceae bacterium
CCGTTGAGTCACCAACTTTGGAATCGCCAACGATTGATTTGTCGTCAGCATCATCACGAGAAACATCCTTCGACGAGCAAGTTTTTCATGCGTCCAGCCAGTAGCCGAACGTTTGGTTGAAACGATCGCTTTTCTGAATCTGTGTTTGACCTATTCATTCGTTTTTGCGGAAGCCAGTTGTCATGCATGATATTCGCTTAGCGATTGGACTGATCGCCTTTATCTCGGTGGGATTGTTTCTGCTGACGCTTCGTTTACTGCGAGGGCGTCCCATTTGGATTCACGACGTCGTCGCTGTGGGCTGTCTTGTTTTACTGGCGGTATATGTAAAGACAGTTTGGGGACAGCTTTGGATTGTGCAGTGGATTCCTTTGCCTTCGGTATTAGTGCTGTCGAACTGGTTTCCTCCACTCCTGGGTATCCTTGCTGGCGCAGCGTGGTTGAGGCTGGATCCATTTTATCTAGGCAGAGAGTCAGGCTTAGGTAGAGAAGACGACAACGGGAATGACCACCAGTCGTTTCTTGGGGTTGATCGGCAAGGTCTTTTGCGACGGCTACCTGTGATGGCTGCCCTGTTGGGGGCTGCCGTTTATTCGGTCTTGGTGTTCATTCCTGCAGAGCCTCCTGAGTGTGGAAATCAATGGGCTCCTCCGGCTCCTCCTTTTAAGTTGCCCGTTTGTTTGCAAACAACCGACAAAACCTGCAGCGCTGCGGCAGCTGCCACTTTGTTAACCGCCTTTGGCTATCAAGCGTCCGAACAAGAAATGGCTCGATTGTGTCTTACGAAATCCGGAACAACGTGGCTGGGTTTGTATCATGGGCTAAGCGTTAAGTTGTTCCGCACCGGCTATGCAGTGGAATTCTTTGAGGGAGAAATTTCGGATTTGCCTCGCTTGTTTACAGATCGCCCTGTTTTATTGTGTTGCGAATTAGATGCTCAGACAGCTCGAAACGCACCAGAGTATGTCACTCAAGGCGGATGGCATCCTGGGACAGCTCATACGGTCGTCTACATGGGGCAAATCAAGGGTCAGCATGTGATTGGAGATCCGTCTCGAGGATACGAAGTTTGGGAAGATCTTGATCTCGAAATTTTGTGGACCGGAGAAGGCCTAAAAATCACAGGAGAATCAATCGAGTAAACTTGATAGAATAAAATCTGTCGGTTGCTGTTGGCCTTTAATGCTCAATGGCGATGAAAAGTTGGCAGCTGTTCTTTCCTAGTTTCGATGTCTGACATGTCCAAACTGATTCCTCTGATTGCAACAAAGGATCTTCCTGAAGGAAGCAGCGTTGAATGCGTGGCTGAGGGACGTATTTTTGCGGCTTACCAAGTGGATGGTCAGTACTATGTGATTGACGGTATTTGCCCTCACGCGGGTGGCCCATTAGGAAAAGGGGTCGTCAATGGTCAGGTTGTCACTTGTCCTTGGCACGGTTGGCAGTTTGATGTGGAAACAGGTGCTCATTGTCTGAATCAAAGACTCTGCCAGCAAACGTTTGAAACAGAAGTGATTGACGACGTACTGAATGTTCGCCTAGAAGTATCAACACCCGAGGCGAATGATGCCAGCAGCTGAGCAATATCTTAAACCTGAAGTCATTCAAAACATCGCGCGGTTAGATCTGCGAGCGAAGTTTATCGTCGAAGGGTTTTTATCTGGGCTTCATACCAGCCCGTTCCAAGGATTCAGTGTCGAATTCAGTGAACATCGGCGCTACAACCCCGGCGATGATCCCAAAGATATTGATTGGCAGGTCTTTGCCAGAACCGATCGTATTTATGTCAAACGCTACCAAGCAGAAACGAATATCACCGGCTACGTGCTGATGGATTTGTCTCGAAGTATGGCGTATACCTATCGTCAAGATCTGACCAAGTTTGACTATGCGGTTTGCTTGGCTGCGGCCATCAGTTATCTGATGGTTCATCAGCAAGACCCGATCGGGCTGATCACCTTCGACGACGAGTTAAGACACTCATTGCCCGCCCGCAGTCGCAGAAGTCAGTTTGGCAATATCTTGGCTGTGCTTCAGCAATGTCAGCCCACTGGGCAGACGGCGATTGGTGACAATCTAAAACGAATCGCTTCGATGATTAAGCATCGAAGTTTAATGATGCTGATGTCTGATTTGTTGACAGACCCGGACGACGTGATCGACAGTTTAAGAATGTTGCGATACGCAGGCCACGATGTGATTTTGTTTCACATCCTCGATGAAGCCGAAGTCACGTTTCCATTTTCTGGTAGTGTGGATCTGCTTGAACCCGAATCCAGTGATCATCAGATTGTTGATGCCGCAGGAATTCGAAGCGACTATTTGAAAGCCGTGCAAGAGTTACGAGATCGTTTTCGAGACGAATGTTTTGCGATCGGGGCCGACTATGTTCCTTTGGACACAAGTCAGCCGTTTGATAAAGCACTTGCTGAGTATCTGTATCAGCGCCAAGCTCGATTTTAAGAGTCTTTCGAAGTTTAAGAAGGTCCATGCAATTTGCATGTTGCGTTGAGAATTGGTCCTGCGTCAGAACCCGAAAATCCTCGGATTTGAATTGCAAGATTCTGGTTGAAATTGATGAGGCTGGTGAGAGATTTCACGGCAGACAACGCATCGTTCTGGAAAATTCTTTGTCTTTCCTTGGTTTGTTGTACTTGATCTGCCCTTAGTTTTTTCGGGGAGCCTATGCCGAGGTGCTGACCGCTCACCTTGCGGTGGGAAAGGAATGTTTGTGTTCATCCCAGATCGTCTTTCTGTGGCCGGTCTTTGTGTTGCCAGAACTGCGCCGCTGTGTTTCACCGAGAATCAACCGAGCGAAGGTTTGAGATTCACAGCACGGCTTTCGGCACAGCA
>CAYTUE010000019.1:19255-20548 GCA_964441085.1 uncultured Planctomycetaceae bacterium
CACAGCACGGCTTTCGGCACAGCATGGCTTTCGGCGCGGGGCAAGGTGCAGCCGAGAATTTCGGAAAGCGTCTGGAGCCCCGAAATTCTGGTGACTGATTACGCGGCGTCTTGAGCTGGTGAATCGGTGCCTGTGGCTGCGTGCTGGAGTACGTTCATCGTGGTGACGATGGGGAAGTGATCGCTGAAGCCCGACTTGTTGTCGCGATCAAATGCTTTCGGTCTTCCCTTGCGAGTACACATGATGTCTGGGCGAAACACGTTAATGTCGGGCACCATGGCATTCATCTGATGAATCTGTAATCCCTGTAGTCCGAAGTACAATCCGCGAGACAGCACAAACTGATCCAGAATGTTCATTGTCTGCACGGATTGAGAATAGTAATGCGTGCCCTGATCGGGCCGATTCATCAGCGACCACATTGGGTTAAACAATGCCGCGTTCTTCGATGCATACGATCGGAATGATGGCAAGCATCCTCGAGCGTAGCGAATGGGTTCTTCAATGTGATCAGTGCTGTAACTGGATCTCAGGATTTCTCTGACACTGCGGTCCCAAGGTTCGTCATTCAGATCGCCCATCACGAGAACATTGCGATTCCATGCGTTGTTCAGACGGAACAATGACAAATCGGTATCGCTCAGTTTCAAGTATTGGTGGCGATCCAGCTTTAGGTTGTCGTCAACCAGTTTCCCGCAATGACTTGCAACTGTGAGACGGAATGGTTCCGATTCCAAGCGTCCAGCTCGACGTGATGGCCAGTGATTTACCAAAACCACCAAGTCGGATTCATTCTGTTTGACTCGAAGATGCACTTCAAAAATATCTCGAGTGGGATATCTCAGATGAACGAGGTGCCCTTTTGTTTTTTCTTTGTCGAAGTCGAAGATCTTTTTCGAGTAGATGAGGGACGTGTCAATTCCTCGAATATCTGGGTGTTCAACATGAGCCACCGCATAGTCGTCTCGCCCAATCGCTTGGACCAGCATATTGGCGACTCGCTCGTTTTCGACTTCGCAAATTCCGAGCAGGTCTGGGCCTTGGCCGTTAAACATCTGCCGAATGATGTCTGCTAAGTTACGAACTTTTTGTTCAAACGTGTCTCGATCCCATCCGTGCACGGGAGTGAATTCAAGGTCGGATGCCAGTTGAGACGCTTCGATGTCGAATAGGTTTTGAAGATTCCAAAACGCGACCTTAATCTGACTCAGTACAGTCGACGAAGGCTGTTGAAATGGAATGGACGACATGCTCACGGCAAGGGCGTTCTTTGTGAGTTCACGGTGTTAGAGA
>CAYTUE010000019.1:20648-23777 GCA_964441085.1 uncultured Planctomycetaceae bacterium
CTTTGTGAGTTCACGGTGTTAGAGAAAGTCGAAAGATGGTGGGACTGCTTCAATGATTCATTGGGCCACATCGTCATTGCATCAGAAAAACGATTTGCGAACAAAGCCAATTTGATACCAGAAAATTCGAATCTGCAGTCTCTGCCGGTGCCTTTTTGCTTTCGTGCGACATTGAACGGTTGTTGGCTTCGCCCCTTGCCGGTGCTCGACACCTTCGGCAAGTCCTGCCACAATTCCATTCTGGTTAAGGCTTCGCTAGGAATGAAACTGGTGGCAGTCGTGTTTCAACGGGCTGTTTTCTGGTCGACGAATCCGCACCAGATTTGATAGCTTTTGCATCTTTGACCCGTCATCACATTCGTTTTCTTGTTTGTTTCAAAAGCCAATCAGCCATGTCTCAAAAAAATCCTGCTGGTTCGGAAGTCGCGGGAAGTGTGGCTGGCTATTCCATTGGCAGTATGGTGTTTGTTGGCATTGTGGCGACTCAGTTTCTTGGAGCCTTCAACGACAACTATTTTAAACAAATGGTTTTATTGAAGTGTGTGGAGCTTGCTCGAACAGCAGATCAAGGTTTGCAACCGCTGGCGCTGGCGGCCTTTGCTTTGCCATTTTGTCTTCTGTCTGGCTTGGGTGGGTTCATTTCAGATCGATTGTCAAAACGCACCGTGATCGTTGTGTGTAAAGTTGCTGAAATTTTGATCATGGGGCTGGCCGTCTGGGTTTTGTGGCCGGGGGGAACCGAAGGCCTCACACAACTGAAATTGTTGATTCTTGTGTTGGGGCTCATGGGAGCTCAAAGTGCAATTTTTGGACCAGCGAAGTACGGCATTCTCCCCGAAATTTTTAAGAGCAAAACTTTGTTGCCAGTGAATGGAGCCGTCCAGACGACCACTTTTTTGGCGATCATTTTCGGCATGGCAATCGCCGGGATCGCCATGGATCGGCTCAGCGATGCACTGTGGATCTGTAGCACCATTGCTGTTGGGATTGCCGTGGTGGGAACATTGACGGCTTTGTTGATATGTCCGACGGAAATTGCTGAACCAGAGTTGAAAATGGAACCCGGAAACCTATTTGTTCCGAAGGACATTCGTACGTTTTTAAGAGCTCAACCGGACATCGTGAAAGCCATTTTGGTGATGGCGATGTTTTGGTTTATCGGAGGAGTTGCACAGCCTGCCGTGAATAATCTCGGTGAAAAAGTGCTGCTCTTAAGTAAGACTCGAACCAGTTTACTGGCGGCGGCGATTGGAGTCGGGATTGCAGCAGGTTGTGTGGTGGCTGGTTTTGCGAATCGCGGTCAAGCAGCAAATGGGGCTCGCTGGACAAATCGTGGCAGCTGGATGATCTTCCTTTCGTTGACCGGGATTGCTCTTTTGGGCAGCGGAATTCTTGGAGTGCCTGTGCCGTCTTTGCATCTGAAACAAGAATCTCTCAGCAGCAGTTTGTTTGTGGCCAATCAAAGTGAGTGGGCATTGCGAGCAGCCATGTTGCTGCTGGGAATATCAGCGGGCGTGTTTGTGATTCCTGTGCAGGTGTTTGTGCAACAGGTGCCTCCCGCGGAACTGAAGGGGCGAATGATCGGTACCTTAAACTTTATGACTTGGATGGGGATTCTTGCATCGGCTGCTTTTTTATTCGTGATGAATAAAACACTGGCTGTGATTTGGGAAGAAGAAAGCCAAGGGCTTCAATACCTGACGTTTGCGGCATTAGCCGTTTTTATGTTGCCAGTGGCATTGTTTTACAGGTTACCCAGTTTGGATGAAGGCGATGTGACGTCGGCAGTTGCTGACAGCCAGTGATGAACACCAGAGGAAAGTGAATGTGAATGCGTCGGGCTATCTTTTTCAACGACCACCTAGGCCCATCGTCCAACGATTTGCTGAACGGTGGACAAACAGCGCGCTTTGAATTTGAAATCGGCAGAATTGGCTTGAAACAAAATGCGTTTGCGAGCGGGGAATCAGTGAAGTTGAATGGAATCGGCGGTCGATTTTACTGAAGCGTGACAGCGTGACAGCGTGACAGCGTGGCCGTAATCAGTGAAATCAGACGGGATCTTTGAATGCCAACTTTGGCGGATTATCGAGTTGAATTAGGTTACTTTGGCGGTCCGATGGACCTGTTGCTGTACCTCGTTCGCCGTCATGAGCTCGACATCTGCCAGATTTCCTTGACGAAGGTCACTCGAGATTTCCAGAGCTTTCTTGACGTGATTGAGCTATTAGATCTGGAGCTGATGGGCGACTTTGTTGTGGTTGCCAGTACGCTTTTGGAGATCAAAAGCCGAGAAGTGTTGCCTCAGCCGGAGATCGAAGAGCAAGACGAAGTCATCGAAGAATCGGACAGTGAATTAATTGGCCAGTTGCTGCAGTACAAGAAGTACAAAGAAGCGGCTCAGAAATTAGACAGCCGAGCGTCCGATTGGCTCGAACGCTATCCTCGTCTTAGCGATGACCGTCCGGACTTTAAACGCGATCGTTCTTTAGACCGTATTCGAGAAGTCGAACTGTGGGACTTGGTCAGCGCTTTGGGGCGAATTGTGAAACTTCCCGATGTTGCGGAAGCGACCACAATGAAGTTGGATGAGACTCCCATTTCAGTCTTCCAAGACCGCATTCGAAAGCAAATTCAGCTGGAAGGTCGCGCGGCCTTTAGTAGCTTCTTCGATGGCGAAAAGTTTCAGTCTCGAATCGTTGGGATCTTCCAAGCGATTTTAGAATTGATTCGGCACGAAGCTTATCGAGCCGAACAAGATTCTGTGTTTTCAGACATCTGGGTGTTGCCTCCTCTGAAAGAAAAGTAGGCGCGACAAGCCTGTCAGAATGAAAACCCGTTGACTCGACTTACGGTGGCGTAGCAAAGTAGTAGCTGACAAATCAGTAGCCCTGTGAAGACTTTGCTTGTTTGTGTTGGGGGAATCGATTTGCACAACTGTTGTATGGATGCTCCAGAGAGTAGCAGAACCCAAGGAGTCATAAAGCACCAGAGACGAGCTGCTTCGCCGTTGTTTTTTCCAGAAAGCCATAGCAACAGAATCGTGATTACGATCGCTGCCGACATGGAATGAACTTGGCGATTGAAAGTTGTGCTCTGAGGTGTTGGAGTTTGCAGGTCTGGTTCTTG
>CAYTUE010000019.1:23877-36844 GCA_964441085.1 uncultured Planctomycetaceae bacterium
GGTCTGGTTCTTGTTCGCCGCAGACTGTTTGGTGTTGGCGTGGTTTTATGATGAACCGAATCACAGACATTGCAGCAAAGCCAGCAATCGGTAAGCCAACGGCAAATGCCAGTTCGGTCGGGTTCACCAGTAACCACTTCCAGTACGTTCTTTGAAACTGCTGATAGAAGCCTGCGTGATTGGTCAGGTTATGTTGAAAGACGACCACCAGGTTGCAGTCGAACAGCGTTTGAATGGCAATCATAAGTGCAGCAACGGTTACGGTGACGGTTGCCATCAAGGTGGTTGCCGGTGCAAGGTTCTGTTTAGGATTCTTGAGGATTTGAAAGATCAGAAAAACGCCGATTGCCGCGACGGTGGGAAGTATGGCGAGGCTCAGGCAGACGGTCAGCAGGAGGATACTTCCGGCAACCATTCCAATCACAAAGGCTTTCTTTGTTGTCTGCGCTGCGATCACTGCGAGGAGAAGCAGGAGCACAGAAACCAGTGGAAAGATGACATCGGACTTGGGGAAGAAAACCGCGATGGTTGGGATTGTTGGCCAAAGGCAGCACAGCATCCATGCGGTCGTTGGACTGAAAAAACGGTTTGCTAGAAGGCAAAGCGGGATCAGAGTCATCGCGGCGAGCATGAGTGTGACGAGAGACAACAGTTCAAGTCCCGCCAGTTCAACAGGTGTAAGAGATCTTTGTAATCGAGCATTCTGTTCGACGTAGCGAAAGGCTTCGACCGAGGAATTTGAAGTGAGACTTTCGACGATGGTTTGGATGCTGGGGACGCTTCGACAAAGTTCGATGCAACCTTTGGCAAGCAGAAACATTCCAGGAGGATGAGTGCCAACATGCAGTACGTCGCCTTCTTCCATTTTGGCTTCGTAGGTCTTTAAAAATTCGTTCGTGTCTTTGATATCGAAAGTGGCTTCGTAGAAGTATCCAGATGCTCCTGGATCATACAGAACCCATAGTGGCTTGAGTTCTTTGTGAGGCGACGGGGCAGACTGTTGAACGGCAAGCGTCCAGTGGCCTGACGCAATCAATAATAAGCCGTAGCTGATGATTTGCGATTTGGGTGAGTGTTTTGAGATTCGCTTGAATCCCATTCGGGCCACTGCAATCAAGCAACCAGCAGCAAATACGGGCCATAGAATACGGTCCAGAAAATCAGCAATGTCTGAATAGGATGCGTGTCTGGACCAGACCCATTCGACGACGGCCGAACCATCGGGCTGTCTTGATGTGATGCCAAGAGGCACGATCGGCAACACGATTACGACGAACGTGAATGTGATCGCGAGAATCAAAAATAGGCGGATGCGGTTTGGCACAGTGCAGTGATTGGAAAAAGTTGATGGATTCGGCAAGGCAATTGATGTGACCACCAAGCGAGATCAGTTTTGATCATCTGGATTGGTGCTGCAGAAGCCTGCCTTCTGAAAACGTTGCTGCATGGCTGCTTTCGCGCAGGCCATTTTAGACTACGTCAAAATAGGACTTTTTAGCTGAATGAACACAGTGGAATCGTGCGACAAAATAAAAAAGGGCTTTCTGGATGGTCATCCAGAAAGCCCTTGCTGTTGTTATCCGTTGCAGTCCGAGTGATCAGGACTGTTCAGATTGGTTAAGGGGTCGTAGGTGCTTTAGGAGTTTCTGCTCCGAAAAAGAACGGAAATCCACCGCCACCTCCGCCAGACGACGGGTTGAGAATGTAGTCAGCGTCCAGTGCTTTCTGAATTCTCGAATGAGCTTGGTTCAGATGAGCGATGGTGTAGGCGTCGAGCTTGTCAGCAGACGCTTTCTTCACTGATTCGATCTTCGCTGAAATTTCTCGCAGCTGTTGACCGGCGAGTTGTGAAACTGCTCGTGAGGCTGCTCCTGAACCACTGCCTGGCAAGGCCAGATCGATGAGTCGTTCGATGTGTTCTCGCTGAAGATTACGTCGCAGACTGCTGACCAGTGGCTTGCGAGCTGTGAATTTGCCTTTCACTTTTTGATCAAGTTCTGACCAAATGCTTTCAGACACTGTGGTGAGCAGTTCTGGCAGCGTGAGGGCGTCTTCGTCTTCAGAAATTCTTAGTTCGTTGTCATGGATTCGGTTTAGAGTTGTCGGGTTTAAAACCTGAGTCAACGCAGAAGATTGAATGCCCATGATGCGATCGTGGATTGGCCATGTTGCATCTGACATGAATGAGTAGAAATCATCGGACCACTTGTCCAGCCCCATTGCGGCAGCCAGTTCGGGGGTGAGTCCAAAGGCTTCGTCGTTGAAAGTGGTGTCGATCACGAACTGCAATGCGGCTCGTTGTTGATCGGCACTTACAACTTCGATTGGTTTACGCCCATTGGGGTCACCCTTTTTGTCTCGATAGACAAAGGCACCACCTAGCCAGTTCGACATCATCGATACGCTGCGAACTTGCATGGACAAAGTCAGTTCGTATCCGTAACGGACGCGATCCCAACTGTCTCCATCTTTGATGAATTCTGTTAGCAAACGTCCTCGATGGTACTTTGCTAGGTTGACCTGAGCAGTCGCGTAGTCCAATGGATCTTTGCTGAAGTCGTACCGGCGAGCAAATGGGTCTGGTCCAGATGTGTCTTCATCTGTTCCGTAAGCGAGTTCCGGTTCGGCAACTCGAGCCAACACTTTTTTGGTGTCTTTGAATGTATAACCGTATTCGATGGCCCACATGTCGTAAGGACCAATTTCAGTCATACACCAGTCACCCTGCTTTTGATTATCACCGAAAGCAATGTTGACACCGACGTAGTCCATGACAGAACTTGACATTTGCTTGTCAGAATTCTTGAATTCGTCGCTGTTGATTTCTTCCATTGTGTAAAGACTTGACCCCTTGAAGTTGTGACGTAGGCCCAGAGTATGGCCAACTTCATGAGCAACAAGGTGAGCCACTAACGGTCCGACAAAAGTTTCAGGAATGCCATCGAGCATTTGTTCTGCTGACTTTTTAACGGCATCGTCTTTCTTGTCGTCGTCTTTTTTCTCTTTGTCCTGGTCATCCTTGTCTTCATCTTCGTCATCCTTCTTGTCAGCATCATCATCCTTTTTGCCTTCATCTTCGTCAGATGAACTTTGGCTGGTCGTGCTTGCTGCGACAGTGGATTTTGGCTGAGACGTTTGTTCGGCCGTCCATTTTCCTTTGGCTGTTTTGCTTGCCATTTTGGCTTCCCAATCGCCTGAGAGCGTACCGTCGCTCAAAGTCGCTGTGAGTTCGACCGTGATTTTGCCTTTTGCTGTCACGATTTCGGCGCTGAAGGCTCCGGTTGCCTTGTCGAATGTCACGCTCTGAAAAGCATCTGTTTCACCCGCGATTTCAGCAGTTCCAGTCACGCTGTCATCGGGGTTGGCTTCGAATTTTATCTGAATTGGCATACTGTCAACTGGGAATCCAGCTGCTGACAGGCCGTCGACAGAACCATTCCATCTTCCTGCTAATGGGTGTGCGGGAATGATCGATGCGGCATAAGCGTCGGCTGCTGGCATGCCCATGGCAAGGTGCATTCTCATCATCGCCATGTCAAAAGACAGGCCGTCGGCAGCAATACAGTAACCATTGACTTGGCTACTTCGACCAAGCAAGCCGTCGTAAGGATCGTCGCCGATCATTGTTGGATCGACACTTCCAGCTGCATGGCCAGCGAAAGGCAAACGAGCCTTTCGTTGAATGTCTGCCATGACTTCAAGACGGTTTGCTGGAGACGCAAGACGCACTCGAGGATCCCATTCTGGGTGTTGGGCTAACCATGCAAGAGTTTCGGCTCCCATTCCTTCCATTGCGATCTTAGGAAGCATTTCGCTGAACTGGTTTCGATAGTGGCGAATCCAACCATCTGTGAGGACGATGTCCGCGTCTAAAATCTGTCCTGTAAGCGGGTGGACTCGACTTGGTCCAATCGCCGTTCCTACGTTGTTATTCAACCAACGAACAAAGTTGTAGTTGACGTCCTCTGGGTCCTTATCCATGTGAGCACCAGATGATGCGTCTTGGTAGTAAACTTCGATGGCATCGCTGATCCCGATGTTTTCGAAAGCCTTGTTCCAAGACAGAATGCCTTCTTTTACCCACCGACGGTAACGTACCGGAGTTGTGTGTTCGATGTAGAAGACAATTGGTTTTTTCGGAGGGCTAATTTTGAGTTTTGAATCTGCTTTTTCTAGGTGCCAACGGTTGATGAAACGCACGGCAGTTTCGTTGTCGTTGTATTTGGCGAGATCCGTGTAGGTGGTCGTGAAGTAACCAATTCGAGTATCTGCTTTGCGAGGCTTGTAGCCCGTGCTATCTGGAATTTCACTGATTGAATAGTGAAGTTCTTTAAATGATCCGGGTGGCATTGGTCCGCCATTCAGACTTCCGCCAGTGGATGGTACCTCAAAGGAGATTTCGATGTTCTTTTCGAATGCCTTGGCCGTTTTGATAGAAAACACGCCGAGTCGAGCAGCTGAACTCACATATGCAGCACTCCCGAAAAAGCTACTGCCGTTGCTCACCAACAACGCATCCATATCGATGACCGGACCACCGCTTGGGCCAATGCACACGATGGGAATGTCGAGAAGCAGGCGGTCGGTGAACAAACGTTTGACTGACGATGCAGCCGCTTTGTCACCCTTGGCACGCACTGAAATATTGGGTTCGATCAGCGCCAAACGCTTGTTGTATCGACGCCAATAAACGTACCGTTCGCCACTTTGCAGGCCGGCATAGCTATCGCCACTGGCGACGGTCATTGCCATAAAGTACTTCTTGGTTGAAAATGCCCGAGGCAGCTCGGCGTACATTTGATTGTCTTTGGTTCGCTTGTAAAGCGTGTACATCGGCTTGATGTTGGCCTTTGTTACAACCTTCTGGTAGCCCTCAAGCACCTTAGTGTGAGAAGGGAAATCGCTGGATGACTGCGCTTGAACCGCATTCGCGAAGCCCGCTAGGAGGGCTCCCGCTAATATGACTCGCGAAACGGTCTGTAAAGGAAAGTTCATGCGGCACCTTTGCCTGAATCCGGAAAGAGGAGTTTTTCAAAACGAAAGCCATGACCGTTTAACGACCTGATCTTCGTATTTTGCATTTGGTGATGTAGCCTCGCCAGTTTAACCTGTGGGAGGTGTTTTGGGGAACCAGGCGGTTCACAAAAGCAGCTGAGTTTACAAAGTCTAAGTTGCTGTTCGTTTTCGCTGCTTCAATTGCTGGTTTGTCGCTAGACAGACAAGAGTTTCCAACCGGCAAACTTTTCGCAGTCTGATTTCACGAAAAACAAGGAAGTCCAGCAAATACGCGGTGTCGAAGCACATTTTTACTGGTAAACGCACAATTGAAGGTCACAGTGTGTCGCTGATAGCACGTGATATTTCTCACATTGCAGATTGAGTCGATGGCCCCTGCGTTTTATTGTTTCTCCGGTCAGACATTGACCGAAAGTTCGCTGAACGGTGGTTTCTTGGCTTGGCTTCGCAGTACAATCGAGCGTCACGGATGACAACTCGTCATCGAGCTGAAGATCTAAAACGGGTTACCCAATTACATAGGGCCACTGAATATGAGATGCCCATTTTGCAAAGTCGGTGAGACCAAAGTCATCGACTCTCGCAATAGCCAAGATTTTAGTATTCGTCGTCGTCGCGAGTGTCTGGAATGCAGTCGACGCTTTACAACATATGAGCGAATTGAAGAAAGCCCGATTAAAGTCATCAAGAAGGATGGCACTCGGATTCCCTTTGATCGTAGTCGAATTCGTGCCGGAATCGAAAAAGCATGCTACAAACGTCCGATCAGTAACGAACAAATTGATCATGTTGTTTCGGAAGCTGAGGCTGCCATTTACGAAGATGGGGTTCGCGAAATTCCAACTCGCCAAATTGGTGAACTGGTTTTCAACGCGTTGCGAGACTTAGACAAAGTCGCCTTTGTTCGCTTCGCTTCGGTGTATCGTGAATTCCAAGACGTGAACGACTTTGTTGATGAACTGCAGCCCATTTTGGATAATCGACCTCGAAGTTAGTTGAGGTGAAACGAAGAGCCGAATTCGATTACTGCCGAATTCGGTGTCAACCGCAGCTAAGCTTCATGAAGTCGATCCTTCACTGAGTTAGTTGTTCCACTTGTGTGGGGTGTGGGTTGAGATGGCATCTGCTGCGTCAAAAAACTGTTGTCAAATATCCACCACGCTTTGGTCTTGCCAATCCATCCCTTTGCATGTGAAGGTTTTTGCTGCGTGGTTGACGGGGTTAGTGATTGGCTACTTCTTTGATCTGCCTGTCGAACTCGTATTGTGGGCGAGTTTGTTGCTTGTCGCCAGTTCTGTTGTGCTACCGAGAGCAGTGGCCGAATCATGGCGTCTCTCGGCTTTGCTTCTTGCTGTTGTTTTGGCTGGGGCTTGTCGTTGGGAAATGGCGGAGGCGCTGCAGCAAGATCCCTACCATGCTTCCATCGTTCAACTGGATGGGGTTTTTCACGGTACGATTCATTCGATTCCCGTGGTTTACCGTCGATCAGATTCCGCTTGGTCGATGCCCTATGGTTCCAGCGAACGCACGACGTTTGAATTTTTAGTGCAGCTTCCTGACAGCCAACAACAGGTGACGAAGCGTGAAGTGTGGCAAGTGTCATTGGATGGCAATGCTCGAGGGCTTTTGGCTTGTGGTGATACGGTCACAATTCGAGGGCAAGCAGTTCGCTCCAAAGGGGCCACAAATCCAGGCCAGTTCGATTATTCCAAGATGCTGGCTTCTCGAGGTGTGGCTCGACGTCTGTTTGTGAATCACTTCAGTGCAATTCAGGTGGTTGAACAGGCCCCATGGTGGAATCTCTTTCGCTGGGCATCATGGCTTCGAGCTGATGCAGAGCGAATTTTGGAGACATCTTTAGATGGTGCCAATCAGCAACTGGCGATTGCCATGTTTCTTGGAAATCGCAGCCAGTTGCCCTATGAACTGCGTGATGCATTTGTTGCAAGTGGCACGATGCACCTGTTAGCGATTTCGGGATTGCACGTTGGGATTTTAAGTCTGTTTGTGATTCGTTTGTTTCATGTGCTGGGAGTATCACGAGAAAAAGCATTGTTGGCGATGATGATCGTGATTTGCAGCTACGCCATGATTACTGGGTTTCGTCCGTCAGTTGTTCGGGCCACCTTGTTTCTAGTGTTGTTTGGCTGCAGTCAGTTGTTAGGAAAACCGCAAAAACTACATGATCTGCTTTCGCTAACGGCGTTGATCATGACGATGTGGTGTCCTGAATTGCTTGTTGATACGGGAGCTTGGTTGTCGTTTCTTTCTGTTGGAGCTCTTGCATGGTACGGATGTCAGACTGATTCTCGTATTCAGCAACACGGTGCACCAGAAGAGCAACGATCAGCTACGCAGATCTTGCTCAGTGGAATCGTGCTCATCAAAAAGAAGGCAGTCCAGCGATACCTACAGATGCTTTCGATCTTGTTGTTTACCTTGCCGTTAACAACATCTGTCTTTCATGTTTTTTCCATTGTGAGCTTGTTGGTCAATGTGTTGCTGATTTTGTACGCCTTCTTTGTGCTAGGCGCTGGCTACTTGACATTGCTTGTGGGAGTTTTGCTGCCTGTGTGTGGTTGGATTCCAGCCAGTCTTTTTTCACTGCTGTTGAGTGTCTTTTCTTGGATTGTGAACTGGGCGGCTGATTTGTCGTATGGACACTTCTACCTTTCTGACTTTCCGACGTGGTTCTTGCCGCTTTGGTATGGAGCACTGGCTGCAATGCTCGTCAGCCGAACAGCCGCGATTCGTCGGGGCGTTGTCATTGTGCTTGTTGTGATCGCAGTCGCTGGTTTTGGTTTGGCATTACAAGAACCGCAGAATGTGGGCCTGACTGTGACGGTTCTAGATATTGGACATGGCAGCGCGGCTGTCATTGAATGCGGTGATCAAGTGGTTTTGGTTGATGCTGGTTCGTTGAACCAAGGTCGTCGAGCGGCAGAAGTCGTATCGAGTTTTCTTTGGGCTCGTGGCTGGAACCATATTGATAAGGTGTTGATTTCTCATGCAGATTCGGACCACTATAACGCCGTGCCCGCTCTGATTTCTCGCTTTCCGATTGGACAGATCGTTACGAGCGAGCAGTTTATTCAATCCACCGATGAAGCAGTTCAGGAATTCATGACCTTGGTACGACACAAAGGGGTTTTGCTGCGCACGGTGACTTCTGGAACTGAAATTTCGTTGGCAACAGGGCAATTACAGATTCTTCAAGCTGACTCCACCATGCTTCCAGACATGGCATCAGATAACGAAACATCGTTGGTTGTTCGAGTGAGCCGAGATGGCCTGAATGTCTTGTTGCCTGGCGATTTGGAAGAAGATGGTTTGCAACTGCTGCTACCGAAACTTGGAAAGTCGCGTGTTTTAGTGAGTCCTCATCATGGTTCTCGTGGAAGCAATTCCGTTGAGTTGGCTCAGGCCGTGATGCCACATTTCGTCATTGTGAGTGCTCGTGATACGACGTCTCGACAGCATCTTGAAAGCGTCTACAGCGACGCGGGCGAGGTTTGGTGGACCAGTGAATCGGGCGCTGTGCAATTGGCTTTTCAAAATGGACGAATCGAACCGTGTGCGTTTCGATCTGCAGATGAGTAACTTTTCCATTGTACGGCCGTCAAAATGCCGATTGGCAGGAATTGCCGATTGCTAAGAAAAGTGTCTGGCAAGATTGGCACTTGATAGGCTGTGAGAAGGCAGATCCTGCAGTGGAATGTGTCTTCTTTGAATGCATTCTTTTGCTCAAACGACAACTGGCCGCCTTTTGGGCTAAAGCCGTGTAGGTGAACCGGACTGATGCAGTTTAGATTTCAAGGTTCAGGTCGTCACAAAAGTGCAGTTTGCCCTGTCACAAATTGTGGTGACTTTAAGTGAGTGAAAATGTTCCGTCACTGGTCAACCAATAATCTCGATACGACTTCCGCATTTGACTGCCAGCGAAGTTGAACATGAACAGTCGAGAATCTTGAACGAAGTGAAAAGCTATGTGGAATCAGAAACTGAGTCTGATGTTGTCTGCAACCGTGATTTTAGCGGGGAGCGGCTGTTGCTGTTTTGGGCCTCAATTTGCGCAGCAAGATCTTGCTGCCAGTCAGTTGAGGGCGCAAGAATTGTTTGCCCAAAGCCAGTCTGCCGAATCAGCTTTGGCAGGAGCACAGCAAAACCTCGTGGCTGTGCAGCAGCAGGTTGATGGACTTGCTCAGCAGAACGTTGATTTGCAAACGGCTCTTGGGGAAAACGGGCAGCAACTTGCGACCGCGAATACTCGGATCGATAACCTGCTTGCCGAACGCGCTGAATTGAAGGCTCGCTATGCTGCTAAGTTAAGAGAGACCGACAGTGACGGAGGTTTATTTACTGGAGTTACTCCAGATCTCCCCGGATTCGAATACGATGAATTGACAGGACTGAACAAATTTGGAAACGATGTCTTGTTTGACTTGGGGAGCACGAACTTGCGTCCCGAAGCTTTACCCGTTCTGCGTGAGTTTGCTGATCACTTAAGTTCTGGAACAGCAGAAGGGATGCGAATTCTGATTGTTGGTCACACGGATGATCAGCCAATTGTTCGCCCTGTGACCGCTCGCAACCATCCAACGAATTGGCATCTTTCGACAGATCGAGCCAACGAAGTGATTCTTCAACTACAGCAACTGGGGCTGAAGCCAGAGCGCATGTCAGCCATGGGGTACAGTCAGTTTCAACCGCGTGAAGCGGGAATTGATGATATGACTCGTCAACGAAACCGCCGAGTCGAACTGTATGTTGTGCCAGAGAGTTCTCAAGTGGCAAGTTGGGACCCGTTTCGTACAGTTCGGTAGTGACCCCAGTGCCGCGTTGATGGTGATTGTGTCACACGAAAAGATGCAGCGGTCCTTGGAATTCGTCGCTTGATCAGCGTCTGAACGTGAAACGGTTCAAAAGTGAACGTCAATTGCGCACACTATGTTCATTGAAAATAATGAATGAGGCAATCTGATGGTGAAAACACTTGGGGGACGACAACTTTGGGGAGATCTGATTTTTCTGCAAGGCTACCGGCTTCAGAAGAATGTGATGACAAATCGTTATCGGTTGCTGGATCCCAATGACAACCGAATTGAAGGTGGGGCCGAGTTGGCTTGCATCGAAAAATTGAAACAGGTCCGGCAAGAACACCAGCTGCTGTCTCATACCGGTCGAATCACATTGTTGATTCACGGAATTGGGCGTTCTTCAAAGTGCTTTTCGACGTTGGCTCGATCGCTGAATGCTGAAGGTGAACCAACCCTTGGCTTCGACTATCCCAGCACTCGGGTTTCCATTCAACAGTCGGTGGCTTATTTGCAAAGCGTGTTAGATCATCTGCCAGATGTGGAATGTATCAACGTGGTGTGCCATTCGATGGGAGGTCTCTTGCTTCGCAGTTTGTTATCAAGCAGTTGCGAAAGTCGCTTCCAGCGAGCCGTGTTTTTGGGAGTTCCTCATCATGGAGCGGAAGTTGCAGATTTCCTGAAACAAAACCCGCTGTTCAAAATGGTAATGGGGCCTGCTGGTCAGCAGTTGGTTACGGATCCTGCCAGTGGCATGAATCATATGCCGATTCCTGAATTTGAATTTGCCACGATTGCGGGGGGGCGAGGATCGAAACGTGGCTTTAACCCATTGCTGCCTGGGGATAACGATCTCACGGTCACGGTCGAAAGTGCTCAGTTGGAAGGGAGCAGCGATTCGCTTAGGCTTCCCGTGATTCATTCATTGTTGATGACAGACCACAGATGCATTTCTGCGACGATTCGGTTTCTTCAAACTGGTCGTTTACGAGCCGAAGGAAGTGAAGCTTCAACTGATCAGAAAGTTCAGACCTCGTGAG
Organism: uncultured Planctomycetaceae bacterium; assembly: GCA_964441085.1. Lineage (GTDB taxonomy): Bacteria > Planctomycetota > Planctomycetia > Planctomycetales > Planctomycetaceae > Fuerstiella. The sequence goes on from CAYTUE010000019.1 coordinate 34,748, forward strand.
CGAAGACTTCAGTGGCTATAACCCGTATCGATCTTTAGAGTCAGATCGTCATCCAACCGCACTGTACGTTCACGTTCCGTTTTGCCTAAGACGATGTGGCTACTGCGATTTTACTTTGGTAGCAGAAAATGACGCTCTGATTCCGGCGTGGTTAGAAGCTCTTGGGAATGAATTCAGTCGACTTGATCGATCTTTCACTGTCGACACTGTTTTTGTGGGTGGTGGGACTCCGACTCATTTGAGCGTAACTGAACTGCAGCAGCTGTTTGGGGTGATTCGATCGAAGTTCGATTGGTCGGCTTCATCTGAAGTATCGATCGAAGCGAATCCTGATGGCCTTGATAACGACCGTCTCAAGGCTTTGAAGGATTTGGGAGTGAACAGGATCAGCTTGGGAGTTCAGTCGTTTGATGATGCTGTCTTGAAATTTCTGGAACGGCAACATACGGCAGTCGAAGCGATTGATTCAGTGAATCGAACGTGTCAGTTTTTCGATCATGTTTCTCTGGATTTGATTTTTGGTGTTCCTGGGCAGTCATTCGGTTGCTGGAAGCAAACATTGACTGAGGCTGTTGCATTGCCGATTCGTCATCTTTCGACCTATGGATTGACGTATGAAAAAGGAACGTCGTTTTACAGTCGTCGATTGCATGGGAAGCTTGTACCAGTTCCTGATGAATTGGAGCGACAGATGTATGCGGAGGCGATTGACTTCACGGCGAAATATCAGTTTCGCCACTATGAAGTTTCTAACTTTGCTCATGCTGGAGACGATACGACAGACAGTCGCTGTCGGCACAATTTGACGTATTGGGAAGCGAAGCCGTATTTCGCATTTGGCCCAGGGGCCGCGCGTTATTTGGACGGAGTACGCAGCACGAACGACCGCAATGTGGTGCGTTGGGTGAACAAGTGGTCTCGAAATCAACTGGCTTTGCAGGATGTGGAGCGGCTTGATCCGGAAGCTCGAGCTCGAGAAGCTCTTTTTTTAGGTCTGCGGCAAATTTCAGGCTTTGACGAACGGCTGTTCGCGACAGAGTTTGGTTTTACCGTGGAATCCCTTTCTGCGGACGCTTTGAGTAAAAATCTTGCAGCTGGATTTTTGCAGCGTGAAAATGGCCGGTTGTCACTGACGAGTGAGGGCTTGTTTCTCGCAGATAGCGTGGTATCCGACTTTCTAGTCCCTTAAACTGGCACGCGGAAAAAGGGGCTGGTGGCATGCATCCGTGAACTTACCGGGATTTCCCAATCCGGCGAGTCGGGGGCGGACTGGTGGTCAATTGCTGAAACGTGAACAGACTGGTTGCAGGTGGCTGCCACAATGCGTAATCTTTGCCACCGATGCGGGACGGTTTTGCCAACTGGCAACCGTGGCTAGGTAAACAGAGTATCTCGGCGACGACCAATGATTCTTAGTGGCAGTGAAATCAAAGCTCAGCTCGGTACAAATCTGAAGATTGAACCGTATGCTGATGAGCAGTTGAATCCCAACAGTTATAACCTGTCGCTGCACAATGAGCTGATGGTTTACGAAGAAATCGTGTTGGACATGAAACGTCCGAATCGATACCGCCGGTTGACCATTCCAGAAGAAGGGTTGGTGCTACAGCCCAATCAGTTGTATCTGGGACGCACGGTGGAATACACAGAAACTCACGGCTACGTTCCGATGCTGGAAGGACGTTCTTCCATCGGACGGTTGGGACTGTTTGTGCATGTGACGGCAGGTTTTGGCGACGTCGGTTTTGAAGGTTATTGGACTCTCGAAATGATCGCCGTGCAGCCGGTCCGAATTTATCCTCGAGTCCAAGTTTGTCAGATCTTTTACCATTCGATTGATGGTGCGGTGACTGAATACAAGAGTTCAAAATACCAAGGGAACACTGATATTCAGACCAGCATGTTGTACAAAGAATTGAACGACAAGGATGACGATCAAATGAAGCTCGACTTCGACTGAGCGGAAGCCGTGTGAAGCTCAGTTCATAAAAAAGGCCTTACCCAGAATGGACTCTGAATAAGGCTTGGTGTGCTCGAATTTATTGACGCGATTTGAATCGATCTCGATTCTGTCGTGTGGTTTCAGTTGAAGATCGC
>CAYTUE010000019.1:36944-44151 GCA_964441085.1 uncultured Planctomycetaceae bacterium
TGGAATCGCACCCGTGTGGAATTGAATTCAATCAAACCGCAGCGACTAGTTTTCCAGTGTGCTGCTTTTTGGTTCTTCGATCCAATGACCTTGCGATGGTGCGACTGGCTGTTTCGAATGCCAAGTCAATTGCTGCCTTAATTTCTTCGTGTGTGTGCGTGCTAAGGATCGGCGACCTTTCTGACGACGTGTTCACCCGAATCTTGCATTGCTGGTCAATTCCTCCGCGAGGTCCATTGGTATCCTCGAGGCTCACGGTAACGTCAACAATCACGTGGTCGAATCTTCCAAGAGCAAATTCAGCTCTGCGTTCGATGTATTCGCGGATATTTTTGTTGAGATCGATTCGTGAAGTGTTGATGTCCAGTCTCATGGAAACTTCTCCTGCAGATTTTTGGTGTGTCACGGTTGCGTCAGTCCTCGACTGACATAAAGGTCCAACTTAAAGGCAGCAATTCTTTTCAGAGTTGACAAAAGGACGGTTGAATTTGAGTGGGGCAAACCACCCGCCGATATCCATAAGATACGCTTTAACCCGGCGATATCGATATACCGAATTCTACAAATTTTAGGCATAGCCCAAGCTTTGCCCATGTCTTTCAAAAGCTTCTTGACAACACTTGACAATCAGTTGGCGAACTCGTTCTTTTGAGATGCCATGGACGTCGGCAATTTCAGAATAGGTGCTGATTTTGCCGTTGTTCTGAAAGCCAAATCTCATGGTGATAATCTCTTGTTCTCTCACAGGCAATTCAGAAATCACCTGTTTAATGACTTGTTGAGGATGGATGTCCAGCCATTCTGGAAAACCATCAGTAACCATGGGATGAGGTTGGTCTTCACTTGAAACCATAGCACGCTTTTTGTCACGCTGCTGAAGGCGTCCCAAATGTCGCCGAATTGCGTAGGTCGCATAGGTGCTAAAACGAAAACCTCGACTCGCGTCAAAACAGTTAATGGACTTTAAGAGGGTTAGGTTGCCTTCACTGATCATGTCGGCCAGAAGATGTAGCGAACTGGCAAATCGATTGGCGATAGATACCACCAACCGCTGGTTTGCTTCCATGATGTGATTGCGAACCTGTTCTGCTTGATCCAACAGATTTTTGACCGTTCGAGCATCCGTTTTTGTGCCGCTATCGCTGATTGCCTGAAGTCTGCGACGTTCGGCGAGACACTTCAATAAGTTAAACGTTAAGAATAAAGCTTGTTCGTCAGCGGCCTTCAACAGGTTGCGATCTGGCAACACAAAGTCGCGGCCAGACATCACTCGAGGTACTTGGTTCTCTTCAGAATCCTCTTCATCGTAGAGAGATTCTAACAGCCTTTGAATATGATCTGGGTCATCGAAATCTTTGTGATGGATCCACGAAACGTCTGTTTCTTGAAGACGACGTTTTTCACTTTCTGAAAGTTCGTTACCAACACGACGTCGGGTCATATTGGTGTTCAGAGTGAGATTGATGACAGCACTCATATCGGTCCTTCATTGAAAGTCAATTTGCTGTATAGGATTGAGCAGGTGCTGTTTTGACGCGTTACTTCAACTTAGCCTTACTGATTTTCACGACTTCACGGCTGTAAAAAATGGAAATCCAATCCCGTAGGAACAGAACCCGTTTTTTTTGTGATGTGGTCTTGTGCTATTGCGGACATGCTGAAGCTGTGCTTGTTCCATTCGCTGTTTCTTTATGTGGCTGGCAATTCGGTCATAAATTTCGAATGTTAAGGGCAGGTGGCCGTTGTCAGGCGAACTGAGACATTGCTCTTCGATGGAAATCGATTTCTTGAATGACTGGTTCACACCACTCCGGTTGGATTTGGCGCGATGCACAGTATCGATTTCGTTGATGGTACTGGAGGATTCGGGCTCGTGGAAAGTCGCCGAGTTTTGATGTTTCATTGATAAAGTCTTCGGTTTTATAGACAGATTCGCTTTGTGTGAGATTCTCACTGAGAGACAATTCGTGGAATGCGGTCAGTTTGAACTCGGCAAGTCGTTGTTCTTGACCGCTTCGTTTCCGATGGTTTGCGAAAAGAAGACGCATCAATGAGATTTTCACTCCGATACCAAGTGCAACGTCCAGCTTTTACGATGCTGGAGGTCACTTTTGTGATTGGAGTGATTATGATTTTGATTGCTCTTTTACTTCCTGCGATTCAGCAATCTCGAGAGCAGGCTCGGCGTCATCAGTGTCGCCAGAATTTGGCTCAGATCGGTATTGCTCTTCGGGTTTACCATGATGCTCATCGCTGTCTGCCATCGGGTGTCGTGAATTCGACGGGGCCTGTTGTTTCTCGCAGCTTCGAAGAATGCATGTTTACTGCTGGAGGCACTTCTTCTTGGGGAGCATACGAAGATGCTGAGTATGAAGATGGTGAAGACGAAGATATTTTGGAAGTGGATTTGAGCCCCGAAGAATTAGCGGATCGAGCAGCAGAAGCGAAGCAATTTCAGGAGATCCGATCAGAATATCTTGTCAGCTGGATTGCTCAAATTTTACCACAGCTTGGGCAACAGACGACATATCGTCAGATCGATTTTCAGACGCCTCAACTTAGTTTTGTTTCGGCAGCTAAGAAACAAACATGGCAAAAGGAGTATGAACGCTGGACAACAACTGGGGACATTCAGATCCCACGGTTTCCAGAGCCTGAGATCATGCCTTTGGCCATCCTAGTTTGTCCGAGTCGAGCGAATAGTATTGGGTATGGTGCGCAAGTTGATACTCAGTATGTTGGCTGTTATTCAAGTCGTGCTGTCCCCATTGACGCAGACAACGATGGCCTTCTTTACCTGAATAGCAGTGAGTCAATGGACGAGATTCCGGATGGAGCAGCCACCACGATTCTTGCAGGAGAAGCAGCCAACGGCCTTTTTCGCAGCTACTATTACGGCGACCACAGTTCGTTACGAGCCACGGTTGGTGTTGCTTTAAGAACGAGTATCAGTGGCGATCTCGCAGAGAGTTGGCAAGATGATCCCTTTGCCGATACCGACACAGATCTTAGCAGAGACTCAAGATCACTGGGATTTAATTCGGCTCATCAGGTCGTCGCTCAATTTCTTTTTGCTGACGGTTCAGTGATGCCCGTCAGTACAATGATCGACGCGGAAGTATTCGCAAAGCTTGGTAGTCGCAATGATGGATCAATCATCAGTGCAGATCAATTTTAGTGTCGTGCCAGCAGCGGGTGTCACTTTCATGTCACAGCACAAGCATCAGCATCGACACGGAAACTATGAATGAGATGTCATCGAATTTTCTTCGATTGAATCGGTTTCGTTATCGTAGTCGTCGTAAGCACAGACGTAGCCCGGCTGCTTTGCTTTCAGACGTTCTTCTGTCACTGCCTTCATGACTTGATGGTGGATTTTTGTACGAGCCGTTGAATTGATCGGATGAGCGATATCTGCAAACAGTCGAGTTTGTGAGTCATCATCAGCAGCAGCCGACTGGCGGACTCCACAAGAGCAGCAATATCGCGATCGGATTTCATTCCGACACCTGCAATCACGGCACTTCATCGTTAACCGACGACTGGGCATCGCCACAAATGGTCCGTTGGGACCGTCAATTACTTTCAGGTCTCGAACAACGAATTCTTTATCAAACGTAATCGAACAATAAGCTTGCAGTCGACTCTCTTCGTCTTTCACAAGTTTGACGCGAACTTCTGTGATGTTCATGATCTCGTAAACCAGATTTTGCTATGAGAGGGAATGCAATATGTGTCTTCCCTGCTCTGTTGGCCCCTATTTTTGCACTAGGTTACCTGCGGGTGACTGTGGCGTGTGAGTAGACCTGAAATCCTTAGAATTCGCGAGGAAAACGGGCACGTATCCTGTGGGAAAGCTCGGGAATTTTTAGAGCGGAAGAGTATGCGCGAGATTTTGTTCGGGAATCCACTTAGCTGGGTACGTGAATTCATTCCCGGCGGGTGGTGTTGTTTCGTTGTCACCTGGGGGCTTATGCGTTCAGGTAGAGTAACGACAGGGGACTTTTGATCTGATGCAATGACAAAGTATGACTGGTGGCGGCAACCCGAGATGCTTTCAATCATCTTGTCAGACAGCGCTGAGTGCTGTGTTCAAGATCACCTTTGTTCGAGCATGCGTAGCCCAGCTGTTTTGCTGACAAGGAAGGTATCGCTAAGCGTTGGTCGTTGGTCGTTGGTCGTTGAGTGTGTTAGTCGTTGAGTGCGTCAGTAACGATGGGAGCTGTCCAATCGGGCAGGTGAAAGCCAAGTCCCGCTTCGTTCAATCGTTGAGTACCTACAGTACCCGCAGTGATGGAAAACAGTTCTGGGTAAAGACGTGCCCATCTTTCGTTAGAGCTTGGGCAATACTGCCGACCGTTACCTTCAACCGATGTGACTCCGGGAATATGAGCCGCGAGGCTGCATGAGTGGAGAAAGCTGGCTCCAGGACAGGTGAGATCTTGAACGCACAAGAACATGCCGAATTTTTGTGCGGCTGCTGCAGCAAGTAAAGATTCCGTCTGGCCTTTGCAAGCTTTCAACGCGACGCCCGAATAGCCAAGTTCGCGGCATCGCAGGAGCGATTCGTAATCCACCAGAGCTTCATCAATGACAACGGGTTTTATCTTGACAACATCGTGCATTGTTGCGGCTGCTGCAGCTTGTATGTCTCGGCTGGTAGGCTGTTCAATCAATTGAATTCGATCCCACGCAGCCGCAGACGTTTCTTTGAGTCGATGCAAAAACTCAACCACATACTCAGCGGATTCACACTGTTCGTTGAAGTCACAACTGTAAAACCAGTTGCTGACATCCGCTTGTTTTTGATTTTCTGAGACGACTTTTTCTACTTGGCTGATTCGTTCAATATCCCAGTCGATATCGTTTCCAGAAAACTTGATTTTGAAGTGAGTGAGTCTTTCGGCGGTAATCCACTGGCCCAAGGTGACGGGAAATGAATCATTGGGCTGGGCCGTGATGTCGGCATCTGTTAATGGATCAAGGGCTCCGATCGCATGATAGATTGGAAGGTCAGCAGTTGGTTTTCTGAGAGTGTATTGATCTGCGTACTCGCCTTGAAATTGGTCATCAAGGAAGTAGGAAAGGTCAACATTGCAAAACTGTTTGGAAAGAAGATCGAAACTGTTTTTGTGATGAATTCTTCCGTAGGCATCATGCAACGCGGCGTCGACAGGACTTGCAGCGACGAGTTGAGCTAATTCAGGTAATGGTTCTACGACACCGGCGGCGTCAGAAACCTTCTGTGCTTGATGATGAAATTCGGCGGAAACAGCGTAGTAGATTTCCAGCGGATGACCGAACTCAGGGAATGTGGCAAATAACTCCCCGACCTTCGAAGCGTAACGCTTCATCGCATCTCGTGATGCGGTTGCTTCGATCGTTGTTGACCGCCATGCCCAGACGTTGCCCAGTGGCATACTGCCAAAACCACGAGCTTGATGTCCCTTTCGATCTTCAACGATCATCGAAACATGAACAAGCTCTGTGTCTTCAAGTGTTCGTCCGCCAAATTGAAATGGGATACGAAACCTGATGGGCTCAAAGTCAACTTGCACATCCAAAATACGAATGTCGTGACTCTTGGAATCTGACATAATACTGCTCAGAACTTTCTAAGGCGTTGCACAAAAAATCAACATTCCGCGCGGCGAATTGGTTGATGATCTGGTTCCTCCCAAGAACGTGATTCCATCTTTGCAGCAAAAACACCATGGTGTTTTGTGACTCACATCAGATTTGTAAGTCATTTTTTTGAGCACTGACGGGCAGCAAAAACCATCTCATCACTCAACACTTCACTACGTTTGATGGCATTTTTTTGCGAAAACGTCAAGCGAAGTCACAAAATCGCATGCGAATCCGGCAAATCTGCGTTGAGTTTTGTGTTTTGCTGCAACTTGCGGTGCGCTGGTTTAACGGCCCTTCGACTGCAATTCTAAGACTTCGCGTCTGCGATAGCATTCTTGTAGGTCGCTAATCGACAACATTCGTATCCGCTGTTCTTTGTATCGCATTTGGTTGCGGCCATCCAAAGCGATGTTGGCCGCTTCTCCGGTTTCAATTTCTGATGCGTAGACAGCTGACAAGGTTGTGGGATCAACCACGCGATGGTCGTTGAGTAAGCGATTAACATTCAGTCCGCCTACAGAAAAGCTGAAGAGATGATTCAAAGTGGGAGGCATCACGGTGCTGATTTCTGTTTCGCTCCGCAATTCTCTTTCGAGATCATTGATCACCAAACGAAGTCGCTCGTAGCGTTCATCCAGTCCCTGAACTTGTTCATTGGCGCCTGATCGATCAGCAGACCCCGACTCACTGATGCGTTTGGCAACGTAGTTTGTGAATGCTCTGGCTCGAGTCCGATCATCTTCGTCGCTCAAGGATTTCCTGATGGCGTACAATTCCCGAAGCTTTAATGGCGAATACATACGAACCACAGTCCCTTTGTAACGAAGCCGTCCATCTGGAGCATCGATTCGAATTTTGCCACCACGTTCGAATTTTAAATTCAGGTGCTTGGCAACTTTCGGGAGTGCATAACCAGCATGCATTGCGGCAAGAGTTTCTGGGTCAACACCTCGACCTTGTTCAAGATCTTGAATTGCATCAATTCCTCCCACTGACACGGCAAAGTAGTTCAACGTTGAAATCGCTGATTGGTTAAACTGAATGGCTTCTAAGAAGCCTTCAACATCAGATGCCGTCCGATGGAAGCGTCCGTAGCTGGAAATGGCTTGACTGGAAAGTTCATCAAAGACAAGCACATTGTCGGCTGCATGTGCACTTTGTTGGTTAACCAAGCAGGCTGCTGCTAATCCAAACAGCAGGCCGACAGAACCTAGGAAAGTCGAAAAGCAGCATTTCATTGCCTGAAGACGATTTGAATTCACACTATTCAATGACAACATCAAGTCGAACCTGTTGGAAAGCAGACGAACTTTGAGACCGCCGAACGGGACAACGCCCGTCTCTCGGCGAAAACTCTGGATTTACTTCTTCACTTTGTGATCGCACCGAAAACAAGTCACAACAAGTCAAGTTGCTGCGTGATACGTTTTTGCATGCGTGAGCATTATGTGATTCTTTATTGCGCTGTCGCAAGTCGTTCATTGTCGGCTCGACACTGATTGGCAGTTTTTACTGCCTTCATCCAATGCAATCGGCACGTTTTGGCAGCCGATCGATCGAATTTCGCAGTGAAAGT
>CAYTUE010000019.1:44251-47302 GCA_964441085.1 uncultured Planctomycetaceae bacterium
TCCAATGCAATCGGCACGTTTTGGCAGCCGATCGATCGAATTTCGCAGTGAAAGTGCTTCGCTTACGGGAAGCCGCCGTCATCTTTCACTGTTGGATTGAAAGTTCGATGCCGAAGCTGCGGTGTTGTGAGGCTCTATGTGGCATGATTGTATGGAGATCAAAAGTGCCGCCCAGATGGGCTCTTAATGATCAGTGCCGTAGATTCAGCACCTGTGTTGATGGAAAAATTTTCCGAGTGCGATGCTACGCCGCTCGTTCAGATTGTGAGTGGTGTTGAGTGGTAGCCTCAACGCTCAACGCTGTGGATTTCAACGCTGTGGGGCTTAACACTGTGGGGCTCAATACAGTGGGTGAGTCGACTTCAAGTGATTGTTTTCCTTTTGCTCCCCTGTGGAATGCCCAAAACGCAAGCGAGATACCAGTCAGCAAACAGGCACCAGCAATCAGTAGGACCGAAACTTCATTCGATACGGCGAGTAGACTCATTTCGTTCTCCCGAATGCTCGCGTTCTTCAACACACGATCTGACCTAAAATGTTTGCTGACGGAATTTGAAGTCTGATGTTTTGCTGACATCTGCTGTCTGTTAGAGGGCAGCGAAAGGGGCCCGTCATACCAAGTGTATATCGTCGACAGCTTGCCTTGGGATTCAGGCAGAAGTCGAAGAAGCCCGTTTGCAAATTCAAGCAAGGCGCGGTGGCCAATTGTTGGTGCCCAGCGTTCAGCTTCGGGAGTCGGTGGGAAGCGGCAGAGTTTGCTGTTCGAGTCGATGCGACGGCAACGCTTGCAACTGAGTGGGACCGTCAGTTGTTTTTGAGGTTGGCTGCTTTATCTGTTGCACCGCAGCAAATGCTATGTGAGAGAAGGTGTAACGATAAATCCGGCTTTTCCGTCCGATCTGGTTAGGGGTTTTGGCCGCAAAGTGTCGATGTTGGACAGCAGGTCGTCATTGCGCCGTGAACTGAAAACGCCTGCCCCACAACTGTCGTGTTGGTCTGTCCCGCATCAAGCAGGCTTTTTCTGCGACAGTTTCAATGTGGTTTTGGCCGCAGCTTAATCGATTCGAGAACCAGATGATGAATAAGTATTTGCAAGGATTTCGATCCATGTCCCCCAATCGAAAACGATTTGCTTGGCCGTCCAAATCTGCTTTTGCAAGCGCTGTTTTAGCTGCCAGTTGCGTGGCGGGTTGTAGCCAGCAGGACCAACAAGCCCAAGACTTGGTGCGGAAAGCCGTTCAGCAGCAGCAAGCCGGCGATACGGCAGATGCTGTGAAAAGTTTGAATCGTAGTATTAAGCTCGACGCCGATTTGGCTGAAGCATTTTATCTTCGAGGATCCTGTCATGCAGCACTTGGCAACGAAGCCGAGGCACTGCGCGATCTGCTGAAAACTCGTGACTTACGAACCGAATGGGATCGGGCTTGGTGGGCTCTCGGAACGCTGTACCGCAGTATGGACCAACATGACGATGCCATCACCTGTCTGAGTCAGTCCGTGAAATTGAATCCCGATGCGTTGGATGCTCGGTATGATCTTGCATGCTTGCTATTTAAGACCGGTGATCGCGAAGCGGCGATGGTTCATCTGGCAGAGTGTCGCAAGCAGAATCCCGACGACGTTCGAACGTTGATGAAATGTGCTTCTGTTGAAATGGAACACGATCCAACAGCAGCAGTTGCCACGCTGAGTCGCGTGCTGAAAATTGATCGTTCCAATGCCCTTGCGTGGATTCAACGCGCCGTAGCTCAAGAGCAAAAAAATGATCTTTCACGAGCACTCGCCGATTTCACAGTCGCCTGTCGACTCCAACCAAAATCGTCTCAGGCTTGGCTTTATCGAGGTCGGTTGTTGTCGAAGTTAGATCGTCATGCGGAAGCACTTGATAGTCTGAAAAAGGCAACTGAACTTGCACCAGAGGATATTGAAATCAAGCAACAGTTCCAAGTTGCTCAAAATCGTTTCCACAACCAGCAGGCGCCCAAGAGGAGTCAGGTTGTTGAGCAGAATTCGACAGAACCAGCTCCCAACGAATCTGCTTCTGAATTTGCGTTGTTTCCAACAGACCTGAACGACGTTGACTCGACCAAGTCGTCAACAGATTCGAATGTTTCCGGTGCAACGGTATTCGTTGAGGAAGATCGCCCAGCTCAGGAATCGGTTTCTGAATTTGCCGAGTTTCCTAGCTTCGAAGAATTGCCGCCGTCGAACGTCGCGGATGCACGGGCGTCGGATACGTTGCCGTCACCGTCGCTTGATTTTCCGCCCTTTGGTGAAGTGCCAGTTGACACAGCCGTGAATTCGGAGGCTGCGAGTACAACATCGCCGGAATCTGAAAATTCATTTGGTGACTTGCAAGTTCCTACGGGCACGCTTGCTGAAGTGGTCGAGCCAATTTCGGAAGCAGCAGGCAGCGATGATGCACTGGCTTTGGTCGAAGATGCTGAAGCGGTCCCCTTTTCAGAGTTCACGCCCGAACCGGATTTTAACCCGAATCCATTTGCTGAAGAGCTACCAATCGCAGAATTCGTAGAAGTTTCAGATGATACATCTGACGTTGCCGAGGTGACTGTCGATTCCACAAATGATGATGCGGCTGTCGTCATCATGGACGACTTCAATCCACAGCAGACATTATCAACACGCCTAGATGTGGATCAGTTGGATCTGCTGTATCAGGAAGCATTGGTCGCATATCGGAAAGGGAATTTTTCTGTTTCTGAAGCAAAGTTGACCACATTGCTACAGCATGCTCCTGATCACAAAAATGGCCGTTTACGTCTGGCTTCCATTCTGGAAGAACAGGGGCAATTGGAAGCAGCTCTTCAACAAAGCGGTCGGTTAATCGACGACTTTGGATTGAGTTCCGAAGCAGTCTTGCTCAAGGGACGAATTCAGAAGAAGCTGGGGCAAGCTGAAGACGCTGTTGCCACTTATACCAGTTTGGTTGAAGCCGAAGGGGCTTCATCACAGGTGGTGAACGAACGAGCCGACTTGCTGCTGCAATTGAAACAATATGATGCCGCAATTCAGGATCTATCGATATTAGTC
>CAYTUE010000020.1:0-4964 GCA_964441085.1 uncultured Planctomycetaceae bacterium
CAGACCGAATGACAGAGCAACGAGCCAACAACTAGCCAATCAGTTCTTGAATTGGGTTTCCGCCATTGGCAAGCCGCATCGGACGACCTCGTTTTGACGTGTGAACTCTGTCCAGCGGAATTCCCATGGCGTAAGCCACTGTGGCCCAGATATCGCCAGGCAAATACGCCTTGCTGTTGTCGGCAACTCGAACACCATCTTTGTTGGTGGCTCCAATCGCTTGACCATTCTTCAGTCCGCCGCCACCCATCATGACGCTCCAACTGGCCGCCCAGTGGTCTCGACCAACATTCTGATTGATTCGAGGTGTACGTCCGAACTCACCCATCCACACAATTGTGACGTCGTCCAGCATGTTTCTTTGCTTGAGGTCAGTCACTAAGCCAGAAATTCCTTGGTCAAGAACAGGCAGTTTTTGGTTCTTAAGATTGTCGAAGACTCCGTTATGCAGGTCCCAACCACCCATGTTCACTTCGATAAAGGGAACACCAACCTGAACCAGTCGGCGAGCCATCAGCAGGCTTTTGCCAAACCCGTCTCTTGCACCATCGGCACTGTACAGCGCCTTGGTTTGTTCGCTTTCTGCTTCCAGTCCTAATCCGGCATCAGCTTTGTCGACGTTGAATGCGGCCATCTGAGTCGAAGTCATTAGATTGCGAGCGCTGTTGTAAACGTTCGCGTGATCCTGAGGCAACTCACCTCGACGAGAATTGATGAAGTTGTTTTCGACAGCCTTCAACATTTCCCAACGACCGGGAAGTCGTTGCTTGGCTTCTTGAGAGGGTGCATTGTTGATGCGACCATTGGTGCCTACGGAAAAAGGAGCATGCGACATGCCAAGAAATCCGGCTTGCCCTGAACCACCGCCAATGGATACAAAACTTGGAATTTCCAAGAAGTTGCGACGGCTTCCAATTTCATGACTCACCACGGAACCAAAGGTCGGATGAACGACCGTGGGATTGGGCACGTAGCCGGTGTGCATGTAATAGCGACCTCGACCGTGATCGGCTTCTCGAGTGCTCATCGAACGAACCAGCGAAAGGTCGTTAAAGACCTTTGCGGTTTCTGGCATGTGTTCGCAAATTTGAACTCCCGAAGCGGCCGTGTTGATCGGTTGGAATTCACCACCGTTTTTGCTACCGGGTTTCAGGTCCCAGATATCGATTGTGGGAGGTCCACCGCTCATCCACATCAAGATACAGGCTTTGTTTTTCTTCTGAACAGTTGCCGCGTTTGCTTGCACGTGAGACAGAAAGTTCATGGCGGGCAAAGTGGCAGCTGCTGTGGCCATATGCTGCATAAAGTGCCGACGATTCATGCCGTAGTGATTCCAAGGTTTCATCTTGTCAATCCTGTGATGGAAGTACAAATGGTGAAGTAAGCAAAGGAACAAGCAAGAAAGAGAGTGCGTGTGTTGCTGACTCGCAAATCAATCATTGCTGTTCGTCATGAATTAGTGGTTGAAAATGAATTCGTTGGAATTCAGCAGTGCCCAAAAAAGATCCTGATAGGCGGCTGCACGGTTGGGACCATAGCGGCCAATTAACTTACCAGCGTTTCGCATTTCAGCTCGAGTCGGTTGTCGAGACAACGACGCCATATACAGCTTCTGAACCTTTTTGCTGTCTGATTCTTTCGATGTCATTGTTTCGTACAAAAAGCTGCCTCGATCTGCGTTCACAGCCTTCTGCATGAGTTCGCTGTTCATCATCATCAAGGCTTGAGGAATTGTGCCATTGAATGTGGTGGCTTCGTCGTTTTCATCGGTATCAAAGGCGACAAAAAACTGCCCCATCCAGCGGCGTCGTTGAGCTTCTTGAGCTTCCCAGCCTCCACGTCCTGCCTTGTGAGCACTGCTGGCGACGATCAGTGAATCGTACAGCTGTTCGGCTTCCATCGACTTCATGTACATATGACTGAACAGCGGAACTTCGCCCGCCGCAGGATTATCGATGTCGTTGGTCTTGCCATACTGACTGGTTAACGAATACGCATTTGTATTGGCAATCCATTTGATCAGCTGCTTGACATCATAGTCAGCCTTCACGAATTCGGCCGAAAGGCGCTCGAGCACTTCGGGATGAGACGCAGGGTTGTGAGGCCCCATGTCATCGACGGGTCGAGTAAAACCGTATCCAAAAAACTGGCCCCAAGTTCGATTCACGAATGCCCGAGCGATTGCTGGAGTTTCGCCGTTGTCTGCTTTCACCAACAGCTTTGCAAATTCTTTGCGACGGTCGAATGCATCTGGTTCGATTGCTTCGCCGTTGTAGATGGGATAAGCCACCTGCATCAGGCCACTGCGTTTTTCGAAGTAAACCGGACCTGAAAAGTCTCGAGTAAAGACTTCAGAATAATCGTCGACTTGACGTCCCGTGGCTTCATCAAACTTTCGATGATCTTGCTTTCGGACCTGTCGGAAAAAGCTGTTGAATTCCCAGAACTGTGATTGCTGCCAGTTATTGAAAGGGTGATTGTGGCACTGAGTACACTGAACCTGCATGCCAAGAAACAGCTTGGCTGTTTTCGCGGTTAACTGAACCGCTTCGTCAGGCATTTGCATTTGAGCCAGCGTGTAGTTGACAGCTCCATTTTCTTCGAAGTGTCCTTCAGCGGTCACCAAATCAATCACCACTTCGTCCCAAGGGCGATTGCGAGCAAACGTTTCTCGATAGAACTTCGTCATGCCCTTGCGAGAAACACGGCGAGTTTGACCTCGACCAATACTGTGGTTTGTCCAAACCGTGGTGAAGTGCCGGACATAGTCTGGGCTATCGAGCAATTCATCGATCAAAATCCCCTTTTTGCGAGGATTTTCGTCGGCAAGATACGCTTCCGCTTCCTGCATGGTCGGAATACGACCAATCACATCCAAGTAGATGCGGCGAAGAAATTCTTCGTCAGTTGCTTGAGGCGAAGAAGTGACTTCGTTGTCAGCATAGCCCTGCTGAATCATTGAGTCGACGAATTCGACAACCGACATTTCAGCGCGAGATGAATCGCTTTGAGAGACATCAGTGGCAGATTCCACATCGTCTGCGGCATAAACAGACGAAGACAGGCACACGCTGGCTGCGAGTGACATCGCTGTCAGTGGCATCGTCATCAGTGACATGGCAGCCAACAACGGCTTAGTGAACATTTGTCTACACCTAGCAGCTGGCTTCGTAAGAGTACGTGTCATTTCAGGGCTTTTTCTGATCATGCGGTCGACTCCTGACTCCATAAAACACCTGCAGAGGTGGAAAAACGCAGGTTCCTACAACACTACACCTAAAAAACGGCTGGATGTTCGTGTGATTTTCGTGAGGACATGGGCAAATGCGAGAATCTCCCCAGAAATTGTCTTGGATCGCCTGATCCAAGCAAACGAATTTTCCCCACTTGTTGACGAAGGTGACCGTTTTGTTACAGACTTGCGCGAATCTTTCGCATTTCAAGCTCTATGATCGTATGCCGATTGCCTATCACATCATAGTCATTGAACGAATTCAGCTACGGACAATTGGAAAATGAAAATCACTTTTTTGGGCGGCGCTGGTGAGGTCACTGGAAGTCAGCACCTGATCGAAACGGATACTCGACGAATTCTGCTGGACTGCGGGCTGTTTCAAGGGCGAGACGACGACACTCGACCCAAAAACAAAGTCTTCCATTGTTCGCCTCGAAACCTAGACGCCGTTGTTCTGTCTCACGCTCATATTGACCACAGTGGAAATCTTCCAGGGCTGGTGAAGGCGGGCTTTGACGGCCCCATCTTTTGTACCCGAGCAACCGCAGATATCGCCAGCATCATGCTGCGAGACAGCGCCAAGATTCAAAGAGAAGACGCCGCCTATCGCAAAAAGAAAGCCGAATCGCCCGGCGAAGATACCGAACCCCTGTATACAGAAGACGACGCCAAAACGGTTCGCAAACTGTTTGAATACATCGAAATCAATCAGTGGGAAGAAGTAGGCGACGACGTGCGAATTCGGTTCCACCATGCGGGCCACATTTTAGGTTCCGCCATCACCGAACTGGAACTCAAAGATGAAGGCGAATGGAAACGCATCGTCTTTACCGGAGACTTGGGACGTCGAGGCAAACCTTTGCTGCCAGACCCTGTGCCGATCAGTCGTTGCGACGCTGTGATTACAGAATCAACCTACGGGAACCGAGTTCACCCGGCTCCCGCCGATGTGAAAGCCGAACTTGCGAGAGTTATCTGTGATGCGGCCACACGAGGCGGAAAGGTAATCATTCCGGCGTTTAGCTTGGGACGAACTCAACTGTTGGTCTACTTGCTCAACGAACTTCGAAATGAAAATTCGATGTGCAAAGTTCCCGTGTTCATCGATAGCCCCTTGGCAACTCGCCTGACAGATATTTATCGGCACCACCAAGAAGACATGGATGACGATGTCAAAGCGACGTTAGAATTCGATGACGATGTCTTTGATTTTGACGGCTTGACATACGTGCGTTCTCGAGATGAAAGCATGGCATTGAATCGCCGCAAAGGCCCCTTTGTCGTCATTTCAGCCAGTGGCATGTGCGACAACGGACGGATCGTTCATCACCTGAAACACGCCGTCAGCGACCCCAAGAATACAATCATGATTATCGGCTGGCAGGCTCGAGGCACCTTGGGGCGACAACTCGTTGAACGCAAAGAACACGTCTACATTCATGGACGCAGACAAAAACTGGAAGCAAAAGTTGAAACCGTAAATGGCCTGTCTGCTCATGCCGATGCAGAAGATCTACGCTGGTGGTTCGAAGAACTCCAAAAAGCAGGCGGATGTGGGCAAGCTTTCATTGTGCATGGCGAAGAAGATTCCGCCTTGGCACTCGTGAACCTGATCAAAGACTGCTGCGATGAACACCCCGTAATTCCCGCATTCAAAGACTCCTTTGAAGTGTAGTTGCAGGTGGCCACCAAGATCATCACTTCGCAGCGACGACGTTAACAGCAGAGT
>CAYTUE010000020.1:5064-13586 GCA_964441085.1 uncultured Planctomycetaceae bacterium
TGGCGGTAGGTTTCGGTGGGTCAGTTTGATAGCGGTCGGTATGAGGTTTCATCATGTGGCTTTGAGAATCAAAGGTGGCATTCTTGGGGACAGCAACAACACCGTTTTCAGTGACAGTCAGGCCGTTTCGGCGATCCTCTTCCGGGTCATACCCGATTCTCATCCCTTCGGGAATGACCACATGCTTATCGATGATGGCTTTTCGAATGCGCGCATAACGACCGATGGTCACACCTTCATATAAAATGCAGGCTCGCACTTCCGCATAACTGTTGACCCGAACAGATGGTCCAATGATAGATGATTCCACCGTTCCGCCAGAAACAATGGTGCCTGGGCAAACCATGCTGTCGACCGCATAGCCGACTCGTCCCTGCCCTGCTGATTGATCGTTGAATACGAACTTGGGCGGAGGCAAAGGTTTTTGGAACGACCGAAAAGGCCAACGACTGTCGTACAGGTTAAACTGAGGATCAACAGAAATCAGATCCATATTGGCATCGTAATACGAATCCAAAGTTCCGACGTCTCGCCAGTAATTAGGGAATCGAGTTGCCGGGTCTTCAAACGACCATGCGTGGACTCGACTGTGATCAATGATCGACGGAATGATATCTTTCCCAAAGTCGCGATGACTTTCTGGCACATTGGCGTCTCGACAAAGATGCTCAAACAGAAATTCTGTTTTGAAGACATAAATCCCCATCGACGCCATGCATTGTTCTGGGTTGCCCGGAATGCAGACTGGCTGACTTGGCTTTTCTGCAAAGTTGACAACTCGGTTTTCTTCGTCAACTTGCATGACACCAAACCGTTGTCCTTCTTCAATGGAAACGGGAATGCAACCGATCGTGCAATCGGAATCCGACTGGATATGATCTGCAATAAAGCGACTGTAGTCCATTTGGTAAATGTGATCTCCGCTTAAGATCATCACATGCTTGGGCCCCAGCTGTTCGATCGTATAGATGTTTTGATACAAAGCATCCGCAGTGCCTTGGTACCAGTTTTCGTCGATTCGTTGTTCTGGTGGGCGAACGGTAATGAACTCACCCAATTCGGAACTTAAAAAGTGCCATCCTCGTTCAATATGACGTTCTAGACTAGCAGCTTTGTACTGAGTCATCACCAAGATTTTTCGCAGCCCACTGTTGATACAGTTGGACAAAGCAAAGTCGATGATTCGAAAGGCCCCACCAAATGGGACAGCAGGTTTACTGCGATCGGTTGTGAGAGGTTCGAGTCGAGACCCCTTACCACCCGCCAAAATAACAGTCAGTACATCCTGCATCATAATCTCATCCTTACTTCAACAAGACGGGACGGTGAGACGGTTGACCTACCAAGTGGTCAGTAAAAAGCGTGCCGTAGCATCCTGCTGCGTGACATAAAGATAGCGTACTGGGGGGAGAGTTCGAGATCAATTTTCTTGTGTTTTGCTTGGATTCTTTCGATCCACTCGTCTGTAGATGGTGGGGTTTCCCATGTTATTTCAACGCTCTGCGGTCTGGAAGCCCACCGCTTGGCCAATCAATGTCCTTTAGATTTCCGTTGTTGGGCTTTGAGCCCAACAACGGTGTGAACTCCGAAAAACTATGGAGTTTGGGTCACTATGTCACTTTGGGCGACACAGCGACACATGAGCACCAAAAATGCATGGCACCATCTAACTAATACACATTGAACTCAGCAAGCCAAAACAGCCGACCAAACAGAACTCACGTTCCCAAAGAGACTCTGGCTACTTCCCTAGCGAATCAAAAACACGAATCAAAGGTTGAACGTACGCAACGCAAACCAGGCTCCACCGGCGAAGTCGCGGCCTCAGAGCACCAGCGACCGTTATGTTTCTAAGGTTGTTTTTGATGGTTCTGCCGGAATTTCTTGGACGTATTTGGGAACTGCATATCCAGGGAGCACGGCTTTCATTTGCTGAATCAATGCTCTGCCGGTGGAAACTGGAACTTCAAAATGAGCCGCTCCGGTGACTCGGTCAAGCTGGTGTAAGTAGTACGGCATGACCCCAAGATTCACCAATGCCAAGCTTAAATCACGCAGCGCGTCGAGGTTGTCATTGATGTCTTTGAGCAACACAGTCTGATTCAAAACAGGAAATCCCGATCGCACCAACTGTTGCAAAGCCAGTCGGCAATCGTCTTGGATTTCGTTGGCGTGATTCGAATGCACGACCCAAATCACCTGACATCTTAATTCCTTCAACTGATCCAAGAGGCTGGATGTGATTCGGGCAGGCAAAACAATGGGCAGTCGAGTGTGAATGCGAATTCGGTCCACGTGAGGAATTTGATCGATCGCAGCCGCCAGCTGTAGCAAACGGGCATCCGTCAATAAAAGTGGGTCTCCTCCACTCAAAATGACTTCTTGAACGGATGAGTCTGCTGAAATCTGCTGAAATGCGGGCTGCCAGTCGGCTAAAGTCTTCGGTTCTGCTTGGTACGGGTAGTCTCGACGAAAGCAATAGCGGCAGTGAACAGCACACGAACCGGTGGTAATCAGTAGGCTGCGGCCATGGTATTTCTGAAGCAGTCCAGCGGCCTTTTTGGCGGCCGAATCAGCCACGGGATCGGCCCCAAAACGGTCATCAGTGACTGCCTCATGATTCGTCGTAAGCACTTGTCGCAACAGCGGATCGGTTGAGCACCCGGGTTGCATTCGAGCCAAAAAACTTTCTGGAACCAGAACCGGAAACTGATGATCGACCGCTTCTGGCAATTCGACGTTTAAGGCGGTGCAAAGGTCGGCGGAAGATCTCAGGCAGCGAGACAGTTGTTTTTGCCACGACAGGCTTTTCCAGTCGCTGGGATATTGGCTTTGAGACGAATTCAAGCCATCTCCGTGATTTTTGGCAGATGAAGCCACAGGCGGGAGGTCTTGCTGAGGCAAAGAATTCGACGTGGGAACGTCAGGCATTTCCATTCACTCGATCTAAACTTGTGTTATTATCCGCGCTGCGGGTGAGTTTGCTGAACTGATTTGGCGGCCGCTCGTTTGTTCATCTTACCGGACTTTCATTCCAGCAGATAGTGAGTCGTTAATGGCCCTTCCAATCGAAAAACACAAAAAGGGTAGCAAGGTTATCGTGAATGATGACCCGTACGAAATTGTTGAATACAACTTCGTCAAGCCAGGCAAAGGGCAGGCTCTTTACAAATTAAAAATGAGAAACCTGTTGCGAGGAGGCATGCTCGACAAGACTCTTCGCAGCGGCGACAGTCTTGAAGAAGCCGATGTTTCTCGCAACGACGGAGCATACAGCTACCGAGACGGCGACAACTACTACTTTTTGGACAACGAATCGTTCGAGCAGTACGCCCTGTCAGCAGAAACTTGTGGAGACCAAATGAGGTTTCTGATGGAAGGTTCTGAACTTCAGCTGCTGTTCTTTAATGGCCAGCTGATCAGCATCACGCCTCCTCAACAAATCGTCATGGAAGTGACCTACACAGAACCGGCCGCCAAAGGCGATACGGCAACCAATGTCACCAAAGGTGCCACATTGGAATGTGGAGCCGAAGTTCAGGTTCCCGCATTTATCAAAGAAGGCGACCGAATCAAAATCGATACAGAATCCGGCGACTATCTTGAACGAGTGGCTTCGTAGCTGTGTCTTGAAAACCGGTCAAAGTGCAACCGCTGGTGTTCTGCTGGCGGGCGTGCTTACTGGTTGGTGGCTGCATTTGGCTATTGCCGGGTTGAGTGAACAGCCAGGTTCTGTGAGCAGTCGGGTTCTGTGAGCCCGATTTTCGGCCACGGTATTGTGAGGACAGCGTTGTGAAGAAGGCAGCGTTGCAAAGAACACAGCGTTGTAAAGAACACTCTGCAAAGCTCAACAAATGAGATGCAATTTTTGTGTCGCCTGTGGAACTTTGCGACTGAGAACAGCAGATCTGAGAACAACAGATCTAGGAACAACAGATCCAGTGGCTGACGCCGCCGGATCATAACATGCCGCCCTTCGGCTAAGTGATGTGAAGAAGCAAGGAGCGGGCTCAAAGAGCCCGACGACAAACGGGCGGATCGAACAGAAGACAGAACGCGGGGAAAGGGTGATGTGTTGAGCCTAAAGTCGCTTTTCAGCATCAGCTCATTAACGAACGCGATTTCACAAACAAACGTGACTCAAGAAAAAACGATGTCCGAAACTACTCACAACAGCAAACTGTACATCGAAACTGTTGGCTGCCAGATGAACATGCTGGACAGCGAGCTTGTGGTCGCAGCCTTGCGCAAAGACGGCTATGAACTGACAGACAATCCCAAGCAAGCAGACACGTTGCTCTTTAACACCTGCAGCGTTCGCGAGCACGCAGAACACAAAATCTACAGTTCTTTGGGGCGTTTAAAGTACGCCAAACGTACCAATCCTGACAAAGTGATCGGGGTCCTGGGCTGTATGGCTCAAAAAGACCAAGACCTGATTTTCGAACGAGCGCCTCATGTTGACCTCGTGATTGGCACAGGCCAGTTGGCCGAAATTCCACGACTGATTAAAGAAACACGAGCTTCAGCAGAACGACAGCAACACAAAGCAGTCAGCTTGGCTCGCCGAGACGGCACAGTCAAAGAAGTCACTGGCAGCTTTCAAAGTTACGACCCATTGCGTGATCCCGAAATGCGTCCCACGGCGTTTCAAGCATTCGTTCGCATCATGATTGGTTGTGATAAATTTTGTACCTACTGCGTGGTACCGAACACTCGAGGCCCCGAACAAAGCCGCGCTCCGTCTCAAATTCTGCAAGAAGTCAACCTTTTGGCAGATCAGGGAGTCAAAGAAGTTTGTTTACTAGGCCAAACAGTAAACAGTTACAAGCACACCGAAGACGGCAAGCAACATCGGCTTGCAGACTTGATGTATGCGATCAACGAAATCAAAGGCATCGAACGCATTCGCTTTGTGACCAGCTATCCCAAGGATATGACAGACGACTTATTGCACGCTGTTCGAGACCTCGACAAAGCGGTCAAGTACTTGCATGTTCCCTTGCAGCATGGTTGCGACGATCAACTGAAGCTGATGAAGCGAGGCTACACCACGGCCGACTATCGAGAAATGATGCAACGAATTAACGAAACCATTCCGGGCTGCAGTGTGTCCAGTGACTTTATCGTGGGCTTTTGTGGTGAGACCGAAGAATCTCATCAAAAAAGCATCGAATCGATTCGAGAGTATCGCTTTAAAAACAGCTTCATCTTTAAGTACAGCGAACGGCCTGGCACCAAAGCCGCCAAGCTGATGCCAGATGATATTCCTGACGACGTCAAAAAACGCCGGAACAACGAAGTCTTGGACGTACAAAATCAGATCAGCGAAGAAGACAATGCCGAACTGATTGGAAGTCGAGTTTCCGTGTTGGTGGAAGGCGTCAGTAAGATGGCTGAAAAGCGAGCTGCGCGAGGCGAAGACACTTCAGTGCCTGGCGATCCATTGGCCGTTCAGTTAATGGGCCGTTCGTTGTGCGATCGGATTGTGGCTTTTGATGGCAATCCTCGCTTGGCGGGATCGACGTGCGAAATTGAAGTTCACGACTGCACGGGAACAACCTTAATCGGTTCGATTGTCACCAAAGAAGTTCAACATGGTGGAAACGGCTTACTTCCCATTGTGTCGTAAAGCGGTTGCACACGGGGTTCTTGGCACGGGCGGCTCTTGCTCGGGCGGGTTGTGCTGTTGTGCTTTCTGTACGGGCCCGGTGAGCCCGCATGATCTTCATTGAGGCAACCTATGTCGCAGGTTGTTTCCAATCGTGAAGCTGCAACTCTACTTTTTCGAAGCCTCGAAAGTCGTTGATTTGAGGAACAAAGCTGACTGAAAATGGGCCTTCTGCGGCGGCAATTTCTTCGGCCCATTCTCCCTTGCCAAATGCGACGGCTCGTAAGAATGTCTTTTGCTGCTTTAAGCGGACGGCCAGATGGCGGTCTCCTTCTCCCATTGTTTTAGGGGGATCTGCGATGTCGACTCGAGACGCTGCAAATCGAGGTTTCGGGTTCGCTTCGCCAAAGGGACCGAGGTGTTCCAGTTCTTTGACAGCTTGGCGTGTGACTTCAGAAAAGTAAACTTCGGCATCAATTCTTAAAGCGATGTCATCTTCTGTGGGATGAAAGTGATTCGACGCCCAATTGGCCAAAGCCGTTCGGAAGTGGTCGACCTGATCTGCTTGAATCTGTAATCCAGCGGCTGCTTTGTGACCTCCAAAACCCAGCAAAAATTCGGCCCCTGCTTCTAACCCGGCAAACATATCAAAGCCAGCAAAAGATCGAGCACTGCCGACTCCTGTCCCATCGTCCTTTAAGCTAATCATTACGGTTGGCTTTTCGAATGCTTCGGCCACTCGACTGGCCACAATTCCGATGACTCCGGGATGCCAGTCTTCATTTGCTAAGACCAATGTGGGGTGCTTGGCCCAGTCTTCGTTGGCTTCGACCTGTTCTTTGGCTTCTTTCAGAATTCGACGTTCAACCGTTCGACGATTCTTATTTAATTCGTCGACGTAAGATGCCAAAGCGACGGCCCGCTCGGGGTTTTCTGTTGTTAAAAGCTCAACGGCCAAGCGAGCTTGCCCTAATCGTCCAGCAGCGTTGATTCGAGGTGCCAAGCCAAATGCCACGTCTTCGGAAGTGAGCCGAGGTTTACTGTCATGGCCTGCGATCTTCATCAGCATTTTTAATCCCAACGGAGGATTGGCCTTCATCGTTTCCAGTCCATAACGAACGATCACACGATTTTCATCCACCAGCGGAACAACGTCGGCTACGGTTCCGATGGCTGTGAGTCCCACGGCTGACTTCAGAAACTCACGCATTCGAGGAGTTGCTTTTTTGCCGTCTCCTAAAACCTGGCAAATGGCCCACGCCAGTTTAAAGGCA
This sequence comes from uncultured Planctomycetaceae bacterium, assembly GCA_964441085.1. Lineage (GTDB taxonomy): Bacteria > Planctomycetota > Planctomycetia > Planctomycetales > Planctomycetaceae > Fuerstiella. The sequence goes on from CAYTUE010000020.1 coordinate 11,950, forward strand.
ACTCCAACTCCACACAGTTCTCCGAAGGGATATTCTGTTCCGGGAAGTCGAGGGTGAACCAAAACAGCAGCATCGGGCAATGTTTCGCCGATGGTGTGATGGTCGGTAATGATTAACTGCAGACCAATTTCTTTGGCCACAGCTGCCTCGTGAACGCTGGCAATTCCGCAGTCGACAGAAATCAGCAGACGATCGGGGTCTTCTTCGTGCAATTGGCGAATGGCTTCTTCGTTGAGTCCGTACCCTTCTTCCATCCGACAAGGGATATAGTAGTCGATGTTGGCTCCGGCAAGTTTCAGGCAGTGCCACAGCACAGCAGTACTGGTGACTCCATCGACATCGTAATCACCGTAAATGGTGATACGACGTTCTGCCTTCATGGCGTCCACAATGATTTGGCAAGCTTCGGGGACTCCGGGAAGCAATGTGGGTTCGTGCAGATCCGACAATTTGGGGTTCAAGTAGGGTTTGGCATCCGCAGCCGTCGTGTAGCCTCGCGCGATCAACACCTGAGCAGTTAATGGCGTCACGCGCAGATCTTTGCTTAACTGAGTAATTGCCGCACCGTCGTGAGGGTGAAAAGACCATTTTCGAGGCACTGCAGTAGACTCCATCCGAGATCGTGTTTGTTGAAAACGCGAAGGATACTGATTTGCGACGACAAACGCGAATTCAAACGGCGATGGCCTAATTTTCTGTTTTGATCTGCAGATGAAAACGACTGGATGTGGCCTGCAACGTCACTCACTTTCGCCTCTCCGAGCTTGCCAAACAGCATTCAACCACGGTGTCGTCTGACTTCTTCAGATGCATAAAAATGCTGACCACCATCGACTGGAATACTGGTTCCTGTGACGAACGAATTCTGAATCAGAAACCGAACCGCAGACGTAATCACTTCGGGATCATTGGCCTTTTTTACCAACGTGGAATTGATCAACTGACGCTGTTCGTCTTCCAGCGTGCCCTGAGGAAACATGACTGGACCAGGGTGAATGCAGTTGACTCGCACGTTGGGATTACGCTGCCCCAGCTCCAAGGCCAGAACCTTGGTCAACGTTGGCAAAGATCCTTTGGCAATGAAATAGGCCACATGATCTAAGTACGGTCGATCGATTTTCCAATCTCCAATGGTCACGATATTTCCACCGTGTTTTTGATTCACCATGACCAGTCCCGCTGCCTTGGCCACGTTAAACGTTCCCAGCGTGTTCACTTCGAAGCTTTTTAACACGCTGGCTGCTGTGGTGTCTTCCAGAGTTTCGGTGGGCCAGATGGAAGATGTTGTGACGGCAACATCAATCGCACCAAAGTCTGACACAATTGCATTCACCATTTCTTGAACCTGCCGTTCGTCGCCGACGTTGGCTTGATACGCTTCGCAGTGAATGCCGCTGGTTCGCAGTTCGTTTCGAGACACCAACGCGTGGGCTGCGGACGAATGGTAGTGTAACGCAATTCGATAACCGTCTGCCGCGAGCCCTTTTGCGATCACGTTTCCAATTCGATCGCGCCCGCTTCCGGTAATCAAAGCAACTGGAGAATTGGGAGTTGGCATCAATGTCTTCCGTTCCAAACTGTCCGTAAAGATTCCGTCTGGGATACAATCAGAAAATCTGTGTGTTGGATGTGTGTTG
>CAYTUE010000020.1:13686-16119 GCA_964441085.1 uncultured Planctomycetaceae bacterium
TGTGTGTTGGATGTGTGTTGCGTGCCCTAAAAAGCGATTTTCTGAGCCCCTCAAAAGATCATCGCGAACGTGGTCCGGTAGGTCGAACAACGAAATGCGAATTCAGTGAAAACGGGCTCAATTTTCTTTGTCTCCTGCCAGTTGACACGCGACATCGTTCGTCCTCGCGGTACTGCTGATCGCCCGCGTTTTTCAGTGGTGCTCACTTGGCGTTCGGTTTGAAACTGCTGACGGAATCGTCACTTTCCAGTTGCCATTGCAGGCATTTTGGCCTGATGAGTTGATTTTAAGCGGTCAAGCTCAGGCAAGGTCTTTGTAAATCAAGGTTGTTCTGGTCGCGAAAGCGAAAGAGTACCACTGAATTCGTTAGAAACGGCGGGAAACACGGGTGAATGGCAATGATGATCTTGAAGCAGGGGGCAGCACACGGTATCCCTGCGCGACACGTTTTTGTTGGCCTGAAATTCGGGTCGCCGCGAAAAATCTGATTTCATTCAACCTCGACATTATTTTTTCATCATGGCTGTTTTGCTGCAAATTCTGGACGGAGTGAAAAGCTTTGGAGACCAAGCGTTGCTGGATGGTGCGAGTGCGACCATTCACGACGGAATGAAAATTGGCTTCATCGGACGAAACGGTGCTGGCAAATCCACGCTGCTAAAGATCCTACTGGGCGACGAAGAACTGGACAGCGGCGAAGTCATTCAAGGATCTCATTTGAAGGTGGGCTACCTGCGTCAGCACGATCCCTTCCATCCCGATGAATCAGCAATGGACTTCTTGATACGAGACAGCGGGGCTCCCGACTGGAAATGCGGCGAAGTGGCGGGCCAATTCGAATTAAAGGGCGACTATCTGCACGGCCCCGTGAAAGACCTCTCTGGAGGTTGGCAGACTCGAGTCAAACTGGCTGCGTTGCTGTTGCACGAACCGAACTTGTTGATGCTGGACGAACCGACCAACTTTCTGGACCTAAGAACTCAAATTCTCCTAGAACATTTTTTGAAAGGCTTTTCAGCAGCGTGCTTGATCGTCAGTCATGATCGAGCCTTCTTGGCGGCGACCTGCGATCAAACATTAGATTTGGCTCGAGGCAAATTGACGCTGTATCCAGGCAAAGTCGAAAAGTACTTAGAAAAGCTAGAAGAAGACGTCGTTCGTGCTCAACGAACAAACGCAGCTGTTGAAGCAAAGCAAAAGCAGTTGCAACGCTTCATCGATAAAAACAAGGCTCGAGCCACCAGCGCCAGCCAAGCTCGTTCCAAGCAAAAGCAACTGGATCGTCTGCAAACAACTGAAGTCGAAGCCGATGCTCCTCGCGCAAGCATCAAAGCGCCCGTCGTTTCTCCTCGACAAGGCCCCGCTGTTCGCTGCATCGACTTGTCCATTGGCTACCCAGACCACACTGTCGCCAAAGACATCGTGGTTGAAATCGAACATCAGCAGCGAGCCGCCATTGTTGGTGACAACGGTCAGGGTAAGACAACTTTTCTGAGAACCTTGGTGGATTCCTTAAAGCCCATCGAAGGCCAAGTTCGTTGGGGCCACGGTTGTAAAATTGGTACGTATGCTCAACATGTTTACACCACGCTTGAACCAGAACAAACGGTTCTTGAGTACCTCGAATACACATCGATTCCCGGTATGACGACCCAAGACTGTCTTGCTGTTGCTGGAGCCCTGTTGTTTCGTGGTGCTCATGTCAACAAAAAGGTCAAAGTGCTGTCGGGTGGCGAACGTGCTCGACTGTGTATGGCGGGCCTGCTCCTAGGCGATTACAACATTCTGATTCTTGACGAACCCGGAAACCATCTGGACGTCGAAACAGTCGAAGCATTGGCAAATGCCTTATTGAACTACAAAGGCACTGTGATCTTCACAAGCCATGATCGTCACTTCGTGAAACGAATTGCGACCAACGTGGTTGAAGTGCGAGACGGTCGAGCTCGCAATTACGGCGGCGACTACGATTCGTACTTGCACTTCGTGAACAAAGAAATCAACGAAGGCGAGCGAGAACGAAATTCGGGGAAAATGGCCACTGGCCCTGCCACAAAAACGACTTCGGGCTCCACTGCAAACTTAAGTGGTAAGGAACAACATCAAGCTCGCAAACGACTTCGCAACATGGAAAAAGCCATCGCGAAACTGGATGCAGAACGCAAAGCATTGAAGGAAACGATGATGAACACTAGCGATGCGGATAAAGCGTTAAAGCTGCACAACCAAATCGAAGAGATTCAAAAGGAACTTAGTATCAACGAAGAACAGTGGTGCCAACTTTCCGAAGAACTGGGCGATTGGTAAACACATCACCACGCTGTGGCATCCATGCACAAAAAACGACCTCGGCAATGACCGGGTCGTCTTGATCAACGGATTCTTGTTTCAGGCGTGCAGAAGCCAGTTGGCATACAGCAACTGCTGGCTTGG
>CAYTUE010000020.1:16219-17876 GCA_964441085.1 uncultured Planctomycetaceae bacterium
TTCGATCCGGCGTCGTTGGATATCAGCCCTATCGTGGCAACGCGTCGACAAACTTGGCGGGCAACGTCACAAAGCGTTTCATTTTTTCAGGGGAGCTGGTCAGCCACAATTGCTTCCGAAACATGGCCGCATATTGCAATTGTCCTTCAACCACTTGACCTTCTTCGGCCAACGTCACTGGGCAGGCTCCGTCGTTCATGGGCCAGTACTTGCTCGGGTCAGCCTGAAAGGTTTGCATTTGTTTGGCATTGCTAAAATACAAAAGCTTGCCTCGATACTTCACTGCATGTTCTGGCTTGCCCGTCACCAAGCTTCTGGTTTCAAAGACAGATGGCAAACACAAGCCTGCAAATGATGGCTTGACTGGCTGGCTAAGTGCAGCCTGACTTCGAGTTTGCGAAACGGGACGAGTCACAGGTGCCATGGCTGTTCGAGGCAATACCGATGATGGTTTCGGAACAGCTGGCGTTCTGGAAGCGATGACAGCTTTATGCTGAGCAACAAATGTTTGCAATTTAGGCAACAGTTGCTTTGCTGTTTGAAACCCTTTTTCACGATGCATGATCACCATGTCGGGTGACACAATGAGCAGCGACGGAAAAGCGGTTACCTGAAGGTGTTTTACCAAGTCTTTGTGTTTGTCACCGTCAACTAACACGGGCACGAAGTTTTGATTCACAAGATTTGCAACAGCAGGATCGCCAAAGGTCACCTGTTCCATTTTTCGACAAGGACCACACCACGTTGCAGTGAATTTCATCAGGACCAAACGTTGCTCAGCATTCGCCAATTTCAACGCTCCTTCGATGTCTTGCGACCAGTGCACTTCGGCTTGAATAGCAGAAGAACAAGCGGTAACAAGCAAGACTGCACCAACGGTGAATAGCAGCTTGCGAAAAGAAGTGACGTGCAAAGTAGACATCAAGAAACTCTCGTCATCGGTAAAGACGGTGTGAGCAGCAACTCGGCGTGAAAAGTAAAGTTGCAGCCAGCATCAAATTGGTATCAAGAAGAGGATGCTTCGCATTCACAGTCTTGACCCACAGTTGACAGTTAGAATCGGCTGAAGCACTGGGTCGGATTGTCGGCAATCGATTGAAAATACAAATTGAATCAATTGCCTGTGTGCTGACTCACGCTCACAAAATCTGTGACTTGCAGATCTTGCCGATCAGCAATCGACACGAAGGATTCCGCCGATGCCCTTGAAAAAGTCCACCAGCCAACGCAAGGACCACAAGAGATCACGACCGTCTTCGTCATACCAGAGTTCCGCCTATGTTGTTCCCTTGAGACAGCAAATAGCGGACGGCACCACATTTTCCCCCATCAACAGATGGGGGTCCCCCTTTGCTTTACCGCCGAGGCAGAGCAAAGCAGTTGCCCAATTTGTGAGCAACGTTTCATGAACGCGGGCAGCGGTGAGCCTCCAGATCTGAGCACAGATTTCTTTTGTCATTTTTCAACTGTGGTTTCTTAGTCTTTTCACTGCCTAAACATCGCTGCGTTGACGCAACCGCAAGCTGCCTTCGTTTTTGGCGCGCTGCTTGCCTTATGTCGTTGCGAGTTGATTTACCATTTTTTTATTTTGGTCAAAAGAATCAGGCCAAGAGAATCAGACCACACTTTGTCGGCATTCACAGAATGCCCTCTCACA
>CAYTUE010000020.1:17976-22567 GCA_964441085.1 uncultured Planctomycetaceae bacterium
CTCTCACATACTGGTAAGCCACCATGCTGACATGCAGGTTTTTTGCACCCCAACTCTTCTTTCATAATATTTTAAAAAACAACTGATTATTCTTATTCATGGTGGAATTTAGCCTTAAGGCCCCGTTAATACACCTGTTGACAATTGAATCACATTGCTGGTGAGCCCTGTGATTCTGACACCATTCACATGTTTTTTTTCAGCTGCAAATTTCTGCCACTCCCTGTTCTTCACCATACGAAAGCACATCTCATGACTTCTCCTGCACGCGGTCGCCGTAAGGCATTTACCCTCATCGAATTACTTGTGGTGATTGCCATTATCGCAATTCTTGTTGCTTTGCTTTTGCCGGCTGTTCAGCAAGCTCGTGAAGCTGCTCGCAGAACTCAGTGTAAAAACAACCTGAAGCAACTTGGATTAGGACTGCACAACTACCACGACATCCACAGGTGTTTTCCAATGGGAGGCAACGGGACCAGAAACGGGCTGGGGTGGTTAGTGGCCATTCTTCCGCAGATGGAAGAAGCGAATTTGTTTAACCAGTTTGTCTTTGAAGGAACCGAACCCGAGAGGCAATTTTTCAACGGAACAAACTTAACACTCGTTCGGGAATTTCAACCCACGTGGGTACTTTGCCCAAGCGGTACAGCGATTAAGTCATCCGTACATAGCACTGACCCAAACCGAAACGCGACCCATTATTACGGTATCGGCGGACCAACTGGGGCGATTGGAACAACAACAAATGAGTACAATGTGATTACTGAGCTGAATGCCAATATTGGTGATCGATCTTTAGATGGAACATTCGACTTCGCCGCTGTGAAACGAATTCGTGACTTTACTGATGGAACATCAAATACGCTCGTTGCTGGAGAATCCACATGGAGTGGAGGCAGTCGCCCAGACCCAGCCAATCAGCCTTGGACGATTGGAGGAACCTCACAAGATGCATTCTTGGGCACTTGCAGAAATGTGGCAAACCAAATCAACTCAGACATTGTCGCACCCGCTAACGATATTTCCTTTGGAAGTAACCATACTGGTGGAGCGCAGTTCTTGAACGGCGACGGTTCGGTCACATTCATTTCAGAAAATGTTGACTTTGGCAATCTCAAGGCCCGTGCCAGCATTGGTTCAGGTGAAGTTGTCGGAGAGTAGTCACTTGATTTGATTGAATGAACCTGAAATTTTCAAAACACGCGGAGCAGTTTCTCGCTGCTTCGCGTGTTTCTTACTTTAACAATTTTGATTTCCTCATGTTTCAACTTACACACACTTTCAAATACTTTGTCCTTCTCTCAATGGTCACCGCAGTGCTTGGGTGCGCTGAGGAAAACACTGGACCAGACCGCTACGATGTGACGGGAATCGTGACTTTCGATGGAGCACCTGTTGCTGCGGGCCACGTAATTTTTATGGCAGATGCCAGCAAGGGCAACAACGGACCATCAGGCACTGGCATCATTAAAAATGGGCAGTACTCGACTAACGGTAAGGGAGTCGTCGGGGGACCATACACTGTTCAGGTGCGAGGGTATGACGGCGAAGTCGATCTGGAAAAGGAACGCCCACTGGGAAAAGTTCTCTTTCCTAAATACGAATTCAAAGTCGATTTCCCCAGCGTTGACGCGCAGGCTGGCCAACCCAAAGATATGAACATTGATGTTCCTGTCGATTCTGAAAAATAGCTTTCAACTGCTGAACAATTGCTGCCCTACGCGATCGCGTTAGGCGGCAATCAAAAACGGTCTGCTCAGTGCGCCCTCTTTTTGCGACGAGTCACGTGCATCCGTGATTTGACTCGCAGTCGCTCGCACTTGGTTTGTCCAACACCAACATCATTCAGTGATGACCTACGTGCCTGTCACGTTCTTTCGGTTCATGCCGGCCGTTTCATGCTGGCCGTTTCACACAGTTTCCAGCGACTCACTCTGTTTCCCTGAGTAAGTTTGACCTTACGCCGCATTGAGCTTATGGTTCGATTACTTTGTTGCGGAAGATGGCTTTCAATTGCTGGTTGTTCACAGACAAAACGGCTGATTGAAGCAAAAGACGATTTCGCTGGGCACGGACGTGTGATTGAGCACAATGACGGAATTTCAGCGGAATTTGTTTCACGATTTCGCTGAGCAAAGCACATGGAATCGTCTTTCCGCTCTGAATTTTTACTTCACTCTTTATCAGTGACACCAAACTTCGATGTGGGCTTATCTGTTTCGCAGAGTGCTATACAACATCCCCGTGTTTCTGGGGATTATTTTGCTGGTCATGCTGGCCCTGCGAGTGCGCGACCCTGTGAATGGGTTGATGGGGAAAAGTAAGACTCCTGAAGCCATCGAAGCTTTTCGAGCCGAACTGGGGTTGGATCAGCCTTTGTATATTCAATACGGACGTTTCGTAAAGCAGTTAGTGACCGCCGATTTATCAGAAGCCAGTTGGAGCCAACCCAGTGTGACCGTTGGCGAACTGATGTCTCACAGAATTGGCCCCTCACTGGCTCTCACGCTTCCGGCTCTGCTGCTCACCACGGTCATTTCCATTTCCATCGCCTTGATGTCTGCCTGGTATCGAGGCCAATGGATCGACAAGACGTTGGTGATTTTTGCCGTGATGGGCATGAGTGTCAGCTTTCTCGTGTACATCGTCTTTGGCCAATTTTTGTTTGCCGCGTGGTTAGACGAAGTGGCAGGCTGGTCTCCTTTTGCAATCAGTGGCTACGAAGCCTTAGACTGGAGCAATCCAAGCGAATGGTTCTTCCAACATTGGCCTCACTTCTGCCTGCTTCCCGTGTTAATCAGCGTGGTCGTGGCAATGGGCTATGACACTCGATTTTATCGAGCCGTGATGGTGGAAGAATCTGGTCGAGACTACATCACGACAGCTCGAGCAAAAGGCGCGTCTCAATCAAAGGTGATGTTTGTTCACATGCTGAAGAACGCCATGATTCCCATCATTACGCGAGTCGTCATTACGCTCCCGTTTTTGATCACGGGTTCATTTCTCCTGGAAGTGTACTTTTCGATTCCGGGCATGGGGAAGCAGCTTTTGAACGCAGTCATTGAAGGCGACTTTCCTGTTGTTCAGGCATTTTCAGCTGTCTTTGCCGCCATCTATATCGCCTCAAATTTACTCACCGATGTCCTTTACGCTGTTGTTGATCCCAGAGTGAGGTTGTCATGAGTGGTGCAGCCAAAGAATCCCGAGCATGGCGTAAATTTCTGAAGCACAAACCGGCGTTGATCAGTGCCGTTGTGATCTTTGTTTATCTTGCCGTCGCGTTGGCCGTTATCTTCGGTAACTTGGTGACGATTGACGACTGTGACCAACGGATTGGGCCGAAAGACCTGCCCGGCTTCGGCTGGAAACAGACTCCCGAACGCCAGCGATCGTCCATCGAATGGTACGTCGATCAAATTGACCAACCATTGTCTCGAGCCGAAAAAAAGAAGGCTCGAAATGCAGGCACCAGCAACGAGCAAACCGAAGACGAATTGCTGGCGACACTTCGTGCCGTGAATTTTGGACGCTTGGTTCCCAGCAAACTTTCCGCCACCGAAATGCGAACTCAAGTTGACGAAGCATGGCAGCTTGTCGATCAGCTAGACGAATACGAAGACCTCAATCAACAAAGCGCTGACGACACCGAAGAAGCTGCAGAAATCCAAGCGGCATTAGACACAGCCTTACAGAAGGCCACAGGGCTTTATCAACCGTTGGATCAATCAGCCGCCTTTCGCCGTTCCATCAATTTAAGCCTCGGCACAGATCGTCAGGGACGCTCGATTTTCTTGCGGAGCATTTATTCCATTCGAGTTGCCATCTTGGTGGGAATCGTCACTGGCGTCATTTCAGTTTTTATTGGAACTGTGTTGGGGCTGATGGCTGGCTACTTTGGTGGTTGGATCGATGGGCTAGTGACGTGGTTGTATTCCACGTTTGCGTCGATTCCCAACATCGTTTTGCTGATGTTGCTCGCGATTATGTTTCGAGGGGGTGAAATCGACGACTGGATCAACGCTTGGACGGGCAACAGTTTGGCATGGTTGATTGGCGGGCGAATGGACGAAACGCTGATCCCCGTTTTTGTCGCGTTTTCGGCCACATTTTGGATCGGGCCTTGCCGAGTCATTCGGGGGGAAACCATGAAATTGCGAGAAAGCGAATATGTACAAGCCGCTCAAGTGATGGGCTACAGTCGCACTCGAATTTTACTGCGTCACGTGTTGCCCAATATTTCTCACCTGATGCTGATCAACTTTTCATTGCTGTTTATTGGAGCCATCAAATCGGAAGTCATTTTAAGCTTCCTAGGAATTGGTGTTCAAAAGGGAGCCAGTTGGGGGCTGATGATCAATGCGGCTCGAGATGAAGTGCTGGTGGGTTTCTTTTGGCAGATCGGTGCAGCCACTGCATTAATGTTTGGCTTGGTGCTCGCTTTCAATATTCTTTCAGACGCCATGCAAGACATTTTGGATCCGAAACATGTGTAAACATTTGATATTCCATCATGATTGCAAGCAGCATGGAGAGCGGCGATGAGCAGTGCTGAACCAGTAGATCCATCTGCCACAACAGCATCGTCGGCTGC
>CAYTUE010000020.1:22667-31393 GCA_964441085.1 uncultured Planctomycetaceae bacterium
GCATCGTCGGCTGCTTCTTCGACTGCTCCAGCGTCAGGCACAACTGACCACGCAGGTAAGACTTCAAACAGTTCGTCGATTCTATCCGTCGAAAATCTGACAACATCGTTTCGTGGTGATCAAGGAATCGTAACGGCAGTCAAAGACGTTTCGTTTTCTCTTGGAAAAGGGGAATTCGTCGGACTGGTAGGAGAATCCGGTTGTGGCAAATCGGTGACCAGTAAATCGATCATGAGACTGTTGCCAGAAAAGGTCACTCAGTATTCAGCGCACAGCCGTATTTTGCTGGACGGCCAAGATTTACTGACACTCAGTGAATCGCAAATGAGAGACGTTCGCGGCAATCGAATTGCGATGATCTTTCAGGAACCGATGACCGCTCTGAATCCGGTATTCACCATTGGATGGCAGCTGGAAGAAGCTTTGGTTTATCACACCAAACTCTCCAAAAGTGAACGCAAAGCCCGAGTGATCGAGCTATTAAAAATGGTCGATATTCCCAGCCCCGAACGCCGCTCCGAAGAATACCCTCATCAGCTTTCAGGAGGCATGCGGCAGCGAGTTGTCATTGCGATGGCTTTGGCCTGCGAACCAGAAATTTTAATTGCTGACGAACCAACCACCGCACTCGACGTCACCATTCAGGCTCAAATTCTCAGACTCATGAAAGACCTGCAGAATCGCACGGGCACTGCCATTCTGCTGATTACCCATGACTTAGGAGTGGTGGCTCAAACATGCGATCGAGTTGTCGTGATGTATGCAGGACAGGTGGTGGAACAAACTTCCGTTCAAAAGCTGTTTCACGATCCAGCTCATCCCTATACCAAGGCTCTGCTAGAATCGATTCCTCGTTCGGGACGAAAAGAAAAGGGCAAACGATTGGCCACAATTCCGGGAATCGTACCCGCCCTGTTTGACATGCCACCCGGCTGTCGATTTGCTGACCGTTGCGAGATTCGGCAAGACCACTGCGTGGCCGAAATGCCTTTGATTGAATCCATTGGTGAAGCACATTTGGCTCGCTGTCATTACCCTGTGAATTCGACGTCTGCAAGCGTTGCGTCTTCTAATTCAGCCACAGAAGGTGAGGTCTGACGATGGCTTTTGTTGAAGTGGAAAACTTGGTGAAACACTTCCCGATTCGTGGGGGAGTCTTAAACAAAGTGGTGGCCAAAGTGCAGGCCGTGAATGATGTGAGCCTCAGCATTGAAAAAGGCGAAACGCTAGGAATCATCGGGGAATCGGGCTGCGGAAAAAGCACGCTAGGCAAAACCATGATTCGTTTGCTGGAACCCACGTCCGGCAAAGTGTCGTTTGCTGGATCAGAAACAACAGGCCTGAAACACAACGATTTAATGCCCTTTCGGCGACGTATGCAGTTTATCTTTCAAGATCCGTATTCGTCGCTGAATCCCAGAATGACGGCCGCTCAAATGTTAAAGGAAGTGATTCGCTTCCATGACGTGGTTTCGGTGAAAGACCAAAACAAATACATCGAAGAGCTATTGGAAACAGTGCAGCTTCGAGCCGACATGAAGAACCGCTACCCTCATGAATTTTCGGGTGGCCAACGACAGCGACTGAATATTGCCCGAGCACTCGCCGTGAAGCCCGAATTTATCATTGCCGATGAACCCGTGTCGGCTCTCGACGTGAGTGTTCAAGCTCAAATCCTGAACCTGCTGATGGACCTGCGAGAACAATTTGATCTGACCATGATGTTTATCAGTCACGATCTGAAAGTGGTCGAACACTTTTGTGATCGAATGACAGTGATGTATTTGGGAATGGTTGTTGAACGAGTTTCCTGCGATAACTTGGCCGTGGATGCCAAACATCCCTATACCAAAGCATTGCTGAAATCGAATCCTGTGAATGATCCGAATGAACGGTCGGAACTGTTCATCTTGGAAGGTGAAGTTCCCAGTCCTCGCAACCCACCTCCCGGCTGTCCTTTTGTGACTCGCTGTGAATTAGTCGAAGATCGCTGTCATCGCAAACGCCCAGAATCTGTGTCCCATGCTAACGGACAGCAGGTGGCATGCGTGGTCGTGAATGATACGGCGGATGCTGTTGCCAATTAGTCGTCGCGTTTGATGGCACTGCGATGAAATTCCATCGGACCGCACTGCCCGTGGAATTCTTATGGTCATCAAAAAAGGCGTGTGACCGATGATCGATCACACGCCTTTTGAAACGGAACTTGCATGGCAGCCTGTGTCCCCCGACAGTTCCCATTGAAATGGGTGCCACACAGCAAGGTTCCGCTGGAGTTTTGATGTTTTAACTGAGGGTGTTTCCCTTCGAACACCCGTTGTCGACACTATTTGATTCGAGTATCAAAGGTGATTTGGCCCGTTGTTTGCCCTTGGATGGGGGCATCAAGTGCAAATTCTAAGATCTGGCTGCCTTCTTTATTGGGCAAGACCGATAGCCTTCCAGAACCTCCACCAGAGATGCTGATCTGAGCTGTCCCACTGATGTAAGCCAAGCGAGGAGTCAGGTTGTCCACGATTCGTACATTTGAAATCGGTCGGTCGCCCGTGTTTCGAAACGTCAGCGTAAACGTAATGGTGTCTCCCGCTTTGGCAACACCTGTGGATGCTCGCTTGGTGATTTTCAGGTCTCCCTTGCGAGCCTCATTGTCTGTGCCCAAGATCGCTTGAACCTTGTAAATGGCATAAGTCAAAGTCGCCTGAGCGGTCGACTTTGTCTGGCTCAAAGCGGTGCCTTGGTTTGCCGAAACCGGACTGGCAATGCGAATCGATGTTTCCAGCACATCAGTCATCGCCAGCAGGTTGGGGCCAAGTGCTGTCGAATTTAAAAACCCTTGTTCCACCTTAACAGTTTGCACGATGCGTTCAGCCGTGTGATTTTCAAAGGCATTCTGAGCCACTTCGACTCCACTTGCGCCTTCTCGTGTTCGCAATCCAGTGACAGGAGTGTTAGCAATGTTGGCTTCTAGACTTTTCTGTTCGTAAAGTGAATCAATGCCTCGCACTTCGCGGGCTCCTGCAGCCTGATCGACTTTGATATCGATTCCCGGTCCAGTCACTGTTTCGACAGCTCCGAATCGAGGAGCATACACGGCCACTCGATTACTGGCACGGTAATGGCTTTCGCCCGTATGATCATCAAATTCTGCGATGGTGTCTTCTGTATCCAGGCCAGCTCTGTAACCCCCCGGATAATGAATCGGTATGTCTCGATCACCACCGTCAAAGATGAATTCATCGGGGTATGCTTGAGCCAGCGGACGAGGAGAACTGAATCCAGACAGGTTTGGCTGAATCGGAGCACCCACACTAGAGTGGCTTGGGTGGCCAGGGCGACTAGAGTGACCAGGGTAACCGGGTGAGCAGGCTTGGCAGCTTTCCGTTGGACCACAGTGCTGACACGTGGAAATGCGAGGTGAACTGTGAGCGACCTGCGACACTTGCGACACCGATGCCATTCCTGCACCCGCTACCTGCTGAACGGATGATGAACCAGCAGCATGCGAAGTCACGGAAATCGCTTGAGGTGCTGCAGTGGCTTGTGGCAGTTCAACGGGGCCACCGGTTCCAAAGAAAACAGGTGGAGCCGATGGTGACCAGTGTCTGCCGCCGATACGAATAATGGCCATGGCTCGCCCCAATCGATCGGCTTCCTGCAACACGTTTCTGGTAGGCAGGACAGCCTGAGGAATCTCGCGTTTCAACGGGTCGATTTGTTGGGCCAATTGAGGTTGTTCTAAGTAGATCACTCGAGTCACCAAGTTGCCAGCTGTCGCCCGACGCAAATCGGCTTCGGTAATCACAATGGGAATTGCAAATTCAACTTCTCGCCCTGTTGGAGGATGCAACCGATCCAACAGTTCAATGGTGGGGAAAAATTCAGTTCCCGGACGACCAGGCAAGTTGCTGATTTTCAGTCGGTATAAATGACCAGCTCCACAAGCAATCACAGCAGGAGACGGTCCAGCAGCGATTGATGCAGGCCCTTGATAAACTTCGACATTGCCGCCACCAGCGATGTCAACTTTGAGAGGTTGTCGCCAAGCGGGATCATACTGCCGGTTATAATTCAGCACTCCAGCCAACTGTCCTGGTGGAGTATGTTGACTGAAAGGCTGGTGGTAGGCTCCGCCGGGACCACCAAATTGTTGAGCCGCAGCATGCGGAATTCCCAAAGCCAGCAAGGTCATGGCAGACAGAATGAATCTGCTGTTCCATTGAATGAATCCGTTCATGATGTTGACGTTCCTTGCCATCATTCGGCTTGCTGCTTTTTATCATACGACAGATGAGATTTTGTCGCCCGACTGATGAAAAATTCAGCGGGTGGCTCATCACGTTCCAAAGTAAGATCACTTTGGCTTCTGTTTCAAATGGAACCGATCCACAGCTTTGACCGTGGTTGATTCTGTAACTTCCGTTGTTTGCTTTAATTGTTCACGTTGACGATTTTGATCGCCGTTGGTTTGTATTGCCGTTACGAAAAAAGGGATGACCGAAAGACAGCGTCTTTCGAATCACCCCCATGATCGAAACCACTTTGCAGTCAAGCTGAACCTGCCTTCCCAACTGAAAGCAGGTTCAAGGACTGGTGCGTCTGGCTTGTTTAGAAGCCACCGCCAGGTGGGCAGTATCCACCGCCGCCAGCACCAGCAGGACCACCGCCACCAGCAGGCACGGCAACTTGACCGGGGCCGAAGACTGGGTGATTTTCGGTGTACTGAATATGACTGACTGGCTTGGGAAGGCTGAAGCCTGGGTTATGCTTCACGTCGATCAGCAGATCCCGAGTTGGTTCTGGAATCTTGTTCGGCGAGAGATTACGAATCGTGTGAGATCGCAAATTGGCACGACCTCCCAAAGGAAGATGAGCCGGGCCGGGCAAACCGATTGGTGTGGATGTGATTGGCATCCCCCACGGTGGCAGTTGACCTAAACCAGCAACTGGCACAGAAGGCTGACCAGGGAATCCAGCATTGGCGGCAATGATTGTGCCAGGGATTCCGCCACCAACACCACCACCAAGGTAGTTGATTGGAGTTGGAGCCGCAGTTTGGCCTGCTTTACCATCCAAAGTCTGGTAGGACACTTGAGACACAGTTCCATCAGCATTCACGACTCGTTGTGACGGCTGAAGGTCTTTGTTTCCGAAGCGGAGAATCAGCATGATGGTTCCCATTTGCTCGGCCTGTTGAACAGGGTCCACGCCTGGATCCAGCTTTGTACTGACCAATGTTTCCACTCCAGCGATGGCTCGAGCTTGGAATTCTGGATTGGGTAGGTAAATCACTTTCGTAACCATGTTACTGCTGAAGACATGTTCGAGGTCTTCTTCGGTGATTTCCAGAGGAATTGCGTTGTGCTGCAGGTAGTCTGTGGTCGTTGGGTGGGCAGATCGCACTTCCAAGGTTGGGTACAGGCTGCGAACTGGCTTGCCTGGCAAGCTGACTCCATCAAACATCAACTGGTACACGGCTCCCTGTTGGAAGTCGTAGTAGTCGCCAGATATCAGCTGATTAGGAGCAAACGCGGCACCTGCCTGCCAGCCGACAGTCATATTGACTGGTCCGACAAATTGCACTTGAGACGGCATTGAAAAGCCGCCACCGTAACCGCCGCCGTAGCCAATCATGCCAGCTGGTGCTCCGAATCCGGGTGCTGCCGGTGTTCCGAACCCAGATGCTGCCGGTGGGGCAAAGCCTAAAACTCCAGGCCCAGGTCCATCAACCCCCGGCCCCTGACGAGCCAACAAGGCAGCTGGTGGAGCAATATGCTCGCGATTTGCCAGTAAGCTACTGGTGCCTGCAGCATCGAAGCTTGCGCATCCCATGCAGACAAAGACAAGAGCTCCTAAGCCCAGAAAATAAAATTTCATTGCCATCCCTTCCGTGTGCGGCAGTGATTTGAACCAACAGCGCCCTGTTGATTCACCGTATGTTGTTGGGAACAAGTGGTTCCGAACCGATCACGTGGCTCGGGAATTCGTTCATCTTTTACGGTCGACCTCGTCTGGTCGGCCCGACTACAATACTGAAGCACTTACCCCCACCCGCTTACCGGACGAAGAATGACTGCACATCAGCACTCACCATCCTTCTTCGGGGCGCAACAGGACTAATCTTTTGCAAATCCGTCATATTCCAAACATGAAGCACAAACCTCAAACTTTCACAACACGGCGACGCTGGCTTCCAGCGGCCATTTTTGCCGCTCTGTTTGCCAGCGTGGTCTTCCTGCCCGCTTTGGCAACAGCAATGGGCCAGCAGGCAAATCCCCCCACTGAGACCACGCAAGACACCGATCAAAGTCCTGCTGCCGCAACAAAAACGCCCGTTTTAAGGCCATCAAAGAAAGTGGCCAATGACGTGCTGTCTGAAGTCACCGACACTTTGAAGAATGCTCAGTCACTGTCATGTAACATTCAGCAAACCATTTTGATGTCGGGGCAAAAAATGTTGGCCGCCGGTCGCTATGTGCAGGGCACAGGCAACCGCATGCGATTGGAATACCGCATCTTTCCAGTAGAAGCTTTGCACTCCAAAGATGCCGCTTTATTGAAACCAGATGCTGATCCCAACGCTCAGCAAGCAGAAACAAACCTCGCCGACGAAAAAATCAGCGGCGCGCTGACTCAAATTTCAGACGGAAGTGTGCTGTGGTCCAAATGGCAAAATGGCCCAGATACTCAAGTGACTCGAAGAAACATTCGAGAAATTCTTGATGCCGTCAAGCAGATGAAAAACACAACAGCTGCCGATAGTTTAAGAAGCTTGGGAATTGGCGGCCTGCAAACACTGGTCAGCCAACTACAAGTGGGCATGGAATTTGGCCAAGCTCAAGAACAAACCATTGCGGGCAACACGGTCTACGTGTTAACAGGCCGGTGGACTCAGAAAAGTCGCAAAGACATCTTCCAGATGCCCGAAGCAGACGTGAATACTCCCATGCCGGCTTACGTTCCCGATTTTGTCAGAATCTATATCGATCAAAAGGCCCTGTTGCCTCGTCGAATTGAATACCTAAAACGACATCCCAATCCTGAAGCCAAACAGGCTCAACCGTTGGCCATTTTAGACTTCCGAAATATCCGACTTAATGAGACACTGAACGAAACGATGTTCGATATTTCCAAAGAAGAAAGCGATGATTCGGTCGAAGAAAAAGATTTGACTCGAGACGTCATTGACGCCATCAAAGCGGCCTCAGAACTAAAAACCGAAAAACCTGTTGACGCCCAGCCATCCGCCGATGGTTCCACTGAAGGAAAATAAAGGCCATGGCAAAATCTGGACCAGATCACTCGAAGCTAAAATCGCTTCTGCCAAGTGGTGCAATTTCCATTTGCATTCACTTGGTGCTTGTGGTGGTAGCCGGAATGTCATTGAAAGGCTGCGAACAAGGCGTTCCCGTACAGGCGGGAGGAGCCGAGTTCCATGAAATCGGCTTGGCTTTTGTTAACGATTCGTCAGACAATAATACGAACACACCGGCAGTCAATTCCACAGATGTCGACGTGGAACAGCCAGCCGAAGCTGATGCAAGCGATGTCACCAAAGCGGATGAGTTGCCGACGGTTGCTCCCAGTCTCGAACATTTACTGAACCCTTCGACTGCCAATTCTCAGTCGCCTTCCACCATTCCCTCTCCGTTGGATTTGGAAAACATTCTTGGCAACGGTGGAGCCAATTCGGCCAGCCCAGCGTTAACTCAACCAGAACCCAAGACGCCCGCGGGCAATTCGGGCCAAACCACGGCAGGTTCACCAACTCCTGGGCCTGGTGAAACGGCCTTCATGGATATCATCGGGGCTGGTGATAGTTTTGTGTATGTGATCGACGTGAGCAGTAGCATGTCGATGAGTCAAAATCGTCGACTGAACTTGGCCAAGAGCCAGTTAGTGAATAGCTTGGCTTTGCTGAAACGCAATCAGCGTTTTCAGATCTTCTTTTACAGCGATTACGTGGAAGCGTTGAGACTACGGCAAAGACAACAAGAAGATCTTTATCAGGCCACTTCGGTCAATATTCAGCTGGCAAGATCATCCATCGGATCAATTCGAGGGCACGGAGGCACAAAACATCTGCCCGCGTTAAGCAGAGCTCTCGCGTTGGAAAGTGACGTGATCTATTTTCTGACAGACGGTGATGAACCTCGTTTATTGAACTCCGAACTCAAAGAAGTCCAACGATTGAACAAGGCGGGAAGCCAGATTCATGTGATTGAATTCGCCAGTGGCCCTTTGGAATCGAAGCGAATCACATGGTTACAACAGTTGGCTTCACAATCCGGCGGCAAATATCGCAGAGTTCAAGTGAAGTAAAAATCAGTCGCTGAAGTGACCAGCCAGCGGGCCAACTGCGAGTGATTTTGCTCTCTGAGGAAGTGGCCATCAACGTTGAGCCTCAGACCGCACGAGGGCACGGTCTTAAAACAGGCATGAAACAGGCATAAAGATTGTCGCAGTCTGTTTGCGAATGCGCTGCTGTGTCGCCCGCCGGACTTGCGTTGTGATGTAACTGAGTTCCGGTATCCGAAAATGATGACGGGGCCGAGAAATTCAATGGCCTGCCATCACCTCACGCATTTCCAAGCACAAAATTCACCCTGATACGATGACCAAACAGTGGCGAGGTGCTTCAAATTCTGGTGTCTGGCGAGTATGTTCACTCAGAGCCAGCAATTGAGGCGTTACAACAGCCTTACCAGTTTCAATCATCTGAGATCTTT
>CAYTUE010000020.1:31493-47151 GCA_964441085.1 uncultured Planctomycetaceae bacterium
CAAAGGACCGATGCTCAATCGCAAATATATCACACCGATCGCAGCTGTCACTGTTCTTCTTTTGAGTGGCGTGTTTCTCCATTCGCTTTATGTCGGACGCGATGTTCCCACCTCGTTACCAGACACAAGTCTCAGAATCGCACACCCTCTTGGGTTTTCAATCATTGCACCACCCAAGTGGAACTGTGAAATCCGCAACGACTCTGTTGGTTTAATGACACCCGGCATCTACCTTGCTCCAAAATCTGCGTGGTTATCACGTCGATACAGCGCAACTTTGAGCCTGTCACTCTTGGCCCCGCAAGAACACAAACGTGACGCAGGCTTGTTTGTGCCTTTAACGTTTCAGGGGCAGCCCGCTTATGCACGCAAAACAATTGGCCAAGTTGGTGACGCGGTACCAGTTTTTGTTTACACGCTTCACTTTCGACGCAGTGACCAGTGGTTCAAATTCCGCTACCGTGTGTACGATTCAATGACAACAATACCACTTTCGGTGTTGGAGTACATCAAGACGTTTGATTACGAGCAACCAGACGCGTAACCATGCCGTGCATATGGAGCCGTGGGGTTTGCAATTTCATTTCACAGCTTGACTCCACGGTCAAGTGCCCATCGATGTGATCTGTCCTAACCACGATCAGATTTTTCAGGACGAATCAAGCATGGGAAGTCTTCATACTGTGACTCAGATTCGCCCGTTTATCCTGAGCGGTGACAGAGCATTTCTTCCCATCATGAAGGGCGCAGAAAAAGAATTGACGGCACTGTTCCAAAAACCAGTGAATTCGTGACTCGGCTGCAGCGGAATGAACGCCCTGACTGATCGTTGATGTTTCTCGCTAGATTTTTGGTTTCCGGATGCAAAAATGCTTCGCCCGAGTATTGTAGCGGGCCGCGAGTTTGTCTTCCCAACGATTCATTGAAACCTTGCCCCCTCATGACCTCCATGGAATCACAAAACGATCCCGCTCTCAGCGGACTCACGGATGCTCAACGAACTGCCGTTCAGCATTTCGAGGGGCCGCTGATGGTCTTGGCTGGTCCGGGTTCGGGGAAGACCCGAGTGATTACTCAGCGCATTGCTCGGCTATTACAAAACGGTGTCAAAGCCGACGAAGTGTTGGCTTTGACATTTACCAACAAAGCCGCTCGAGAAATGTCGGAACGAGTGCACAAGTTGATCGATGGCAGCGTGTATGTCAGCACGTTTCATCGATTTTGTGCGTACATTTTGAGGCGTTGGCCCGATCAGGTTGGTTTAAAACAGAACTTTACGATTTTGGATCCATCCGACCAGGTGTCTCTGATTCGTCAAATCATGAAAGACCTGAATCGTTCGACCACGATGATCGATCCCCGTCGAGTACTGAACTGCATCAGTAAGGCTCGCAATGACTTGATCACAGCGGCCGACTTTCAACGGATGCAAGAAGAACGGATTGGCGACCCAGTTGACACTGTTGCGTGTGCCGTGTTTCCTGTTTACGAACAGCAACTCACAAAACAAAACTGTGTCGACTTTGATTCTCTGTTGCTGCACGTGGTGGAAATGGTTTCGCATAACGATCAGTTTCGCGAACATTTGGATCGGCAATTTCGATTTGTCTTGGTGGATGAATATCAAGATACCAATCTGGCTCAGTACCGCATTGTGCAAGCGATTTCTCAACACTGCCCCAACTTATGTGTGACGGGGGATCCTGATCAATCGATTTATGGTTGGCGAGGTGCTCGACCAGAAAACATCACTCAATTTGAATCCGACTTTCCAAAGATGAAGGTGGTTTCACTTGATCAAAACTTCCGTAGCACGGGCAACATTGTGCAATGTGCGGATCAGTTGATTTCTGAAAATCCGAGACGCCATCGCAGTTCGCTGTTTACCGAAAACGAAGTGGGTGACCCGGTTCGTTTGTTAACATTCGACGATGCGGAAGACGAAGCAGACAGTATTGCAGAAGCGATTTCTGTAGAAGTGAGGCAACACGGCGGTCGATTTTCTGACTTTGCTGTGTTTTATCGAGTCAACGCGTTGTCTCGGCAGTTAGAAACCACGATGTCTCGCTTTGGTGTTCCGTTTCAAATTGCGTCGGGGTATTCGTTTTACGAACGAGCCGAAGTGCGAGACCTCTTAGGCTACTTACGAATCATCGAAAACCCAGCAGACGATTCGGCCTTTGTGCGCGTTGTAAATCGGCCTGCGCGAGGCATCGGTGATAAGACGGTTGAAAAACTCACAGCCTTTGCCGCCAAACAACAAATTTCGCTTCTTGATGCCGCCGCGATGGCCAATGACATTCCTGATTTGGCAACTCGAAGTCGAAAACCCTTGAAGGCATTTTATGAGCTGATCCAGCTGTTTGTTGAAGATGCAATGGAAGGAAAAATTGAAAAGTTGCTGGAACGTTTGATTGCCGAAATCGACTATCTGAAATTGTGGACTGATGAAAACGAAGAAGTCGATCAAGATCGTCATGCAAACATTTATGAACTGATCAATGCGGCTCGCCAGTATGAACAGCAGGAAGTTTCCGACGACGAAACTCCATCGTTAAGCGGCTTTCTGGAACTGGCCAGTTTAACGAGTGAAGCAGACAGTGTGGACGCCGATAAAGGGGCCGTCACGTTAATGACGATGCATGCGGCAAAAGGACTTGAATTTCCGGTTGTGTATGTTATCGGTCTGGAAAACGGTTTGATTCCTCATGAACGAGCCGTCCAAGATGGCAGCCCAGCGTCGTTTGAAGAAGAACGACGTCTGCTGTTTGTGGGAATGACGCGAGCTATGAAACAGCTGAATTTCACTCAAACTGTTCAGCGAACTTTTCGAGGCAGCAAACGGTACACGGTCAGCAGTTCGTTCTTAAATGAAATCGATAGCTTACAACGAGATACTCGAGCAAGCGCCATTCCTGCCGTGCCTGCAGAAAGCGTTTACGGACAACATGTTCGTAAAGCTCGCCAGCGTTATTTGAATCAGAATGAATCGACTGAACAGCCGAAGATCATGTCTGCTGCTGATTTAGAAGCCAAACTGGCTCACCTAAACAACACAGATGGTAAATCTTCAGATACAGCAACTGATGAAACTGTGTGTGAGAATCAAGCCACCACTCCGGTGACGGATCAGTTTTCCAGTGAAGGATTTGCAAAACAGCAGCTGCAAGAAAAACTGGAACGTTTAGTTCAAAAGAAAAAACCGGTCATAAGCACGGCAAGTCATGCCTTTCCTGTGCAGACAATGGTTCGGCACCCTCGGTATGGTCGAGGAGTCGTGATTCAGGTTTCTGATGGTGGTAACCGCCCCACGGTGACCGTGCAGTTTGAAACAGACGATCGGACAGAAACCTTTGTGGTAAACCATTGCCCGCTGCAACCCATTGGTTGATTAATAGAAGTGCCAATCTTTCAGGCGAGTAGCTGTGCGGTGTGGTCTGCTCGGTCTTCCCCGTGTGATTTCAGCCAGAGCGGCGAAACCGGTTGCGCCCGGTAGACCCGCAGAATCGTTGCTTTATGCAGCGAAAAACGTTCGTAAACACTGCTTCTCGACTAAGAAAGACGTCCATTGTGAATTTCTGGCATAAATTTTCAGCTGAATGAAGCCTCACCCAGAGGATTAAAACGCCAGAAAGAAACCCCTCACCATGATCCATTCCGTACTCGATTTCTTTTCAACACGAGATTTAAGTCGAGAAGCAGTTGTCGGTCTCGCCCGAATTTTAAATCGGCACGATGTTTCACACATGGCGTTTGAAGCGGGTTACGAAGTTGATCGACGAGACAGTGAACAACGAAATGTTTCATGGGGTGTTTGGTTGCTTCCTATCACCGCAGATGCAGACATGTCAAAACTTCAACTCGATCACAGCCTCCCAGCGGTGACTCAAGACCTTCGTCGAAAAGGTATTGGAGTGATGACTCCAATGCGGCTAAACAGCAATCAGTTCGTCATTGCTTTGCCAGAAGACACCGTGCCAGATTCGTACGCGGCAGATGATTCGCCTTCAGAAACAAGATGGAATTTCTTTCGATGCGACGTTCGCCATAACACTCGATGCACGGGAGCATGGTATCAGTTGGGCCTACAAGTCGCAGAAGCAATCACTTTAGGCAGTGTGCAGCAAAATCAATTTCGTGAACACATCGCAGCAGTGAAACGACAAGCAGATGTTTAAGCCCTGTGCTGTCAGCGTACAGTCATCGCGTCGGCAGCTCGGCGATGAGTGCTCAATCATTAATATTCGCCGATATCGTATCCATCGTTGATATCGCATAGGTGACGAAATAGAGTTGGATCAATATTTTCACTGACAAATCGAACCGAACCATCTGCTAATCCCATTTGACATCCGCCCGCATGATGGCTGCTAAAGCCGCCCGTGTTTTCGAATGTGATGGAACCAGCAACACCAGCGTTGATGATGGCATTGATTTCAATCTCGCCGTTTCGAAGAGTCGCCGATGTTCCGGACATCCAGCCCAAATCGATACCTGCTGGCACATCAGCTCGACTGCGTTCGCCAAGGGCCAACTGATTGCTGCTGCCGTCGATGATTTCTGTCGCTTTAACACTGCTGTTTAAGAAGAACATGCCTTTGTTGTCGGAATCAATCATCACATCCCATCCACCTGTTACTCCGGCATAGCTTGATGCAGCCACATCATTCGTGACTTCAGGATAGAGGTCTGAAGGGCAGAGAAAACTGCGAATCGAATGTGCTCGGATTTCTGCATGACGTTCGTCGTAGACTGATACTTCTGGTGTGTGTCTGAGCGCTATGTTTTCTTGGTCCATCATGGGCAGAATTTGAACCAGCCAACTGGTGTGCAGTCCTTCTGCTTTGCTAACGATCGGCCCGGTTTCGTTAACGCATCCCGGAGGAAACATGGTGTGTGCATCGTGGTAGGATAAAATCGCGATGCTTATCTGAGCCAAACGGTTTTTACACTGAGTTCGCCGCGCTGCTTCACGACACAGGTGGACGGCAGGCAGCAGCAATGCAAATAACACACAGACGATTCCGGCGACAAACACCAATTCCAGCAAAGAAAACCCATGTCGTCGTTTGGTCGTATTTCGCGACGTGCGAAACGTGGGCATGCCGGTCGCGGTCGGCAAAGATCGGCAAGCGTTTGACCGTCGATGATTCAGATGAGCGGATAAGATAGACGGCATGTTGCGTTCTCGAAAGAATCGAATTTGAAGTCGAGCAGCAGGGTTTTGGCTGTAGAGGGATGGTTCGCGTGTTCTGTTGGTTGTATTTCTTGTGGCCTGTATTTCTTGTCGTCGGCCTCTGTGAGGCCGATTGCGCCCCATTCGGGCTCACAGAGCCCGACTACAAAAAGCGGACAGATAACACACAAGCACAGTGCTCTTAAAAGCCATTCAAAATCTGTCGGTCTTCTCGATTGCCCAGATAGCTGTAAACCGATCGGTCGATGCTGGCTGACAGAAATCGAATTGATCCATCGGCCAATAAAAACATGGATCCTCCCGGATGCCGGCTACTAAAGCCTCCGGAATCAATGGTGATCTTTGCTTCTTCGGCGGGCGGCTTGATTCCGGCGTCCAATTCGTCATCTGGAGTTTCGAATTCTGAAATAATATCGGGACTCAGGTTCATTCCAATTCCCGTGTTTCTGAGTGTGGCCACGGTGCCAGACATCCAACCCAGATCGTCGCCTTTGCGGGGATTGATTTTTTCGCCCGCAAGGATCGTGTTCGAACTTCCATCACGAATTTGTCGAAAACGAATGCTGCTGTTTAGGTACAACAATCCGTTGTTGTCGTCGCTGATGAGAGCTTTTGAGCCACCATGTGATGCGGCGTAATTGGAAGCTTGAACCGTGCCAATTCCTTCGATGCTGTAGCGTCCGTTAAAATCGCTTGGACAAGAGACAGCCGAAAACTGGATGTCTCGAACCACGACATTTTCAGCTGAATAAACCGAGTGATCGAAGTCGACTTGTTCAAACACATTTTGTTGTGACATCATCGGCAACAGCTGCACAATCCAGCTCATGTGATAGCCTTCCGGCAGCGTTTTAATAGGGCCGGTTTCGTTGACTGTGCCTGGGGGCAACATTTCATACGTCATGCTGTAATTGTGAAACGCAATGCCAAATTGCATCAGGTTGTTGCGACACCGAGAACGCCGCGCGGCTTCTCGAGCAGACTGCACGGCGGGCAACATGATCGAAACCAGAATGGCGATGATGGCGATGACCACCAGCAGTTCGATTAACGTGAAACCAGGCTTTCGCCTCAGTACTCGGGGAAGGTTCTTGTTCATAGTTTGGCTCCTGCTAGGCAGGGTTAAAAATGGTTCACACCAAACGGGTGCGATGATTTGAGAATTGTGGGAATCTTGATTTGCGATTTGTCCTTGATCATTTTGCGATCAGAACGTTGGTTTGCGATGAGAACGTTGGATTACGGAGCAATTCACGACACTCATTGTTTCGCTTGTTCATTCCGCAACGTGCTGTTTGGCAACGCGTTATCTGGTGTTGATTTTCGAGTCGAAAAATTCTTTGGTGAAGGATTCAGAGACCGTTACGGGCGTTTCTGATTCCAAGGGATAGCGGGCTGAAATGGTGACAGTCTCGTTTTGCACTTTGACAGTCACGGCCCCCGTTTGTGTTTCGTGAATTGTTCCTTTGGTGAAGTTCCAAGCGCCAGGTTGGACATCGTCGATTGATGGCAACGCCTTCAGTTTACGAATCCCCGTTTGGAGCAGGTGCTTTGCTTGTTGCTGTTGGAAATTTGCTGGCATGGTTCGGCGTTCACTGAGCACCGAACGAACTCCTTGAGTCAACAAGATGGTTCCGATGATCGTGACTGCAATCACCATGACCATGGCGACCGCTCCTGATCGAGCAGAATGCTGCGATGAGCTGAACGCATGACGCAGCTGTGAAGTCGATGGCACGGGCTTCATCATTGGTCGTCTCCCGCGGCATCTGGCTTCAAATTTGGATCAGCCTCAGGCAACAATAAATCTTCTGATGGCGAACTTGTTTGATTCGTCTTTAGTGATGTCGCCAAGAAGATTTCAACGATTCGGCCTTTGGCCGCACTTAATGAAATGGGTTTCGAGTTTGATTTGGTTTTCTGGCTCGGCACCGGGCTGATTAATCTGAAGGTGACGGCGGACGTTCCAGCGGAAGTCGAATCTAAGAACTGAAGCTGTGACCCCTTGGGAAATTGAAAGCGGTCGGATGCCTCGATTTCTGATGCAGCATTGCGAACAATTCTGAGAATTCGGTCGGCCGCAACTTGGTATTCCACCGACGTTTGATTCGTTGTCTTGAAAGTGCAGGTGTTTGCGTGAACTGTATGTTGGGTCGAGTCGCCCCAGTCGGTTCTGAGCTGATTGTCGATTCTTAGCAGCTGTCGAATTCCATTGCCTCGATCTTCATCAGCTGTGCGAGCTTGAAACATTTGATGCAGCAGCATGCCAGCTGTCGCCGTCATGGCTCCGGTAAGTGACAGGTACACCATAAAGTAGGCAAACATGGCCCCACGACGGTGTCTGTGAATTTTTGCTGGTGAATTTGCAGGGCGATTGTTGTGTGGGTGGCAAATCATTGGCTTGCCTCTTCTGCTGAAGGTGTTGATGGCCAAACGACAACAGATCGAGTGATGGGGACACTGGACGCCTGAGAGGGTGTCGTAATTTGAATTTTTTGACCATTGGCAAAATCCAAAGCGGGATCGTTTTGGCCTGCTTCTGTCGGCTGAAATGACACACTTTCGGTGACAGGTTGAATGTCCAATTTTGCAGTGGGGTATCGATCAGTAAACCAGTCCGATAATGTGAGTGATGCGGATGGATTTGACGTGGCTTTTTCGGCCAGATTATTCAGTTCAATCAAAACCAATGCGTCATCTCGAATCGCCAGTCGCTGTTGGTTGATGGATGCAATGCCCGGCAAGAAAATTGCGGCCAGTGACGCCATCAAAACGGACGCCACAATCACTTCGATGATGAAGCTTCCCTTGCGAGTGGGTTTGTTGGTCTGGATGCCGGCTGGCAGTTGGATTGATGTCAGGCAACGCATCATATTCCTTCTCCTAACTCGGTCAGTGGCAGTGAAGCGATGGGCATGTAAAGAGCGTAGACGATGAATCCGATCAAAAGCCCCATCAGTAACAGACAGATGGGTTGCAGCAGGGTCCCCCAAGTTTGCATTCGGTTTTGTCGTCGACGGCGAATTTCGGCGGCCAGTTGAAGGACGGCCCAATCTAAATTGCCTGCGGCTTCGGCAGCTTGAATGAACTTGGTTTCCGAGCGTTTCAAGAATCCTGCGGTCCGCAATGCATTCCACAAATCGTCGCCATTTTGAGCTTTTTGGCGAACTGCACTGAGTGCTGTTGCCGCTTTTCCTGGTGGTATTTCAGCGAGTATGGCATGAATCGGTTCTGGAATGGGACGGTTGGCGGCGATGGCCACTGCCAACGATTTTAAGATGTCGGGGATCCAAAAGCGGGGCCACCGCTGGACAAATGGCAACGAACCTCGAGTCAAATATTTCCAGTTGCACCAAGTGGAATACCCAAGGGCATAGACGATGAACGTAAAGATCGGCAGTATTAAGAAAGGGAAGAATGCCAGAAAGATGTCTGCACCAGAAATCAGTTGCTTGGTGGCGTCTGGTAAAGGGGCCTCGAAGCTTTCAAAGATGTCTCGAAACTTTGGAACGACAAAGATCATCAGAAAAGACAAGACCGAAAACGTGACCAAAGACAGGATGAGCAGACTGACGAAGATTCCGAGCAGTTTTGGGCGACCAGCATCCTGTCGTCCTTGTTGCATCAACAGGTTGGCTTCGTCTGCCAGAACTTGTTTTAAGGCTCCCGAATTTTCAGCCACTCGAATGGCCATTTTGGTACGTTCCGGCACGATGTCTCGAACAGCAGTACAGGCTTCGCTTAGCGTGTAACCATCCTGCAACACATGCATCAATCGTTGCAGCTTCGTTTTCCATGTTCCTTTGGCGTCGGCGATCAATGCTTGCAATGACGCCATCACGGCTTGGCCGTCTCCGAACGATGTCGCCAAGGCCATCAGCAAAGTGGACTGACGCAATGGTTCCGGCTTGTTGAACAGGAACAGTTGAGTATGAATGAAGCCGATGGACACGTTGAGAGATCAATCTTGGGAGAAGGGGGAAGGGGAGGTTTCAGATTTCAGTCGCTAGGAAAGATCATTCAGAAGTTTGAGCAAAGGCAGAAGGATGGCGATTTCTGTGATGCAGACGATGAGCACTGCGTAGCCGAAGACGAATAAGCGGACGATGTTTGCTAAGATGGCGGCTTGAGTCATCGCTGCTCGTTCCAGCATGTCGGCCAAGTGTTCAAAGGTCGCGGCAAGACCAACTCGTTGTTCCGTATTGCCGTCTGCAGCTTCGGTTCCCTGCAAGAGTGAAATCGGCAGTCCCATGAGCGCTCCTTGGATGGGCCAGTTCTGAATTCCCTGTTCAATCGCGGTCGCAAGACGTTTGCCTTGCAGTTTGACAGATCGGAAACCGCTGACTTGAGTCGACGTTTTAATGATGTCGCTGTTTTGTGCTCCATTGCGACAAAGCGTGGCCATCATTCGCAGAACTCGAGCCTGCATCGACCATTTAAACGTAGCACCGAACCACGGAATTTTGGCCAACAAATCGTGCCCCCAACCGCTCGCAATAATGATTGCAGAGAGCACCAGGAATGAAGTGCTGGCAATGGCCACGGTTGAAAACGTTGCCCAGCTCACGCTGCCGATGTCCACAAGAAGTCTGGTGATCGCTGGCAGCATCACCCCGAAACCGTCGAAGATGTTCCCCAAGAGGGACATCGTGAGCTTGGCGGCTAACCACAGAACTTGATTCAACGCCCAAAAGACGGTCATGGGAACCGCAATAGCCGCTGCTAAGCGTTGCAAATGATTGGATCTTAATTGTAACGCTGGCATGATGTCGGAAACGGCTCGAGCTTTCACTTGATCGTCAAGGTCCGAGTTCAACAGCGTTTGCATTTCTTGCGGCAGATACGCGTGAGTGACATGCTTGAAGTCGAACCCTTGTTCCAATTGACTGGCCACTTCAAGCAAAATTCGTCGAGGTCTTTCGTATAGAAATTGTCGAATGGCAAGATGAGCAATCGGCAGCAGCACGACGATCAAAGCCAGAAGACCAAAGCCAACGACAGCGGAAACGTGGCCGAACGCAAGGGCTCCCCCAATCAGCGTTATCGCCAATATTGCCATAAAGTAAATCCATGGCATCGCGAATAGCGATGGAGCTTGAACGGGTTCTGAAGCGACCGCTCGAACGGCTTCGTGCGCCGGAAGGCCTGTCAGTAATGCGTCATGAAGTCGCTCGCCAACTCGCAACTGAATCAATCTTGGCAGCAACTTTGACTGCTTGCGATTGAATTCTTCTAAGGACAGTTCGGTGTGTTTTTTAAGCTCTTGACCTCGACTCGCAAGAATGCGAACGAGTTCTTCAAAATGGTCACACTGTTGGACTCCGAACAAAGGAGTGCCTGAAGAATCAACGGCTTCGTAGCGGAAACGCTTCATTGGATTCCTAGGTCTCCTTCCTGCATAATACTTGTATACAGTTCGGCCATCGGCCAAAACACGGCTACGGAATACAACAGGACAGTTGTGCCCGCCAAGAAGATGGTTAAGCCAATCGGAACATACTGCCTGAGGATGGTCATCCCGGTTTCTAGACGACGGTGGTAATGCGACGTGACTCCGGTCAGGCTTAGCTTAAGCCGTTGTTCAGAACTGTCACTGTTCTTTAAAGCAACGGCTAGAAGAGGGGGCAGTTGCCCGCGTTTCCACAACTGTTGAATTTTTGAATCTGCCAATTCGCCCGCTTCCAAGTGCTGGGCTGCTTCACGAAACGCGGCCTTCAATCCCGTTCGTTCGCTGCATGTTCCGGCGATGACAAGAGCCGTGTTGAGCGGTACGTTTTGGTGAATCAGTAACGCAAGAACTCGGCTGGCATGATAAAACTGCAGGCTGGTCAGTACTGAGGGAACTCCGGGAATCAGCTTCACCAGCTTTTCGGTACCTCGCAATTGAATGATGCCAGCGGGGCGATAAAACACGGGCGCCACAACCAATAGCAGCATGGCGACGGGAATCATGCTGGGCCACCACCAAAACTGTTGATCCCAATTGAACAACGTTTGCAATATTGGAGACAATGAGCTTTCAGGAGTTCGCATTGCCTGAGCAGTAGCAACCAAGAAGTGTCGAATAAAGAAGGTGAATAACCCAGTGGCGATCACCATGATCAAAGCGGGATAGATCAGTGCAGATTTGAGCCGTTGACGAATTTGCTTCACGTCTGCAGCGACGTCTCCTAGCATTTCCAAACTGTGTTCCAGTTTGCCAGAAGCAAGTCCCGCGGCGACAGTGGCGGTGACCAAGCGATCGGGGGCAGACTTTGTGGCATCGATGATTTCGGCAATGGATTCACCATTCGCCGTTTGCTGCTGAATCGATTCCACCAAAACTTTCAGCTTGGTTGCTGAAAGTCGAGATGACGTGCTCGCAATTCCGTCGAGTGGCAACCCTGCTCGAACCAGAGCAGACGCTTCATCACAGAACAGTTTGATGTCTTCCAATGGTTTTTGCATCAGGCGTTCAACAAGTTTGTATGCAGCGTATGAAACGAAAATTGGAGGTTTGTTGTGAGGATTGAAATTTACAGCAGCCGCAAACGCTCACCCAGCAGACTGAGTTTTTTAGTCCAAGAAACGATGAAGCTGATTTGCGCTGTTCAGCAGGCAGTCACAAAGGCATTCACAAACATAGTCCGTAAAGGCTACTTAATCTTGGTCAAAAGGGGTAGCGAGTCACATTCCACCTACAGCAAAAAACAGCTCGCAATAAAATCAGCTGGGATGACGTCACTCTTCTTTGTACCCACCCATCACTCGAAACACTTCCAACTGATCAGTCTGATTTTCATCGACAGCCGTTTGACATCGATCAGAAAGCAATTGCATACCAAGTTCTTTGGCCCGCGACTGACGTTCTTCTGCATCCATTGCTGTCCTTAATAGCTGACTCAATCCTGTTTGTTCGAAGTCCATCATTTCCGCCGTGACCATTCGGCCGCGGTAAGTCAGGCCAGCACACTGCGAACAGACTGCTGGCTGCGATTGAGGATCTGGCTGCGGTGACAATTTGTCTAAAGGATTGGCTAAGGTTTCAAGTTCCACCGAATTTGAATTCTGCCCGCACGCATCGCATCGTTTCCGCAGCAATCTTTGGCAAACGACGGCTCGTAACGTGCTACTTAACAGATACGGTTCGAGCCCCATATCCAACAGTCGAGTGACAGCTTCCGATGCGCTGCCCGCATGAAATGTGGTGAGCACCAAATGGCCCGTTAAAGCTGCTTGAAACGCGTTTTCTGCTGTCACGGGATCTCGAATTTCGCCCACCATGATCACATCGGGATCTTGTCGCATCATCGCCTTGAGGCCATTGGCGAGATCAAAGTCGGAGTTCGGTTTCACTTGCGATTGAGTCATCCCAGGAACAATCATTTCAATGGGATCTTCAAGACTCATCAACGATCGATTCACACCGTGCTGTTTTAGCATTTGTCTCAGGCAGGCGTAAACGGTGGTCGTTTTTCCGCTGCCCGATGGGCCAGATAGCAAGATGACTCCCGATGTTTGCTGAATGAGTTCCTTGAGCCGATCGGCAATATCGATCGGCAAAGCAAGGTCCGAAAGCTGCTGCAACGAATCGGAATCACTGAACAACCGGATGGCGACTTTCTCACCAAACAAAGTGGGAAAGGTGGCAACACGAACGTCTCCAGATAATTCCGGCACTTCAGACAGCCCCGATATTTCTGCCAAGTGGCCCGTACGGATGCGGCCTTCTTGGGGTTGGTCGCTGCGATATGTGAGCAGCCCCGAAAGCACTTTGTACCGAGCCACCAAACGCTGCCCAATTTGAGATTCAAGCCCCGCGATGGTTTGCAGAACTCCATCAATGCGATAGCTCAGCACGGTGGAATGATCGGCTGGAACAATGTGAATATCAGTGGCTCGACACTGAATTGCGTGATTCAAAATCCGATTTGCAAGCTGAGGTCCGAAGGTTTCTGCGGACGGATCCAAAGTCTGCATAATTTGCGAAAAAGTTTCATTCATGATCAGATGATTGCAGTCAGTAGCACACTGCCGCCTTAAAAGTTGACCTGCCCTGAATTCAGACCTACAGTTGGGTACAGAAACTGGTTCAAAAAGCACAGAAAATCCAGTGTTTTACAGAACGAACGACTGTGTTGTCCGTACATCATGACCGATGGTTGACGATAATCCGTTCGGTGAGATTAAGTTTGCCGGTTTGCACACTGCTGAACTTCAGCATTTTGTTTGATTTATTCCCGCCTTTTCCATGCGGCCTCATATTTATGTCTGAATCGCCTAAGCGTCCTTCCAGTCCTCCTCCCGCCAAAAAACAACCCAAAAAAGACGCACCTCAACGAACCACCAACTGGCCGTTCATGTTGTTGGTTGCGGCAGGCTTGTTCTTTGTCTTTAGTACAATGAGCGGCAATGGCGATGTCGAAAAGCTGAAACTCTCGGAATTTCGAGAACGGCTGAAATCCGGCGAATTGCACGAGCAAAATATTCATGAACTCGTGCTGGGGCCGACAGAAATGACTTGGCAGGATACGTCGATGGACGATCTCCGCAAGGGCGACGCCACAGACGAAGTCAAACGTTATCGAGTGGGAGTCTGGGGGATCGGCGATGATGCTCGCAACGAATTGATTGGGGCTCTTGAAGCCGAAAAAATCGAATACTCAGGAGCCGAAACACCTTCCGACTGGCCCAACTTTATCCCTTTGCTGTTAATGCTGGGACTGACGGGCATTTTTATCTATCTGATGCTACGACGCATGGGCGGCCCCGGATCCGCCATGTCGTTCGCTCAAAGTCGCGGCAAGCTGTACGCTCAAGAAGACATCAGCATCACCTTCGACGACGTCGCAGGCATTGATGAGCCATTAGAAGAGCTTAAGGAAATTGTTGAGTTCCTCAAGACGCCTCAAAAGTACCAATCATTAGGAGGCCGAATTCCTCGCGGCGTGCTTTTAGTGGGGCCTCCAGGAACGGGCAAAACATTGCTCGCCAAAGCGGTCGCGGGCGAAGCGGGAGTTCCGTTTTACGGGCTATCCGGTTCAGACTTTGTCGAAATGTACGTGGGAGTCGGTGCGGCTCGCGTACGAGACATGTTTAAGCAGGCGTTACAGCGTTCTCCAGCGATCATCTTTATCGACGAACTGGATGCTCTCGGAAAAACTCGAGGCACAGGCGCGGCGGGTGGACACGACGAACGCGAACAAACATTAAACGCGTTGCTGGTTGAAATGGACGGCTTTGCTACCGATCAAAGCGTGATCGTCATGGGAGCCACCAACCGCCCAGAAACACTCGACCCTGCTTTGATGCGACCTGGCCGCTTCGACCGCCACGTCATGGTGGGACGACCAGACATCAAAGGCCGACAAGCCATCCTGAACGTGCATGGCAAAAAAGTCAAACTGTCCGACGACGTCGACATGAGCCGAATTGCCAAATTGACTCCGGGGTTTGTGGGAGCCGACCTTGCGAACCTGGTGAATGAAGCCGCGCTATTGGCTGCTCGTCGAGGTGACAAGCAAGTAAAAATGAAGGCGTTCGAAGACGGTATCGAACGAGTAATGGCTGGTTTGGAATCGACTTCTCGAATCATCATCGAAGAAGTCAAGCGTCGAGTTGCTTGTCACGAATCAGGACATGCGTTGGTAGCAGCCAGTCTTCCCAACACGGATCCTGTCCACAAAATCTCGATTATTCCTCGAGGCATGGGCGCACTGGGTTACATGCTGCAGTTGCCAGAAGATGATCGAGAACTGTTGACTCAGTCGGAACTCGAAAGCCGCATCGCCGTGCTTTTGGGTGGCATTGCGGCAGAACAACTTGTGTACAACGAAACATCTACGGGAGCTCAAAACGACCTTCAACGAGCAACCGATATGGCGAAACGAATGGTGACAGAATTTGGTATGAGTCCTCGACTAGGCCGCATGTTTTACAGCGAAGCCAATACGTCTCCGTTTTTAAACAGCGGAGGAGGCATGATTCGAGAATCCGCTCACAGTGCCGAAACCATGCGAGAAATCGATTTGGAAGTCAAACGCCTCGTGGACGAAGCTTATCGTTGTGCTTACGACATTCTGACAACGCAACGCAAAACGTTGGATGAAATTACTCGAGTGTTGTTTGACGAAGAAATCATGTCAGCAGAACAGATGCACGCCATCATTGATGAACATCGAGACGGTCCTCAAATCATGGCGGGAACATCAGTCGCGATCACGGATCAATCTTCTGCAACAACCACAGCAGTGAAACCAGACACGAAGGCGTCGGCGACCGTGATTGAACCTGAAGATGCAGACAACAGCAGTTCGTCAGAAGAAGCCAGTTAGCAAGACTGTAAATAAAGTGACCCGACGCATCGGGTCACCACTGGGCGACTTTCCAACAGTCCAATAGGCTAGGAATCGCGCCATGCCACTATGATGTTGTTGAAACTTGGATGTCGCCGAAACCTAACTGTTCGGAAACCCAACTGTT
>CAYTUE010000021.1:0-1973 GCA_964441085.1 uncultured Planctomycetaceae bacterium
AGAATACGGGAGCAGTTTCAGTGGATTCCACTTCTTGCCATTCGTATCCGCCGTCTGCAAACTGGCTTAACTGTGCGGGTGTTTTGACTTTGTTGCGAATAATCCAGTCGGCCATCATGCCGCGAGCTTTCTTGGCGAAAAAACTGATCACTTTATGCTTGCCATTGCTGAAGTTTTTGAAGACCGGCGAGACAACTGGCTGAGTCAGTTTTTTTGCTTGAGCCGCCTTGAAATATTCCTGAGAGGCAAGGTTGATGATTGCTTCAGAGTCACTGTTTTGAACCGCTTGGTTGATTGCGTCTGCCAGTTGATCGCCCCAGAATTCATACAGAGTCGCCGCGGTTTTTGTTTTGAGTTTTCTGCCCATTTCAAGTCGGTAGGGCATGATGGAATCCAGCGGACGTAGCAGTCCGTACAGTCCCGACAGGATACGCAGGTGATCTTGAGCATACTTGCGCTCAGCAGCTTTCCAGGCACTCGCCTGCAAACCCTGATAAACGTCTCCTTGAAACGCATACACGGCGGGGCGACTTTCGTTGTCAGATGGTTCTGCCGACCATTGCTGAAATCGCTCGTGGTTTAATTCGGCCAGCTTGTCGCTAATGGCCATCAGTTCACCGACTTTTGCCGGGGACATTTTACGAAGCGTTTGGATCAGCTGCGAACTTTCCGGAAGAAAAGCAGGTTGTGTTGTTTTCACCTTGGGGGAAGCTGATTCGAAATCCAGTGTTTTTGCCGGAGAAATGAGAAGCAACATAAGGCAGCAGCTTAGCGGGGAGTTTTGAGAATACAGACGGAATGCAGCGTTCTACGCAATTCGTCGCAGATCTCCAGTCAAATCGCCTGTCTTTCGCCGAATGATGAGAAGGGTACCAATGGAAGGCCACCGTTTTGGCTTAATGCTGCTTGGATT
The DNA here is from genome assembly GCA_964441085.1 of uncultured Planctomycetaceae bacterium. GTDB lineage: Bacteria > Planctomycetota > Planctomycetia > Planctomycetales > Planctomycetaceae > Fuerstiella. The sequence goes on from CAYTUE010000021.1 coordinate 914, forward strand.
CAGTGTTTTGGAAGAAGGAGCGACGACCGAATTCGAAACATTTGTGAGGCCACCTTTTGAGGTGCTGTCGTTGCACAGGTCACCTTCTGGGGTGCTGCCGTTGAACAGATTGTCGAGTTATCGTTCCGACGAGACCAAAGTGGTCGGATGGAAAAAGGGTCTGGTCCTTGTTAAGTGCCTTGTTCCCGATGATTTTGATCTGCGAAGACCGATACGCAGGTGATCTCAACAGAATGCGATCAATCCGACGACTTGGTTCGCCGGGGAATGATCCTTGCTTGGCCATCGCGCTGACTTGGATATCCCATGTGTATCCAGGATCTTTGGGATGATGTGTTTTCCAAAGGTCAACATAGGTTGCAGGAATGTGACTTTCTTCTGCTTCGTTGTCGCCAAAGTTGAAGTCTCCTAGAACAATGGCATGGTCCCCTGTGGAGGCTAAGCTAAAGATTTGATCAAGTTGTTTGGCTCGTACGGGGCCGTCATTCAACTGGCTTTCCATATGCATTGTTACAACGGATAGTTTTTCGCCCAAGATGTCTAGTTGAACTAACATCGCCGTTCTTTGTTGCTTGCCGCTAAGAATCTTCCAACCAGCTTCTGTGATTGGATACTTTGAAATGATGTATAGACCGCCCGGTGCCACTTGTCTGCCGCCAAAGGATGGGCAGTGATAGCCGCTTTTGACCCATGGTTGTTTGAGTAACTCAGCAAGGAACCATGGAGCCACTTCTTGCAAGGCAAGGATATCTGGTTGGTTTTTTTCCATGATTTCAAACAGTGATTTCATGCGTTCGGTCGATGCAATTCGGTCGGCAAGCACATTGTAGGTCATTAAAACCAAAGGCTTGGATTGGGGGCCTTGTGCGGACGTCTTCTGAGTCTGCGTGTTGCCGAGTGCAGCTTGCTCGCAGGATGCAACCAAGACAACAGCGACGAGCCAAAAACGATCAAAGGGACGTGTCGACATCTGTGTCAAGATCCTGCAAGAGAATGGTTTTGTAATCGGCATGTGCGCTATCGCGGCATACGTCGAACGCCCATTGTAGTTGAGAGACGC
>CAYTUE010000021.1:2073-4216 GCA_964441085.1 uncultured Planctomycetaceae bacterium
GTTGTGTTTGATCGATCGCAAAGTCTTCTTCATTTTTTAACGAAGATTTCTGTTGGGTTTCAACTGCTGGGTGTCGATCAATTTTGCGTGCCAATGTTCATATGACCTTTGTGAAGGTCGTCGTTCAAGGTCGTTGCTTTAAAGAAGTCGAAGCAAAAATTCACGTGATCGCAAAGTTAACACCCGCTTCATTGTTTCTTCGTTTTTGAACGCAGACTTGCGTCAGATAAGTGTGAGTACCCGACCAAAACTCATTCTTCACTGAAGTGAATCGGGGCAAGTCGGAGTCGTTGGAAATCAGAAAATTGATCTTCAATTCATCTGCTCTTTACAAAGCAAATGCATAGTCCCCGCAGTAGACACGAACGAGTGACGTCCCGTTCGAAATGTTTGTGCTGGCTGGAGATTCGCCCGACTTGAAATGGCAGTCGCTATTGGCTTTACGAGACGTTCGGCATCCTCGTTTAGCGGAACTGATCATTCCCTTACTTCAAGATTCGGAAGCTCGTGTTTGCGAAATCGCATGTCAGATTTTAGGCAATCAATCATCAGATATTGCGATTGAACAATTGATCAAGGTTCTTGCATCAAGGGCTGATGTTTCTATTCGTGCGGCTGCTGCCACTGGGTTGGGTGCGGCAAAGTCAACGGCTGCTGTAGAGCCTTTGATTGAAGCAACGGATGAGGGAGGCAAGGTGGCGATCGCTTCGGTCAACGCACTGGCTGAAATCGGGGCGGTCGACAGCCAAGGAGCGATTTCAAAACTACTGAAAAATACGACTCCTGAAATTCGATGTGCGGCTTGTCGAGCCATCAGCCAGTTAATGGGCCCCTCCGCAAAATCCGATCTACTGCTTTTGCTTGATGACAAGGATGGTACGGTTCGACGGACGGCCGAAAATTGCCTGCAAAAATTAGGAAGTTCGGTTGGGCGAGAAAAAGTGACACTTTTGGCTAAGAAGTCGTTGGCAACAGTAGGAGGGCTGCTGGTTCCAGATGCAATTGTTTCCGTGATTCCCGGAGGCACATATGGATTTTTTGGTCTTGTTAGTGTGCTCATTGCTGGGGTTATGGCAGTTTCTGGAGGCTTGCTGTCAGTGGCATCTGGTCCATTGGGTAGCAGTTTACCGGCGACAAAGATTCAATCGGTCGCTCTAGATGACAGTGGCACTTACGCCTGTGTGGCTCGCAGTCGAAGGTTATTGGATGTGTGGGATGTGACTTCAGGACAACTTTTAGGCAGACACGAACTTTCTGCGGGAGCAACTGGAGTTTTCTTTAATTCAGATAGTTCAAAGGCATTGTGTCTTTCAGGTAATCAGAATCTATCGATTCAGCTGCAAGCAGGTTCTGCAGAAATCTCTCCCGCAGATACTGATCTTGGTGGAGTATTGATTGGAAGCTACCAAAATAAAGGAGGGAATCATGTTTGGCTTGTCGTTAATCAGAGCGGTCAGCCTGTGCTTCGAAAACTGTCTGAAAATGATCTTTCCCTTTCTGCTCCTGTGGCATTAAACGGAGCCTTGCCGAACGGTGAATTTGCCGTGGCAGATAACGGGCAGTTAGCTGCTGCCAGATCAACCCAAGATCAAATTGTATTGTGGTCGGGGGCTCAGTTGGCTGAAAAGTCGTCTGTTGATTTGTCTGATTTCACTGGCATCAAATCCATTCGTTTTGTGAATCATCTTGCGATCAACGCAACGGGTGATTTTCTTGCAGCATCGTTTGGCAAAGAAGTCGTGGTGTTGGATCTGAAGAAGAAAAAAGTTGCTGGAAGATTATTTGGTGACGTGGGTGAAGTGATCTTGGACCTGTTCTTCCATTCAGCTGACAAGACATTGATCGCTGTGACCGAAAAAGGTCGGTGTTTGATCGCATCGTCCCATTTTGCTGATGTCAAAGTTCAGCAGGTGGCAGCCGTGTCCAAAAAATTGGCTCAAGTGGAAGTCATGAGATCGGGCGATGTTGCAATCGGCTTTGAAGACGAAGGCAAGTCGTTGCAAGTCTTGGACTATTCAAAAAACAGGCTGATGAAGCAAGATAAAGACGACGTGCTTCAACAGCAGTAGAGTCTAGTGTCAGTCGCACACATTTCTGAGACTGTGTTCACTCCCAACGCTGTTCACCCTCAAGCGCTGAGCAC
>CAYTUE010000021.1:4316-25415 GCA_964441085.1 uncultured Planctomycetaceae bacterium
ACATTTCTGAGACTGTGTTCACTCCCAACGCTGTTCACCCTCAAGCGCTGAGCACCCTTAAATGCTGAGCACAGTGACCGCACAGGATTGATGGATTGCTTTAGTTCCAGTACCAGCTGTTTGGTGGAACCACCTTGGTGTTCAGGCTTTCTGGAATTGCCGAGCTTTCAAGTTGGTTTGCTCGATTGATAATGTTGCCGGGAACGATTGCGACTCCTCCAGCGACAAATCCAACCAATAAGTTGCGACCACTGGATTTTACGTTCACGAGCGAAGGGACTTGAGTGGGGGTTGAGTACTGTTGGTGTGGTAACTGAGCTTGATTCAGCAGCACATCGGGCCGCCAATTGATTTGGCCACGAGCTTGGGCTCGCCGAATTAAGGCTGACACCACAGCCAAGTCGAATAGGTTTTGAGTCGCTGCGAAGGAGGGCACTTGTTCACACAGTGCGTCGATGTGTTTATTAAATTGTTGGGTGTACTTTTCAGCGCTGACTTCGGTGAAGGGAGCATCTGAGCGATTGCCTTGCGCGTCAACCAATTCTTCTTGAGTCATCAGTTGAAGGCGAGGTCCTGAGAGTCGGTAAATGGTGTCGTCTGCTGATTTTTCAATGACGTTGTAGCGTGGTGCGATCCACCAGCGTTTCATGGTGTTTTCACCGGGGCGAGCAAACCCTAAATGGCTTTTGAATCGACGGATTTTGGGTTGAATGGTTCCCAGTGCTAATCGCTTTAATTCGTAATCCGCTTCCACTGTGATCAATGCCGCATGGCTGTTGTCGGGAATCCCAAAGATTCTTACGTTCCAAGTGCCTAAAATATCCGCCATTTGAAAAAAGCGTTGCCGCGCAACGGCCAAGGGAGACGGTGTGGAATTGGCTTTGCTCCAAGCATTGGCTTTAGCGAGTCGAGACGGTTCTGGGTCGAATGAACAACCAAGCTGCTGGTTGTCTGCGGCGATTCGCAGCGTGACCAGTAAGTCGTCGAGCTTTAACGTGGGCCGCCCAGTAGAAATTCCGATGACTCTTCCATCTGCGGTCGCAGCAAAGCCTTCTGCTGGGCCTGCGATAATGACATCGTGATTGTCTTCGTCAAACAACACATATTCGATCGATGTGAGACCACCCAAGTGGAGCAATTCAAAGGCCGGTTCGGTGTTGGCTTCCAACGCTTGTTTGAGCTGTTGGTCAATTCGATTGAGAGAAATTTTTCGAAGTTCAGACTCATGATTCAGGTCGGGGGCCAGATGCTGCTTGGCAAAGATTTGCAGTTTGCGTTTTTGCAGAGTCGCGTTGATTTTTTGACTCTTGGGCGCGTTAATGATCCCGTCGGCATCAATGATGATTCCGCCGGGTAACCCACCTCCGTCACCGCCTCCACCATTATCGTCTTGGGCGTAGGATTCCACACCTGTGAAAACAAGGCACACAATCATCAGGAATTTGCAGTAAGTCATTTGTGGTTACCTTAGCGCTTAAGAAATTGTGTCTTTCGGTCAGTAACGCATTCTTTGGGATCAGACCGTGAGCGAATTCGAAGATCGTGAATCCGCATCAAGATGGCACGTTTTTTGTTCAGCTGAAGCGAATCCTGTATGGTGAGGAAGTCCGTTGTGATGAATTCGTCGCGTCAGTGTGTTATGGCGACAGAATGACGGGGTAGGGGAAAGGGGGGACGCGAAAACGATTTCAATGAGATTGGTGATCACGTGTGGAATCGACAAAAAGGTGAGTTTGACCATTGGAACGGCTCTCGCAGATTCTAACATCGATCCACAGACTTAGCGATGATTGCTTGAGGAGGCATCAAGCAGGCCGCAAACGTTTTGTGATTTCGTTACCTAGCCCACAGTTTTTTGAGGACATTCCAGTGAAGCCATCTGAGCGAGTTTCTCAAACGGCCTGTCTGCCTGATCGGAACGCGTTTGCATTTCCTCAGTTGAATTTTTCCTATGGCCGTGATGCGGTGTTGCAGATTGCCGACCTGAACATTCCTGCTGGGCAGTTCGTCAGTGTGCTGGGAGCATCAGGCAGTGGAAAAAGCACGTTGCTGCGGATTCTTGCCGGGCTGCTGCCATTAACATCAAATCAATTACCGTTGAATCAGCTGAAACAGCGAGCCACTCAGCAGCGAGCCACCCAACAGCGATCGACGCAACAACGGCCATCCACCGGAATGGTGTTTCAAAGTCCCAATCTTGTCCCTTGGAGAAACGCGGCTGGAAATGTTGTTCTCCCAGCGGAACTGGGGCCTGACCCACGAGCAGTGCCTACCGATCGTGTCGCAAAATTATTTCAATTGGTCGGGCTTTCGGATGATGATCTGACAAAGCGGCCAGCAGAATTAAGCGGCGGCATGCAAATGCGAGTCGCCATTGCGAGGTCTCTCGTTTTGAATCCTCAAACACTGCTGTTAGATGAACCATTCGCTGCCTTGGACGACGTGCTCAGGATGCAGTTGGAAACAGACGTGCGCGCAATTCACTTGCAGCAGCAACTCACAACCGTGTTGGTGACTCATCACATTGGCGAGGCTGTCTTTATGAGTGATCGAGTTTTCGTGTTGGGAGGTGAACCTGCGAAAATCTGTGCAGATATCCCCATCACACTTCCGACGGATCGAAACTTAACAGTAAGGCGTTCGCCTGCCTATCATGACTTTGTCGACGAAGTGACAGACGCATTGCATCAAAGTGTGACCGCCGCCAACGACCTTCCGGGCTGGGCCAACCAGTGGGCCAATCAGCGGGGCAAGTCATGAAGACGCATGGGAAAACAAGGCGAGTTGCCGCGCTTCAGTTTGTGGGGGCTCCGGCGGCCGTGATGCTGATGCTGTTGATGATTTGGCATGTCATCGTCAGCGTTTTACACATTCCTAAGATCGTGATGCCGTTGCCTGTTGATGTGGCCATGGTGATTCGAAACGAATGGATGGTACTGTTGGCGGCCATGGTTCAAACCTCTTTGGCTGCGATCACCGGATTGTTGTGCAGCTTGGTGCTTGGCGTATTAATCGCCTGCTTGTTTGCTCAATCTTCGCTGCTTCGTTCTTCTTTGTATCCGTACGCAATTTTGTTGCAAACGGTGCCCGTGATCGCCATTGCACCTATCGTCATTGCTGCGGTGGGGCGAGGGTTTCCAGGAGTGGTCTTAATATCGCTGATCATCAGCTTGTTTCCGGTGATCACGAACACGACAACCGGACTGTTGCGAATTGATAAGGGGCTCTTGGAATTGTTTCAGCTGCACTCGGCGTCTCGGTGGCAGACATTAGTGAAACTTCGCCTGCCAAACAGCGTTCCCTACATTGTTGCAGGAGTCCGCATTGCAGCAGGGGCATCTGTGGTAGGAGCAATCGTGGGAGAATTCTTTGTGGGGGCCAGTTTAAGTGGCTTGGGAGTGCTGATTGAACGACGAAATAATAGCTTTGCGACAGACCGCTTGTACGCGGCTGTGTTCGCATCAGCGATGTTGGGTGTGATCGTGTTTGTCGCGGTGAGTCGTGTGGGCGACTGGTTTTTGAAACGATACGCAGAAAAAATCAATTGACCGTGAATGAGTTTGGTGAACGAAGGAAGACGATTTCGATGAGTAGTGAATGGGAAGCAAATCAGATGGCTAAAACGAAACCCGAGACGGCTCAAGTGGCAGCAGAAACAATCGAACATTGCATTCGCTCTCGGCGTTCCGTGAAGCCCGCCGCCTTTTCAGACGTGCCAGTTGCCGACGAAGTCATCGATCGCATGCTGGAAGCTGCTAACTGGGCTCCGACTCATGGCTGTACCGAACCTTGGCGGTTTTTTGTTTATACGAATGAAGCTCGAATCGAATTAGGCAACAAGATCGCCGAGCTGTATCTGCAAATCACCAAGCCCGAAAACTGTCGTCCTGCAACGGTCGACAAATTGAAGAACTTTGCCGCCGCGTCGTCTCATTTGATTGTGATCGCGATGAAGCGTCAAGAATCGGGCAAGATTTCACGAATCGACGAAGTAGCGGCTGTTGCATGTGCTGTTCAGAACTTGCACTTGATGGCCACAGCTTGCGGAGTGGCCGGATACTGGTCTTCGGCCAAAGCAATTTGCAATGACCTCATGAAAGACCATCTCGGCCTAGCTGCAGATGACGAAGTGCTGGGCATGTTTTACGTCGGCAATGCCAAGGGGGAATTACCGGAAGGAAAACGCAAGCCAATTGCAGACAAGGTGTCTTGGTTTGGCCGAGGGTAACCTTCTTAATGTGAGCTTTCCTGCAATTGGTCTCTGAGCGGCCAATCGTTTTCAGCCGCTTGGGTACTGCCCATGTTCTTTGACTCGGTGGCTCTTTGACTCAGTGACATTGGTCGCAAGACGCGAATGCCACTTTTGTGATGGTGAAAGGAATGGCTCATCCGGAATTCATTTTACGTTCAGCATTGCAATTCCCGGTCCGGACGCATTGCATCGATCTGCTTGTTTATCTTCTCCGGGAGTGATGGCTCCGTTGGTGTTGACGTTTTTTAGTCTTTTACCGGTGGCTCGGCTACGCATATCTGGAGTAATCTTTTTGGGGATGCTGTCTCGAGTAACCTGCATCCATTCGTCTAAGGCCTCTGTGAGTTGGTTCTGGATTTTGGTTGCCGTTGTTGAGCCTGCTAAGTTATTTAACTGATGAGGGTCCTTTGTTAGGTTGTACAGTTCCAGTTCCGGTCGTGGTGCTAGGAAGACGTCGGTTTGAGCAGCTGTGAGCTTGTCGTCTTGTTGTGCCAGTAAGAGCGATTTGTGTGATGGTGATCTGACAGAATCTGCCGGACCTTGTTGAGACAATTCCGGACGAAAGTTCTTCAACAGCATGTAATCTTTATGTCGAACAGACCGTCCCAAGGCTTCGTAGTCGTGCCAGTTGTGTTCTGAAAATGCATGTGTTCTGGCAACGTTTGAGTGGTCAAAGAACACGGGTTGAAGATTGGTTCCTTGGCAAGTTTCTGGCACTGCACAGCCAGCAACGTTAAGAATTGTGGGAGCCAAATCAATGACACTGACCAAGCTGTTGCTGGTGCCTGGGGATTGAATGCCTTTTGGCCAGTGAGCCACCAGTGCAGTCTTCATTCCAGAATCATGCAGCCTCGTTTTTGCTCGAGGAAAAGGTCGGCCATTGTCCGCCAAAACAAAGATCAGCGTGTTGTCCAATTCGTTCTGGTTTTTCAATGTCTTGATGACTTGGCCGATGTAGTAATCGAACCGAGTGACTTCGTTGTAGTAAGATGCAAGGTCTGCTTGAGTTTCCCGATTGTCGATCAAGAAGGGTGGGACGACGACGTTGTCTGAAGTGTGTTTTGGTCCGTAGCGATCTGTATCCCATTGCTGATCCGCATCCCAGCCTCGATGTGCATCCATGGATGCGAACCAGAAAAAGAACGGTTGATCCTTGGGACGATTTTCTGTGACAGAAACCCAGTTGGCATGGCCTCCGGAATTTTGTTTCGTCTTGCCGTGATCGACATGATCAAACACGTTCGGCCGAGCTTGGCTTTTTCCGTTGTCGCCCACCATGGTCATATGGTGCTTACCTGACAGCGCGGTAAAGTAGCCGTTTTGTTTCAGAATTTCAGGGAACCACGGCAAGTGAGCAGAAATCGGCTTGTGAAGTTCAGCCGCCTTGCCATTGTTATGAGGATAGCGTCCGGTGATGATGCTAGAACGACTGGGGCTGCAGCTACTGGCCGTTAAGTAGGCGTTGTCGAAGCGGATCCCGTTTGCCGCCAACGCATCGATGTTGGGAGTTCTGGCGGATGGGTTCCCATAGCAGCCGTAGTCGTTCCAGCTGACATCATCAGCGATAAAGATGACGACGTTTGGCTGCTGCTGGCTGAATGCTTGAGCGCAAGAGAAAAGACAGAGCAGGGTGGCGATGAGGGGGAAGAGGAATTTCAGTTGCAGCATGGGAATTCGATCTTGAGGAAGGAGTCGCGCTGGAAGTCTATTTATTCTGACTTTATTCGTGCAAGAAAACAAGGCGTTGAGGTTCGCGCACGACCGTAGAGTTGCGGATGGAATCGTGGCTGCCGCTGCCGCTGCCGCTGCCGCTGCCAGCGTCACAGTGTTGTCGAATGTGGGTAGCACTCTCCGACGTGATGGCTATGTTGGGATCGGTTTCTGTCGTCGGTCTCTTTGAGGCCGGTTTTGTGGCGGGGCTCGGGCTCACAGAGCCCGGCTACTGTCCGATGACAGACAGCCCGACGACTGTCGATCTCCGAAACCAAATACTGCACTATTCGGATCGATCAGCCAACGCTTTTCTTAGCCGATATAATTCGTCCATGGCTTGGCGTGGGCTCAGGTCGTCGACATTCAATTGGCGAATTTCGTCAAGCAACGGGTCTTCTGGTAAAGCAAACAGTGACAACTGTTGATGTTTCTGCTGCTTGTTTTCTCGCTTGGGAACGTTGCTTTTGCCTTCTTCGTTGATGTTTTGGTTTTCCAGCGAATCTAAAATTTTGGCAGCTCGTTCCGTAACAGACGTCGGGACTCCGGCCAATCGAGCCACATGGATTCCATAACTTCGGCCAGCCGCACCTTGGATGACTCGATGTAAAAACACGACGTCTTCATTACTTTCTTGAACAGACACATGCCAGTTGCTGGCGTGTTTTAGCGTTTGAGTCAAGTCTGTGAGTTCGTGGTAATGAGTTGCAAACATGGTGCGGCACTGGATTTCATCATGCAGGTTTTCTGTGATGCTCCAGGCCAGCGAAATGCCGTCGTAGGTACTGGTGCCTCTGCCAATTTCATCCAAAATGACAACGCTGTGTTGTGTTGCACTGTTTAAAATACGAGCGGTTTCTGTCATTTCGACCATAAACGTACTTTGGCCTTTGCCCAGTTCATCGCTGGCTCCGACTCGAGCAAAAATCCGATCGGCGATTCCAATTTTTGCGGATGCGGCAGGGACGAATGATCCCATTTGGGCCATCACGGTGAGCAAGGCGGCTTGGCGGATGTACGTGCTTTTACCAGCCATGTTTGGCCCGGTGATAATTTGAACTCGCCCCGTTGTATTGGATGCTGAGTCTTGGTCTGTTGCGGAATCAGCTTTGGCAACTGTGCCCAACAGAACGTCATTTGGCACGAAGTTTCCGGCGGGCATCAGCCGATCTAAAACAGGGTGCCGCCCATCTCGCACGTCAAGAATGGGCTCAGAGAGCATTTCTGGTCGCACATAGTTGGCCGATGCGGCCAAAGTCGACAGGCTCATAAAAACGTCGACTTCGGCAAGAGCTTCTGCGGTGGCCAGCAGACGAGTGACATCTTTGGCGATGTTGTCTTTTAAGGTGCTGAAGAATTCTTGTTCTAAGGCCTTGCTTTGGTCTTCGGCTCGTAAAACCTTGTCTTCATATTCTTTCAGTTCGGGCGTGATATAGCGTTCTTGATTTTTCAGTGTCTGCTTGCGAATGTAGTCTTCAGGCACTTTGGTGAGATGGGCTGCTGTGACTTCTAAGTAGTAGCCGAACACTTTGTTGAAGCCGATTTTTAGATTCGGAATTCCCGTGCGTTCGCTTTCTTGAGCTTGGTATGAGGCGATCCATTGCTTGCCGCCTCGCGCGAGATCTCGCAGTTCATCCAGTGTGGCATCAAAACCTTCTTTGATGATTCCTCCATCAGCTGCAGTTGCCGGAGGTTCGTCGACTAAAGTTGTTTCGATGGCATTGTGTACTTCATCACAAAGGTCAATGCGTCGCTGCAAAGTTTCGAGGCGAGCTGCTTTGCGTTCTGTTAACTTTGCTTTGACTTTGGGCAGTGTGTTCAAGGTGCTGGCAAGGCAGCTGAGATCTCGAGGGCTGCAGCGTCCGGTGGCGACTCGAGATGTCAGTCGTTGTAGGTCGTACATGCTTTTCAGCAAGTCGCGTAAGTCGTCTCGTAGAGACAAATCCCCGACAAGTTCTTCGACAGCGTCGTGGCGTTCGCCAATTTGCTTTAAGTCGGTGAGAGGGCTTGATAGCCAGTCGGCTTGCAGGCGTGCTCCCATGGGCGTGCAGGTTTCGTCGATGATCCCCAGTAGGCTGTTTTCTCGCCGACCGTCTCGCATGGTGTGCGTGAGTTCCAAGCTGCGCCGCGTGGCTTCATCGATAATCATGTGCCGTTGACGACGGTAGCCTTCGATTCGAGTGATATGCAGCAGGGCAGACTTTTGCGTGTCTCGAATATAGTCGAGGAGTGCTCCCGCTGCGGTCACAGCGGGGCTGTCGTCTTCGATATCAAAGCCTTCTAGGGTTTTGGTGCCGAAGTGGTCATTCAGCAGACGTCTGGCATCGTCCTTTGAAAAAGTCCATGCTGGACGACCAGTAAGCACGGGGCCACCTAAATCGGGACGGTTGACTGGTAAGCTGCCATTGGTGGCGTCGTCTTCAGGCACGATGCATTCGGCCGGTTGGATGCGGGCCAGTTCGTCTTGCAGCAAAGCAGGTTCGATTTCGGATGCAAGAAAACGGCCGGTAGAAAGTTCTAGCCAAGCCAGTCCCAAGGTTTCTTTGGAAGGAGCGATGCACGCGATGAAGTTACTGGAACGTGGGTCTAAGAGTTGATCGTCGGTCAGAGTTCCGGGCGTGACAACTCGCGTGACTTCTCGACGAACAAGCCCTTTTGCTTTTTTGGGGTCTTCGACTTGATCACAAATGGCGGCTCGAAATCCGCATTGGATCAGTTTTTGAAGGTAGCCGTCCAATTGGTGATGAGGAAAGCCGGCCATCGGGATCGGGTTGTCCGAATTTTTGTCTCGAGACGTCAGAGTGAGTCCGAGAATTCGGGCGGCATTTTGAGCATCTTCGTGGAACAGCTCGAAGAAGTCTCCCATGCGAAACAGAAGAATGGCACCAGGGTTTTCCGCTTTCACTTCGTGATAGCGTTCCATCATGGGAGACATCTTGGCGGCCATGGGATTTCATTTTCTGAGGACGAGAACAGGACGGCGAACGTGCCACTGTACAAATCCAAATCCTGTGATGCTGCTTTCCGCCGAATGATGTCTGGAATTTTGCGGATCGGAAGGTTGGAGGCTGATCGTTAAAGTGAAAATAGGACGATTTGTTGGAGTCTGACGACTGGGTTTTTCTGTCGTTGGCCTCTGTGAGGCCGATTGTGGGCGTAGTCGGGTCTACAAAAAGCTCGGTGACAGGAAAGGGCAGCATTGTTGCTATCAGGCTGCGACTGTTTGCAATTCCTACGTTTGATTGTCGTCGGGAAACAGCCCGCTGACGCTGGTTCGGTCATGGATGCTGCGGATGGCTTGGGCGAACAGCTCGGCGACAGAGATGATTTCGATTTTGCTACCGAGTGGTTCCAATGACGGTTCGATTGTGTCCGTCATAAACAACTTCTGAATGAGGCTGTTTTCAATTCGCGAGACAGCGCCTTTGGAAAGGACTCCATGAGAAACGGCTGCGTAGATTTCTTTGGCTCCACGTTGCTTTAATACTTCTGCCATACTGCATAGGCTGCCACCAGTGATGGTGAAGTCATCTACCATCAGAACATTGCAGCCGTCGACCTGTCCGATCACTTCTAAAATTTCGGCTTGTTCCGAATGGTCTGGGCGAGCTTTGTTGCCGATCACGACGGGAACTCCCAAAAGATTGGCGTATGCGGCCGCTGCTTTTGCGAATCCGGCGTCTGGGCTACAAACGACAAGGTTGTCGAGATTCAGTGTTTTGACGTGATCGCAAATGACGGATCGAGCATAAAGATGATCGACAGGTCGTTGAAAGAAGCCTTGAATTTGAGGACTGTGCAGGTCCATTGTGAGAACTCGATCTGCCCCAGCGGCCTCGATGGCGTCTGCGCAAACTCGAGCTCGAATCGAAACTCGAGGCTCGTCTTTTTTGTCTCCTTTGGCGTAACTGAAATAAGGGATCACGGCAGTGACCTGTTGGGCACTGGCGCGTTTCAGAGCGTCGATCCAAAATAACAGTTCGACAAAGTTATCATTGACTGGGTGATGAACACCTTGAATGACAAAGGTGTCTCGGCCACGAACGTTTTCTAAAATCCGGACAAAGACGTTGCCTTCGCTGAATGTTTGAGCTTCACAGGGAGTGAGTTTTGTGCCCAAGCAGTTGGCGATTTTGGAGGCAAACAGCGGGTTACCGGACCCGGCCAAAACGGCGAGATCTCCCTGAGGTGGCTGAAACGAGTGCAGTCGAGGACCGGAAGGAGAGTTTTCAAGCGGCATGAGAAAGCGGTGCTGCAATCGTGATGAAAGATCGGTGATTGCCGTTCCTGTGGTTGCGAACAGCGTAAGAACGGGCATCTTATCGCTGAACCATGTGATCTCAAGGGCCGCTTTGCATGGCTGCAGCAGATGCTGCAAAGCCAGTCTGTTTTGTCTGCACTGCTAAGAAATACGGGTGATTTTGCTGTCAGCCGCTATTCTTTGGCACTGGCAAGCAGGTTAAGTAGCTTGACAACTTCTTCGTGCCCTCGCAGAGACTGGCGAACAATCAGTGAATTCCCAGACAGACTGATCGCTCCGCCATCTCCGTCTATTGCGACCCAACTGCATGATGGTGAAGTCATCATTTGGATTAGGTCCATCAGTGTTGGTGTGGGTTCGGGCATTGGTTGTAAGTCACCGCCGCTGGGGCTGCTGGGGCTGTCGCCACCGCCACCAAAGCTGCCACCACCGCCTTGTGTGGGCGCGGTATTCGAAGTGCCGTGCATGGCAAGGATTTGTTTCACGGGGTAGACCCGCGTGGTGAAGTAGCCTCCGTCTCCATCCTCTTCTCTTGCTGCAATCTGTGTTGTTATGAGTAAGACGTCATCCTGAATGACGTAGTCAAGTTGGGGGTCCGATGTTTGGGCGAAGATCAGGTTCATGGCTTTTTTGAGTTCAATCCCTTGAAGCTGAAAATCTCCGAGCAGAACGTCATCCAGTGAGGTGATTCCCTCAGCTTCGAGCGCCATACGGTCGAGCATCATGTTGACTTTGTGTCCTTTTCCGTCCCGATTGATTACCTCTAAGATTATCCTCAGTATTTCTCTAAGAGAAACTTCACCATCATCAAAGTCAAGCGGCGGAATTGGTTTGTTGAGTGCCGTGTAAATCTGTTTTTCTATCGCAGAGGCGTTGGTTGGGATGGAAGAGTATGTCTGGACAACGGCTTGATCCGACTGCTTATTTGTTGAGCCATCGTTGGCGTTCGTTGAATTTGATGCAAAGGGATCAGTGTCGTCACCAGCGGTGAATGGCGACACGGAGACCGTGGGTGATGCCGAACCGCTGCGGAATGGACCGCTAGATGATGAGTCACCGTCTTCGGCACCTGCCAATGGTTGGATTGTTTGATTATCTGAGCCAGTGGATTCTGCCTGCTGAGCAAACACGATTCCGCTGTAGCCGATGGCTCCAGCAGTCACAATGCCCAAGATCGCGGCGGTGATCATTTTCGTAGTCATCATCGTTGTCTCCGGTCGAATCAGGTGGTTGATATGAGAAAGGTTTGTGGGAGCAAGGGCTTGGTTGGTGAGAACTTTTGAACCAAGCTGCAAAGTTGAATTCAGTAAAGTGGTTGACGTGGCGGCTGTTGCTTGAGTGCATGCGGACGCTGCCAGCGCGATGGCTCCGATGGTGACGCCTCGGCGAGCCAATTTGACTCGCAGTAAATTTCGAGCATCTCGCAGGCGGCCATCGACGGTGCCTTTACTAATGTTTAGCGTGTCTGCGATTTGTTGGCTGGTTTGGTCTGCAAAGTATGTCATGACCAAGACGTCTTTGAATTTCACCGGCAGGCGGTTGAGTTCTTCGTCAACGACGACACAGTCTTGGGCATCTGAGATTTTGTCGAGTGGATCGGCTGGTTCAGACATGGGTTCTGTTTCCAGGGCTTCCGTGTGTGTTTTTTTGTGATGCCGAATCAGTCTCCAGCTATTGCGATAGGCAACTGTATAAAGCCAACTGCTAAGAGCCTTTGAATGACGGATGGAACGAGGTCGACGAGCAAGGCAAATAAAGGTTGCTTGGAATGCGTCTTCTGCATCTTGGCCAGGGCCCAAGATTCTGACGCAAACACTCATCACCAGCTTTTGGTAGCGTCTGACGATTGCTTCAAAAGCCGCTTCGTTGGCATCCTGAACGAAGCGTCGCAGTAAAATGCGATCGTCCAGTGGTTGTTGAAATTGTTCGGTAGCTTCTGACACGCGCGGGCCGTTCATTCGGATCCGATGGTGTGGTTGGAGTGAACCTGTGTAATAGATCAGTGTACTGATGGCGTAAGCTGCTGCGCTGTTTTCTGTTTTTTTAAAGGGTTGCTGAAAGTTTTTTGGAGAACTGGTTTTGCCAGATTCACTGCCTAACAGGCTTTGATTCATTTGGTTGAGACGTATTTTGGGGTAGATCGGAAGCGGAATTGCCTGACTTCGAGATTCAATTCTCAATGAATAGCTTCCTGAGCATCTGAAATTGAGCCGCCTGAAAAATGAACTATGATGGAATCTACAGGTGAGCCTGATGCAGATTCTGGTGCTGAAATTGGCACGTGATTTGGTGCACATTGCTGTGGGAAATATGATGAATCTGTGACGTAAAGTCTTCGGATGAAGTCTTCGGGTGTCGTTTCGAAGCGATCGAGCCGCCTGCTTCCAATTTTCTTTGAAAGCTTGTTTTGATGACTGATCGAATCTGGAATTTTTCTGCTGGCCCGGCTGTCTTGCCAGAATGTGTTTTGCAGGAAGCTCAGCAGAACCTGTTGTCTCTGGGAGATACCGGAGTTGGAATTTGTGAGCATTCTCATCGAGGCAAACCTTTTGTTGCGGTTGCCGAAGAAGCCGAACGTTTGTGTCGTGAACTGGCCAGCATTCCAGACAACTACAAGGTGTTGTTTTTGCAGGGCGGGGCGTCGACTCAGTTTGCCATGATTCCCATGAACTTTTTGGCGAAAGATCAAACCGCCGACTACTTGAATACAGGTTCGTGGTCGAAGAAGGCCATCAAAGAAGCCAAACAGTTTGGCAACATGAACAAGGCGGCATGTAGCGAAGACGCCAACTTCAATTACATTCCATCTGAAGTGAACTACAGCGATTCACCTCGTTACGTTCACTACACCAGCAACAACACCATTTATGGAACTCAGTTTGCGACAGCACCGACTGGGTTTCATGATGATGCCTTTTTGGTGTGTGATGCCAGTAGCGATATTTTTTCTCGCCCGATCGACATTTCAAAATACGGCATCGTGTATGCAGGGGCTCAGAAAAATTTAGGCCCCAGCGGTGTGACGTTGGTGATTATTCGAGATGACTTGATTGAAGCTGGTAACAGCGATCTGCCATCGATGTTGCAGTATCGGACTCACGCTGCCGCTGATTCGATGTACAATACTCCTCCAACATTTGGCATCTATTTGATGATGCTGGTGTTCCGCTGGATTAAAGCTCAGGGTGGTCTTGCCGCTGTTGGGCAAAACAATGCCGCCAAGGCAGCGAAGTTGTACGACTATGTTGCCAGCAGCAGTCTGTACCAAGCAACTGCCAAGGAAGACAGCCGTTCGTTGATGAATGTCACGTTCGTCACAGGGGATGCTGATAAAGACGCTGCGTTTGTGAAAGAAGCAGAAGCAGCTGGTTTTAGCGCACTCAAAGGTCATCGAAGTGTGGGGGGGATGCGAGCCAGTATTTACAACGCATTTCCCACAGAAGGTGTTGATGCTTTGATTGAATTCATGAAGGCGTTTGAAGCCAAGGCGTAGTCGATTGTTGTAGCAGCTTCGCCAGCCTGATTTGTTTTGATGGTTCGTGGTTTGGAAACAGTCGACTTTTGCGATCAGAAAATCGTGACCGATGGCAGATGAATCGAAATTCACGGACGATCAGTCAGCGGGCGACCAGCCGGCTGGCGAGTCCACAGGTGAATCTTCCAGCGGTCAGTCGCCCGTTGCAGAACGTGCGGCCGACGCACGTTCTGCGGACTTTGCTTTAATCTGTAGTCAAAGAGCCGAAGTGGGGCCTTTGTTGAAGCACATTGATCGTCAAAGAAAATATGTGGATGACGGTTTTGTTTTTCGAGGCGGATTTTTAGATCAGACTTTACGAGTTGTGGTTGTTGAAGCTGGCTTTGATTTTTCTGGTCATCAAAAGGCGGCTCAAACAGTCATGAACGAGCACCGGCCCACATGGGTGATTTCGACTGGGTTTTCGGTTGGCTTGACGGATGCAGTGAAGACGAGTGATGTTTGCTTGGCGAATCAAATCAGCGACATTCATGGTGATGATTTGGAATTAAGCCTGCCTTTGGAAGGTGGCAAGCGAGTTCACTGTGGGAAACACATGATGGCAGACCGGTCTTTGTTGTCGTCGTCTGAGCGGCAGCGGCTCAGTGAATCATCGGGGGCTGATGCTGCGGACATGGTGAGCTTAGCAGTGGCTGCAGTTTGTCATCCCCAGTCAGCTGGGCAGGCCGCTACGAATTTTCTTTCGATTCGATGTGGTTTAAATGGGCAAGACTCGGCTGTGGATGAATGGCTGTTGAATGCCGCGTTTTGCAAGCCAGCAGACGTTTCTCAACCGCTCATGATGAAGTGGTTGGCAAAATTGAAGCCTGATCCTGTTCGTCGTGAATGTTTGAAGCGGCTGGAAGAAATTTCGATCAACACAAATCGATACGTCTTACAGGTGGTGCGAAAGTTGGGCGAAAAGCTGGCTGGCGATCGCTGGTAGTCAGAAAGTCGGAGTGCCCGCTTTCTTGGTGTCTGAAAGCCTGTTTTTCGCTGTGAAGTGGCGTTTCGTGGTCTTGAAGGCGGTGAAATAGAAATCGTTCAACTGGGAAACTGCTGGTTATTTTTCAGCCTTCATGGAAAACACAAATTCAAAGGGGCCTGCGTTTAAGGATTGGAGGCTGACTGGCTAGGATCGCCGGGTCGTGGTTTTTCATGCAGCATTCGTGTGTCGAATGCTCCCAGATTTGTCCGAATACAGGTGAGTAAAGACGTGCCGGCAACTTCAGTGATTGGTTTGCAGTGGGGCGACGAAGCCAAAGGGAAAATTGTTGACTTGTTAACGGAAGATCACGATATCGTGATTCGTTACCAAGGCGGCAATAATGCCGGGCACACCGTCAAATTTGGTGGCAACACCTATAAGTTAAGCCTTCTTCCGACAGGCATTTTGCAGTCTCATGTGAAGTCGGTGATTGCTCCCGGAGTCGTGATTAGCCCCATCGCCATCCTCAAGGAATTGGACGGTTTAATTGCAGGTGGAGAAGACATCAGCAGTCGTCTGATGATCAGCGATCGGGCTCACGTGATTTGCCCTTGGCATTTGCTAGAAGAAGTGGCCTTCGAAGCGGCTCGAGGCGGCAACGCTATTGGCACAACGATGCGAGGTATCGGCACGTGTTATCGTGAAAAGATGGGTCGTAGCCATGCCATTCGCGTGGGAGATTTGATTCTGAAAGATGCTTTTGCGGCGAAGGTTCGAGAAATCGTGCCGTTTAAGCAGAAGGTCTTGAATGCGTTAAATCCCGACGGCGAACAGATGGACGCCGATCAGATTATTGAAGAATACAGTGCGTGTGCCGATCGTCTTCGGCCCTTGGTTGCCGATTCAACAACCTACTTGTTGGATGCGTTGGAGAGCGGGAAAAAGCTGTTATTTGAAGGTGCTCAAGGAAGTCTGCTAGACATTGATCACGGGACATTCCCGTATGTGACGTCATCGAATAGTTCGGGGTGCGGAATTCACAATGGAAGTGGAGTTCCTGAGCGAGCGATTGGTGAAATGATTGGTGTTGCCAAGGCGTATACGACTCGCGTGGGCGGTGGCCCCTTTCCGACAGAACTCGACAATGAAGTCGGCCAGAAGATTCGAGACGCCGGAAACGAATACGGAACGGTCACTGGGCGTCCTCGCCGTTGCGGTTGGTTGGACACGGTGGCAACTCGTTATAGTGCGCGCATCAGCGGCGTGGACAGCGTTGTGATTGCTTTGTTGGATGTGCTCACTGGCTTTGACGAACTGTATGTTTGCGAAGCGTACGACATCAACGGCGTGGTGACTCGAGACATGCCGTCTCGCTGTGAGGATCTGGAAATTGCCAAGCCCGTGTTGAGAAAGATTCAGGGCTGGACGGAAGACATCACTGGGTGCCGTAAGTTTGAGGAGCTTCCTCAAGCGGCTCAGGAATACGTTCATGCGGCTGCGGAGCTGATCGGTAAGCCGGTTTCGATTGTGTCTGTTGGTCCCGATCGTGAGCAAACGATTCGCGTGACTTAGTCGGCTGATTGTCGCAGTGGCTACCAGTCTTGGGCAGCGGTGTGACGGTGCAGCGGTATGACAGTGCAGCGGTATGACAGTGCAGCGTGAATTCGTTTCGTACTGTGCTTGTGGAACGGTACGGCTTGTACGGCGGGCCGGTTGCTGAGTGGAGCCAGTTGCCAGTTGCCGAGTGCCGAGTGGGCAGGTACTGAAATCACTTGTGGTGCAGGTTGTTTTTCTTGGGCGGCTGATTTCAGCAATACAAGTGATCGCTTTTTTTCAGAGCGCATAAAAAAACAGGGCTGCTGCGTCTTGGTTAAGATCGCAACAGCCCTGTCAATTCATGTTGCAATTAAGCAAGCTTTACGTTTTCAGCACAAGGTCCTTTTGGACCATTTCCTACGTTGTAAGAAACTCGTTGGCCTTCTTGCAGTTGGTCGAAGCTGATTCCTTCGCACGATGAGCTATGGAAGAACATGTCTTTTCCTGAACCATCGTCGATGAAGCCAAATCCTTTGTCGGTGAGTCGCTTGATTGTGCCTTCTGCCATTTTCTTTTCCAGATCAAATAAGTTTGGTGATCACCAAGTATCGGTGAAACGCTCACTACACTTGGTTCTCAATTCTTAACGCGTCTGGCAAAAAAAGTCAGATCACGTTCTTCTTGCAGGTCACCCTTGTTCTGACAAGATTGGCATTTTGAGGCAACAGCATAATGCTGATTTACTTTGGGTGCCGTATGACTGCAGCGAAACTATAAGCAACATCGTTCTGCATACTAGTGACGATGAATGTCAATTCTGCAGAAGCAGCGATTGGGAAAAAACCATTTGCGGCAATGTCAGTGGTCGTGGCGAAGGTTTTTGGCTGGGCCAAACAGATGATTTTGGCGTGCTAAATGTCAGCTGGTGTGTCATTGGCGGGGGCAAAACGATATCGCCTTGAATTTCGGTGAGGATTGATTTGGTGAATCGTCCACTGAATTTGCTGTAAAGCGAGCCATTTTTCTCGACGATTGGGAATCTAAAAATTTGCTCATGCTGGCTGAATTTTACCGTTTTGGGCTCAAAATGGACCAATGCGCTCCTGCATCGCTGACTGTCCTGTTGGGTGACTGTTACTGATGAATTTGTAATTTGGGCGATCGGCGAGGCTTGGCGCGACTTTTGTGATCGATGGCATGGGCTACTTGGAAGTGGTTGCAGTGTTTTTTGGAGTGTATCCAAGACACTGTGGTTGGAAGCATGCGGGGCTTCCCGTTTTGCTGACGGCCTTGAAACGTGGTTAACACCATGTGGTGCAGACTGGAACCATTGGCTTGTGTCGATTTTGGGCTGCGAAGTGACTTCCATCGTTGAAAAGTAGGTCGCCCTTGCCAGAAGAGTGGGTGACCGTTCAGTTGGCTGCAAAGAGCAGAGGGTGACACGAATTTTGGATTTCCAGATCGTTGTCTTCATTGAAGCTCAAGAACTGCGGTCTTCATTACGAGATTTTCCGTGTTGGTCCCGAGGGAATTCTGGTCATCCACAAGCGCAAGACTCGAATTGATAACGGGACGCGTTATAGTCCGCGATAGACCCAAGATGAACTTGGGTGACGATGAAGCTTCTGTTTTCAAAGCGATCATTTGCTCAGAAATTGATATGAAAATTCACGAATATCAGTCAAAAGCTCTGTTTCGAAAGGCCGGCGTTGCCGTGCCTGAGGGCATTGTTTGCAAGACTGCCGATGAGGTTTCAGCAGCCTACGAAAAGCTGGGCGGCACGATTGCTGTCGTGAAGTCTCAAATTCACGCAGGCGGCCGAGGAAAAGGGCGGTTCAAAGAACAGCCCGATCAAGCGGGCGTTGTTTTGGTGAAGTCTGCCGCGGAAGCCAAGGAAAATGCCGAGCGAATGCTGGGCAATACTTTGGTCACGATTCAAACAGGCGAAGACGGCAAACAGGTCAATACCTTGTTTGTTGAACAGGGCCTACAGATTGCTCGAGAACTGTACTTGGGAATCGTTGTGGATCGTGAAGTGGGCGGCCCGGTTTTGATTATGTCATCGGAAGGTGGCATGGAAATCGAAGAAGTGGCTCACAGCAATCCCGAAAAGATTCTGGCGGAACCCTTCGATCTGAATGCGGGATTGTTTCCGTATCAGGCTCGTAAAATGGCATACAAGTTGGGTTTCGACGCAACTGCTGTTCGCAACGCCGAAAAGTTTCTTCCCAAGCTGTGCAACTTCTTTGTGAAGCATGATTGCAGCATGCTGGAAGTGAATCCTTTGGTGCTGACCGAAGATGGTCAGTTGATGGCTTTGGATGCGAAGGTCGAATTTGACGGCAACGCGATGTTCCGCCACAAGGATCTGCAAGAACTTCGCGACCTGACCGAAGAAGATGCAGCTGAAGTTCGAGCGGGCGATGCGGGTTTAAGCTACGTGAATCTGGACGGCAATATTGGCTGTCTGGTGAACGGGGCAGGGCTTGCGATGAGCACGATGGATATCATCAAGCTGCATGGTGCCGAACCGGCCAACTTCTTGGACGTTGGGGGTGGGGCGAGCGTTGATCAGGTTTCTGAGGCTTTCCGAATCATCCTTTCGGATGACAATGTGAAGGCCATTTTGGTGAACATTTTTGGAGGCATCATGCAGTGCGACATCATTGTCGAAGCGTTGCTTGAAGCCTATGAAAAAGTGGGCATTACAGTGCCACTGGTTGTTCGCCTCGAAGGCACGAATGTCGAAAAGGCTCGTGAGATGCTGGATGGCTGCGGACGAGAAATTGAAACGGCAACTGATTTAACAGATGCTGCTCAAAAGGTTGTCGCTTCGCTATCGGCTTAGGTTTTTTCGCCGTAAAGCTTGGGTAACCGAAGTCATGATGACTTCGGAGGTTCATTGGCAGTCAGCCGAATGCTTGACGAGTTCAGTTGTGATTCTCAGTGCTTTCTATTGAGAGTTCATCAAGCATTTGTTGGTGTCATCAAGGCAGGTTCGCTTGCTATGAGCCATATTGTGTGATCGCAGTGTTGCGATTGCGAGAAGCTGGATTGTTGAGATTCATCGTTCAAACTGTTCGTTTGAGTCTCCTGATTTTCAATCACCACACTTCACTGATTCAGCCAAAATCATGAGTATTCTTGTCACCAAAGACACTAAAGTTATTTGTCAGGGCATCACCGGAAAGTCCGGCCTGTTCCACAGTCAGAAGTGCCGCGAGTACGCTCAGGAATGTCAGCCTGGTGTTGACGTTTTTGTCGGCGGTGTGACTCCGGGCAAGGGCGGTCAAGAAGTCGATGGCTTCCCCGTTTTTAATTCCGTCCATGAAGCGCGAGAAAAAACGGGTGCGAATACTTCAATGGTATTTGTGCCTCCTCCGTTTTGTGCGGATGCCATTTTGGAAGCAGCTGATGCGGAAATGGATTTGATCATCGCCATCACGGAAGGAATTCCGGTTGTCGACATGATTAAAGTTCGTGACGCAATGAAGGGTTCAAAAAGCCGCTTGGTTGGTCCGAACTGTCCGGGTGTGATTACGCCTGGGATTGCCAAGATCGGCATCATGCCTGGCTATATTCATACTCCGGGCGGCATTGGCATTATCAGCAAGAGCGGTACGTTGACCTATGAAGCGGCGTGGCAGCTTGGCCGAGTGGGCTTGGGGCAAAGCACGGCTGTGGGAATTGGTGGAGACCCCATTGCGGGAACCAATTACATTGACCTGTTGGAAATGTTCCAGAATGATCCAGGCACCGACGGCATCTTGATGATTGGTGAAATCGGCGGTAATGCCGAAATCGAAGCGGCTGACTACATTAAATCAAATGTGACCAAGCCGGTTTCTGGTTTTATCGCTGGCCAAACGGCTCCTCCAGGCAAACGAATGGGGCACGCTGGAGCCATTATTTCCGGTGGCGGCGGAACAGCGGCAGAAAAAATGGCGGCGATGCGAGCCGCTGGAGTTGTTGTTTCAGATAGTCCTGCTGGCATGGGCGATGCCATGAAGGAAGCCATGGGTAAGTAGCGGTCGATTTATCCAAATGAAATCTTCGCTTCACCAAGTTTTTGGTGAAGCGTTTTTATGCGCAGTTTTCTATTTTGCATTCACGATGAGTTCGAAATGATTGGGCGCTGTTTCAGTCAATTGTCGAAGAGTGATAAGGCTATGGTGTCTTCTAAGAATTGTCTTGCTGGTTGGTGAGTGAATCGATGGCAGAATCAAAGGATGTGTCTCCCGGTATCCGAGAACGAACGGTCGTTTTTCCGGGTGGTCGAATTGAAGAAGTGCCAGCAGACTGGGACTTGTTGCCTCCCGGAGACGCGGGTTTGACTCGCCGAGTCAAAGCGGCCGTTCCGTCGTGGACGATGAAAGAAAAGAAGGGGCGTAGAACATTTTCAAAGGGCGTCTACGCTGACCGAGCCACGATTGAACGGATTCGTGCTGAGCTGGATGCCGAACGGTCAACAGATGCCTATGCCAAGAAGCGGGCGTCTGCAAAAAAGAGCCGCGACAAGAAGCAGGAAGTTTATGTCGGTTCGTTTCGTGATGCTGTGTTGAACTTTTTGAAGTTCGCCGAATGTTATCACGATTTGGCGAATCAGTTGGCCACTGCTGTAACAGATCATGCGACTCCCGTTGGTAGCGGCACGGTGGCAAGGACGGAGCGAATTCCGGTGGAACAGAGAGCCGAATCAGCCGTGATTGCGTGGATGCGGCATCAGACAACAGCTTACGATGATATGAAGATTGCTCGAGTGAAAGGCAAGCGTCGAGAAGTCAGACGGATGCTGGCAGAGGAGTCTCGAAGACGTTTGCAGGCCTATCGTCAGGGGGCCGCGATTGCAGATTCGTGCCCGTTAAAGAGGGCCTTGTCGGACGCGGCTTAAGAGCGTC
>CAYTUE010000021.1:25515-28599 GCA_964441085.1 uncultured Planctomycetaceae bacterium
GCTGCAAGTTGCAGCCGCCGAACTATCGTTCGCTGTCGGCGGCAATCCAGCCATTCAGGCAAACATCGTAGCTGCAGATTTCGTTTTCGCTGAAGTAGATTTTTGTTTCGCGAGCGGCTGATTCCACGCTGTCACTTCCGTGGATCATGTTCATCTGCTGGCTGCAACCATAGTCGCCTCGAATGGTGCCCGGAGCGGCCGCTCGACCATTGGTGGCTCCAATCAGTGTTCTCATTGTGCTGACAGCTTCTGGGCCAGAAACAACCATGGCGACAACAGGAGCCGATGTGATGAACGCTTCTAATTCTGGGTAGAACGGCTTTTCAGCATGCTCTTCGTAGTGCTGTCGGCTCATTTCTGAAGTCACGTTCAGCATCTTCATCGCAACAATCTGCAGACCCTTGTTTTCGATGCGAGACACAATGGTGCCGATCAGTTTTCGTTGAACGCCGTCGGGTTTGACAAGAATCAGGGTGTTTTCGGTTGCCATGGTTTTGATACTGCTGTTGATGGTGAAAGTGAAATTTGAAAATGATTTACGAGCAAGGCCTGCGAACAAGATCCACGAACAAGATCAGGGTTGAGTGAATTTTTATGAGTGAATTCTGTTAAACTTGGCTTTGTGTGTTGGCTGCGCTGAAGACGTCGTTGGTCACAGTTTACAGGGCGGCTAGCTTCGAATTACGCTGTGACGCCTTGCATCAGTTCAACGAATTCGCGGAACAGGTAGTGACTGTCGTGTGGTCCTGCAGCTGCTTCTGGATGGTATTGAACTCCGAAGGCAGGGTGTGTTTTGTGTCGAATTCCTTCGACGGTTTGGTCGTTCAGATTGATATGAGTGACTTCAACGTCGTCTGGCAGAGTCTCTTCTTTAAGAGCGAATCCGTGGTTCTGAGATGTAATTTCCACTTTGCCCGTTTGTTTATTCAGAACCGGTTGATTGGCTCCTCGATGCCCAAACGCCAGTTTGAAAGTTTTGCCTCCGCAGGCAAGGCCCAGCAGTTGCAGTCCTAAACAGATGCCAAAGATTGGTTTTTGCCCTAGCAGTTCTTGGATGGTACTGATGGCATATGTCAGTGGTTCTGGGTCGCCGGGCCCATTTGATAGAAAGACTCCATCGGGGTTCAGTTTCAGGATTTCTGCAGCTGATGTTTTGCCGGGCACGATGGTGACTTTGCAGCCAGCGTCTTTCAGGTAGCGAGGAATGTTTAGCTTCATGCCGTAGTCGATGGCGACCACATGCAGTTGATTGTCGGCTGTGGCTTGATCGCCAAACTGAGCAGGGCGTCCGAGATCACAGAGTGATGCGTCCCAGTGTGATTGAGCAGCGGGAATGACTTCGCAGGCCAAGTCTTTTCCCACAAGGGAAGGACCGTCTTTGGCTTTTTGAATCAGTGATGCATCGTCCAAATCGGTTGTGGAGATAATGCCCGGCATGGCTCCATCATTGCGGATTTGTCGCACGAGTGCTCGGGTGTCGATTCCCTGAAGTCCGATGATGTTGTTGCGTTTGAGGTAGTGATCCAGTGATTCATCGGAGCGATGGTTACTGGGTTGCTGGCACAATTCCTTGACGATAAAGCCTCGTAAAAACAGGCCTCGACTTTCAACATCAACGGAATTGATTCCGTAGTTGCCGATCAGTGGGTACGTCATGGTGACGATTTGGCCGTTGTATGATGGGTCGGTCAGGATTTCCTGATACCCCGTCATGCTGGTGTTAAAAACGACTTCTCCGTGGACTTCGCCTTCGGCACCAAAGGCTTTCCCATTGAAGACAGTCCCGTTTGCGAGTGCAAGTTTTGCCGGCTGACCAGTCATTGCGAATTCTCCAAAGCGCGGGTTGTTCGCGGATTGCTTCGGCGATGTCGCATCAGGCCGCGAATTCGAATGCCTTTTACCACGAGAATCGAGGCCAGAAAAGCACTGAACACAGTCGCCTTGAAGTTTCAGCCGATTGGGACAGAATCGACCAATGATCCCTCGCCCATCAGCCTTGGATTCTCCCAGATGGCAACTTTTCGCCCACGATTCGGCTGTGTTTGGGTTGAAATCAGCAGATTGTTGGCGTCAGCTCTTGGTGTGATTCCATCGCAGGCGGCACGGGCACGTGAAAATCAGGATCCAGCATGCTAACCTTCGAAACATGAAATTTGCAGATCTGACAGGAAAACGCATTGTTGTTACGGGTTCATCAAGCGGCATCGGGGCTGCGATTGCGAAAGAATGCGCAGTTGCTGGTGCGGATGTGGTGATGAGCTACCGGCAGTCTCGCAAGGCTGCCATTGAAGTGGCTGAGCAGATTGCTGACATAGCGAAGGCTCCTTCCGTTTATGCCGTGGATGTGGCAGATGCGGCGTCTCGAAAAGCGTTTCTGGATCAGTGTCTTCAGGCTGGTCCGATTGATGCCTTAGTGAATAACGCGGGGGCCGACTTGTTAACAGGAGCCCTGAAGCAGGCCGACTATTCTGTGAAGCTGAAAATGCTTCTGGATGTGGACGTCACTGGTTCTGTCGAAATGTCTCGCTTGTTTGCTCAGCACTTTATGGAACGCCAGCAAGGCAGCATCCTGAACATTGGATGGGATCAATCTGATCGAGGTATGGATGGTGACAGTGGGGAACTATTCGCCACAGCCAAAAATGCGGTGATGGGGTTTACTCGATCACTGGCTGTGAGTTTGGCTCCTGCGATTCGAGTGAATTGCATTTCTCCGGGTTGGATTAAGACGGCTTGGGGTGAAACCGCCAGTGATGATTGGAACCAGCGCGTGTTCGCTGAAACTCCATTGAAACGCTGGGGCCTTCCGGAAGACATTGCCGCGATGGCTCGCTTTCTGCTCAGCGATCAAGCTTCGTTTATCACGGGGCAAGTCATGAATGTGAACGGCGGCGCGGTCCGCTAGCAGGCTGTTGAAAATGTGGCCCGTAGCGTTCGTTTTGAAGTTGCCCTCTTTTGGTAGCAGTCCAGACGGTTTGTGTGGGTCCGCAGCCCCGTCTTTGCGAAGGTGTCAGCCGTAATGCATGATGAGTGAACCAGATTCAGCCAGATCGGCAGTGCTCAACTGCGTTTCACATCCAGCGA
>CAYTUE010000021.1:28699-32238 GCA_964441085.1 uncultured Planctomycetaceae bacterium
AAAAACCGTCAGTCACTTTTTGAGTGACGGCCCGGATGGCTGGTTGACTCCCGCGTCGATCTTCCAGACTTCGGCCCAGCGATCGGCAAGACGTGCCTTTGAGCCGAGCCGTCGTGCTACGGTTCTGGGGCATGGCTACTTTTTGAACTTAACGGGAAGAGGGTATCCCAGAGTATCTCGGTTTGGTTGAAAGCCGTTGCCATCGATGTCGACAAACACGGGGTTGGTTAATGCTGCGGGATGCTGAGCACCTCCTGATGGCCCCATGACGCTTCCCAGTTTCGATGTTCGGTGGCCTGTCACTACGACTAAGTGACTGTCTTCTTTTAACGAGATCTCCAGTGTCTTTTGAAACTTCACGACACCTTTGCGGAATTCTGCTGAGTTGTCTTGTTGAGTCAAGGTGAGTTCAGGAACTTGCTTTCCGTTGACCAACACGAATACGGTGTCGATATCCAGCCAGTTGGCGCACTGGACTTTGATTGCGACTTTGACTTTCCCTGATTTTGCTGTCAGGTCCTGACCGCTTACCACTGTGTTTCCGTCGGCTTCAAAGGTGGCTTCTAGGTATGGTCCGTTGGACATGATTAACCGTCCTTCTTCTGATGCAATCACCATTTCTTTGACATCGATTTTCGCTGGTTCGTCGGTGGAGCTTTGCACCCAGTTTCGATTCCAGCCACTGCCGTGATAGTTGTAATGAGCATCCGTATTGACCACACCGTAAATACGAAACCCTTGGTTCAACAATTGCAGCCAGTTCAACATGCGGTTGTTATTAAATGGCTTGCCTTTTCGGTTTTCAAATTGGCCGCGTTTTAAGATTTGGTCGATCGGATGAATTTCCACGACATCCAGATGGGGAAAGCTGCGTTCGAAGCCTTGGTCTGCCGTTCCATCGCCATCTTTGTCATAGAATAACCAGCCCAGATCGGGGTGGTTTTGTTGAATGAGTTTGTGGCTGCGGTCATCCCAGATTGCAATTCGTTCTACTTGAGATTCAGGACTGTTGTCGGTAATGGGGCCTCCGCCATCTTGTGTTCTGGGGTGATGGATCATGGGAAACACGTTCTGGTGATTCAACGGCAGGGGCCGACCAGTCAGTTCCATGCCAGAAACCGTGGCTAAAAACTGTTCTGCTTTGAGTGCGGCAATATCGTCGGCGTACGTTTCAATTCGGTTGTGTTCTGTGCATGGAGCAAAATCGATTTGTTCGGCCAGCAGATTTAAGACTCGACCTCGCTGACTGCTGGTATTGTCTCCGGAAGGACTGCTGTGACTGTGATATTCGGTGCTGACCCAGCCCGGAGTTTTGACAGAGTGTTTCAGTTGGGCATTCAACTTGGCCAGTTTTCCAGAACTCACAGTCAGTTGTGTAAACACGGCATCGTATTCTGGGCCGTGGCTAATGGTGATGTCGTAGGTGCCAGCGGGGATCGCTGTTTCGAATGTTCCATTGGCTGTGTAAGCCAGATTGCGGACAAAGTGTTGCGCTGAATCTGGCCCCCAGTTTGGAGTGGGAGTTTTCCCGGTACCGACGAATTCTACTTTTGCTGGAATAGGTCTTCCGGACTGATCTCGAATGTCCGCTTGAATCAGACCAGTGGAAATCGTGTCGATCTCGAGGTCGATTTGTTGTGGGGCATCCCCTTCTGGAATAGACAGGGTGATTGGTGTTGAGTGCTTTGTTCCTTGGTATTCCAAATTCAGCTGGTAGTTGCCAGGCAGAAGAGCCGTGTGGGCGATTCCGTTTTTGTTGGTGACAATCGTTCCGAATGATTGGTGATCTTGTGCTAACTTGATTCGCAGATCCGCAAGAGCCTGCAGTTGGTTGATTTGATGGTTCGAATTCTGCACCGTGAGCTTTACGGGAACGGCCGTTGATTGCTTGAGGAGTTCGGCCGCCATGGTGCGAACTTCTGGCAGATTGCGTCCCACAATCGCTATCCGAGTGAACGTAAATGATTGGCCCGGCTGCATAATGACGGGCTGTCCGTTTTCGGGTTCGTAGTTCAGCCTGGATTCTCGAGTCGTCGCATTGATTCGTAGCTTGTAGCCTTCTGCAACCACGGCATAAGCTTGTTGCCAGTAGATGTCGTGAGAATAGAACAGGTCTGCTGTGCCATTCTTTGAGCGTTCGATGTCTTCATTTCGACTGTCGATCCTGAGGCTGTCTTCCAAACGCAAGGTCCAATCGGATGCCGTTGTGTTTGTGAAGGTCGACGTGATTTCAACTGCCGAATACCCATCCAGTGGCTTGTAGGTCACTTTGCATTCGGGCTTAGAATCGCTTCCGGTGGAAATCATGCTGATGCCAGAATCTGTGACTTCAGCGTCTCGATATCGAAACTGAGTGCGACCAGGATAGAAGGCGCTGAGCTGGTCTGATTGCGATTCTTTTGCTGCGAAGTCAATTAAGCAGCCTCCAACATACCGGACCGTCATGTTGGCGTGACGAGTGAATTTGGGAGCCGCGATGACTGCCATCATTTTTTCGTTCGCAATGACATAGTCGCCGTAGATTGCGTCGACTTCTTTGCCAGCGGGAACCAGTTGATCATAGTTGGATTCGGTGATTTGTTGAGCGTCTGAATCTGCGGACACAGCCAACGGCAAGATCAGAATCCAAAATGGCAACAAAGCAAAACGGGTTCTCATGGTCAGGCTCCACAGAAAGTCCAGAGACAGGTGAGGCATTTGAATCGGAGACCGCACGTGTAACGTGATCTCGCTGCCCGAGTGTAAAGCATTCGCCTTCACAGAACCGCTTGCGGTGAGGTGTTGAAGTGACTTTTTCGTTCAGATTCATCAAAGATTCATTTCGTGCTGAATCTCGATTTACTTCAAGTCATACACCAACAGCTTGTCGATACCAGGCTGTCTACTTCGTGATTCCCCAGCAGCGTTTCAAAACAATGACCATCTGCGGATCGTGTGCCTGAAGTTCTTGCAAGTTGAACGGGTAGAAGTCGTTTTGTCCGAAGTAGGCTTCTGTTGTTTCGGCGAAATACTCTTTGTGGTTGGTCATGGCGTACGCTTTGTCGGTCGTCGTTTTTCTCCCTGTGAATCTTTTCACAGAGTCATATGTTCCCGACTTTTGGGCCAACCGAAATGCATCTTTGATCGCCTCGTTTTCAAAGCCCAGAACTTGGTCATGGTAAGCGTGAGCCAATTCATGAAGAATCAGATCAGGCATTCGTCGGTTTTCTGCTTCAAAGATAGACACGTTCGTGATTTCAATCGCCTTTGCCATAGCGGGGTTTCGCTTGTTCCTTGTCAACCATCTTTTACTGGGATGGTATGCGGCTCCTGGGCGAGTGCCCGTGTACTGAGGGTTCATCCAAATCGGCACGGTTCGCAAAGCGCTCACCGCTTTTGCTGGGACTGACTTGACGACTCGTTGCAGTTGTTCGGTTAACAGTTCCATGGCAACCTTGGTTTTTTCAGGCTGTGACTTCACCAAGGATCGGTTGACATGCAGGGTCCAGCCTTCAATGGTTCTCACTTCATGAGTTTTCTGATCATGAGCTTTTTGATCA
>CAYTUE010000021.1:32338-33489 GCA_964441085.1 uncultured Planctomycetaceae bacterium
GATCACCGTTGGCTTGGACCAATGATGTCGTCAGTACAGAAAAGATCGTCGCAAGAAAAATTGTGAATTGCATGACCGAGATTCCATATTTTTGAATGCGCAGGTCCGGGCACACTCGTGTATTGCGGTGATCAGAAGGGCTGCAGAAATCGTTTTGATGAAGTGGATCGGGGGTGCCTTCGGTTAACCGATTCCACCCAGCTGACGCACCGCTTCGTAGGCAACCGTGTTGGCCGTGCTGGCCAGATTGAGGCTACGGACAAGGTCGGTCATCGGCAGCTTGATTTTGTTTTCGGGAAGCTCTTGCATGATGGATGCAGGTAGTCCTCGAGACTCACTACCAAACAGCAAGATGTCACCTCGTTGAAATTCTACTTCCCAAACAAGGCGGCTGGCAGTCTTGGTCAGATACCACACGTTGGCATCAGGCAGTCGAGTTTTTACTTCGGCCCAGCTATCAACGGCTTCCCAATTCAGATGCTGCCAGTAGTCCATGCCGGCTCGCTTTAAGTAGCGATCATCTAGCTGATATCCAAGTGGTCGGATGAGCCAAAGCTTGGCGTTGATGGCAACGCACGTTCGCCCAATATTACCCGTGTTCTGAGGGATTTCAGGTTGATGAAGAACGACGTTGAGAATCGGGTCGGACATGTTGAAGGCTTGGGCAGCAAAAGCAGGAGACAGCACAGTAAAGGAATCCCACGCAGCATAGCTTGCTGCCGAGCAGACTTCGAGTTGATTTGCTGTCTATGAATTGATCGAGCTTTAAAAGCTGCTTGTGCGATGTCATGCCCAGCGTTCTGACGAAAATTCATTCTCTACAACGTGTTTTCCGGCGTATCGCTGTCTTTTGCACGAGGCGTTGGGGCGGTGAGTTCGCTTTTAGGAACGGCCACGTTCAGTGGGTCGTCAACAGAAAAATAAACAGCGTCGGTCCGCCCACCGGGGTCTTGATAGTTGACTCGCCACAGCCGGTGAGGTTGCAACTCGTGCAATAGATTTTGGCATCCGGTACAGACGAACAGCAGTAAAGCCGCAACAGGCAGGCATTTCATGATGTGAGTTCCCTGAAAAGAGATGGAGCCGGTCACTGGCATTGACGGTGGAAATTGACCACGATTCGAAATATGGCAACCGTGATACGTGTGGTG
>CAYTUE010000021.1:33589-41918 GCA_964441085.1 uncultured Planctomycetaceae bacterium
TGGTGAGTTTAATACCAGTGCAGCGAAATTCAGAAGATGAAGACTTTCTGAAATCGTTCAAACAGCGAGAGCTGAATGAGACGTTGCTGGATGTGGTGCAGAAGTTGCCGTTGAGCAACATGTTTTCTGCAAAAATCGCCATTGTTCTCTGACTTTTCCTGCTTCGATCATCGAATGATAAATCAAGTGAAATCGTTGGCCGTGAAATTAATCTTCGTCCTTATGGTTCTGCCTTGTTGTGGATGGCCTTGCGGAATGGTTCGCGCAGACGATTTTGATGCCTTGAAATCTGTGGGCCAGTTTTCGAAGGGGACTCAGCAGGCAAAGCAAGCCAGCGAAGCCTTGGTGGCTGGCGGAGCGAAAAACCTAGTTCCTCTTTTGCAAGCCTTCGATGGTGCGTCTCCACTGGCCGCCAACTGGTTGCGCAGCACGTTCGAAACGATTGCGGACAGCGAAATGAAAGCGGGGCAATCGCTTCCCAAAGATCAGTTCTTGGCATTCATCAAAGATTCGGACAATTCGCCTGCCGCTCGACGGTTGGCTTACGAATGGTTGCTGATTCGACGCCCCGAACTCAAAGGTCAACTGATTCCAAGCATGTTGTCAGATCCAAGCCCCGAATTTCGTCGAGACGCTGTTGCCGTTTTATTAACCGACGCTTCGAAAGCAGAAGGGGATCAGGCAACTGAGCTGTACCAAAAAGCACTTCAGGCAGCCGTCCATGAGGATCAAGTGAAGACCATTTCTAAGGCCCTGCGAGGATCTGGCATCGAAGTGGACCTTCAAACACACTTTGGCTTTTTGACCGACTGGAAAATCATCGGCCCATTCAACAACAAAGAAGGAATCGGCTATGCGGCCAACTATGCTCCGGAATCTGAAATTGACGTATCAGCAGAATACGAAGGTCAACGAGGGACCGTAAAATGGGAAGCCATTGGAACGAACGATGACTTTGGGCTCATCAATATTGCTGAAGATGTGAAGAACTACAAAGGTTCGGTGATGTACGTCACGGCCACATATTCCAGTGCATCAGACATGCCTGTTGAATTCCGTTTGGGAACGCCCAACGCGTGGAAGTTGTGGGTGAACGACAAGCTGCAGTTTGAACGCGAAGAGTACCACCGCAGCACGAAGATGGATCAGTACCAAATTCCTGTCCAATTGAAGTCTGGGCAAAACCGAATTCTGTTGAAGCTTTGTCAGAATGAACAGACTCAATCTTGGGCTCAGAAATATCAGTTTCAGCTTCGTGTATCAGACACGACCGGAGCAGCCGTTTTGCCATCTGTCACCACAGCCACAAAGTAGTCGCTGGTCATCTTTTGTTCTTTCTATCGTTTACTGAGGTGATGCTGTGAATTTTGAAACTTCGAAGTTCGTGTTCTTGTTTGGTGCGATTTTGATGTCGTTTTCCAACGCTCAGGTCATCGCGGAGGACTGGAAACAGTTCCGTGGCAACCTTACCAATTCGGTCGCGAATGATGCCAACTTGCCGACTGAGCTCAGCGGTGATTCGATTGCGTGGAAAGTGGACTTACCGGGGCGAGGTGTGTCGAGTCCGATTGTTGTTGCCGAGCAGGTGATTTTGACGGCGAGTTCTGGATATGCGGATGATCGGTTGCATGTTCTAAGCTTCGATTCAGAGACGGGTGAACGTCAATGGGAACGCCAGTTTCAGGCGACGGGTCGCACCGTTTGCCATCCTAAAATGAGTGTGGCGACTCCAACTTGTGCCAGCGATGGAAAGCGTGTTTTTGCCTTCTTCAGTAGCAACGATTTGATCTGTTTAGATCGAGCTGGAAACCTGCAGTGGTATCGAGGTCTCGGGGCTGAGTATCCCAATGCCAGCAATAGTTTGGGGATGTCATCGTCTTTGTTAGTGATTGGCAGCACTGTGATCGCTCAGGTTGAAAGCGATGCGGAAGCATTCGCGATTGGAGTCGATGCGGCGACTGGGGAAACGAAATGGAAGATCGATCGTCCTCGCAAAGCCAACTGGACGTCTCCCACTATTTTGCCATCTGTGAATGGAAGCCCCACCTTAGCATTGTTGCAGTCTTCGGCAGGTCTTACGGCTGTCGATCCAGAAACTGGTGATGTCGTGTGGGATTTTCAGGAGGAAGCATCGACCACTCCATCATCATCTGTGGTTGATCATCAAGTTGTGATTCCGGCAAAGGGATTAACGGTTTTGACCTTGAACGACGATCGACTTGGTTTTGAAACCGCATGGCAGGAATCGAAGTTGTCTCCTGCGACTTCAAGTCCGGTTGTGATGAACGGTATGACGTTTACTGTAAACCGCACGGGAGCACTGGCGGCTGGTGATTTGGAAACTGGAAAACGGCTTTGGCAATTTCGCTTGAAGGGACCATTGAGTGGAACTCCTTTAGCTGCGAACGGTCATCTGTTTTTCTTTAGTGAAAAAGGAATTGTGTCGGTCGTAAAGCCGACAGAACAGAAGGGGCAGCTGGTTTCAGAATGGGATCTTGCAGATACCATTTTAAGTAGTCCGGCTGCAGCGAATGGCGCGCTGTATATTCGTAGCGATTCGACTTTGTGGAAGTTTCAGAAGGGGTTTTAGCGGAGGCTGGTTTTAGCTTTTAGCTTTCAGGTAGCCGAATACAGAGTCTGATGACAGGGCTCGACGGCAAAGAAAATTTCCTTTACGAATATGGGTTTGACTGGCTGGTGACAATGTCGATGGTAATCGCAGTAGGGCTGGGTGGCTTAATCGGCGCTATGGCTCGGTTTTTGATTGTGGAAGCGGTGGTTCAGTTTCTTCCCAACGAACACAGCTATTGGGGGACGGTGACCGTCAACCTGCTGGGATGCTTTGTCATCGGAATTTTGATTGCATGGTCAGAAAAATCAGCTGTGTTGTCTCCTTGGATGCATCGCTGTGTGATTACTGGATTACTGGGATCGTTGACCACGTTTTCTACATTCGCCTTGGATGCGGTCAATTTAATTCAGGCGGGGCGAATCATGACGGCCATGTTGAACGTCGGCGGTCAGATCTTTGCCGGAATTCTGCTGGTTGTTCTCGGAATGCTGACCGTCCGTTAGTAAGGTTCGCGTTCCCAAAATGACCGACGCGGAGCTTTTCACTGTGGTTTCACCCAAACCAGGACCAGAATTAAATCATCAACCGCCAGCTGACTTGCCGAATGACGAGAACAGCGATGCGTTCACCGGTGATGCATTCACCAGCGATGCGCCTAACAGTGATGCGCCTAACAGTGCCGTGGCCAGAAATTCGAACACACAGCAGGGTAGTATGAAGGAACTGCTGCGTGTGAGCCTTCCTCTGATCGTCAGCGGGGGATCTCATTCGTTGATGACTTTGGTTGATCGAGTCATGCTGGCTCGATATGAACCGGACGTCAGCGATTCGGCGACCACCTTGGATATTGTCGCTGCGGTGACTCCAGCTGGTATGTTGCACTGGACGATTCTGTGCATCCCGTTGGGAATGGTGTTGTATGCGAACACATTGATTGCTCAGTACGATGGTGCAAAAGATTCTCGACGGATGCTGACGTCGTTTTTCCAAGCCATCTGGTTGGCGATTTCCGCTGGAATGCTGATGGTTGCGTTCGTGCCGGTTGCCGAACCTTTGTTTCATTGGGTGGGACATTCACCCGCCGTCATCCAAGAAGAACTGAAGTATTTCCAAACGTTGTGTGTTTTTAGTGTGGTCCCTTTAGCGGCCACAGCCTTAAGTTGTTTTTTTAGTGGGCGTCGCCAGACAACGGTGGTGATGCTAG
The DNA here is from genome assembly GCA_964441085.1 of uncultured Planctomycetaceae bacterium. GTDB lineage: Bacteria > Planctomycetota > Planctomycetia > Planctomycetales > Planctomycetaceae > Fuerstiella. Next base: position 37,366 of record CAYTUE010000021.1, read on the forward strand.
TCAGCGTCGGCTTTTTGTTCGTCAATGTGGTCTTGGATGCTGCGTTGATCTTTGGAAAATGGGGCTTCCCGTCTCTGGGCATTCAAGGAGCAGCGATAGCGACGTTGACGGCAGAATTCGGGCACATTGTTGTTTACGGGGTACTCATTGTTCGAGCGTTGAAAAGGAACGCATCGCCGATTGCAGAATCATGGAAACCAAACCTAGCGGAACTCAAACAGTATTTTCGTTTTGGTTTACCCAGTGGAATTCACTTTTTCGTGGACATCTCGGGGTTCTTTGTCTTTCTGTTGCTGGTTGGCTGTTTGAGTGTTGATTCATTGGCGGCGACAAATCTTGCTTTCAGTATCAACGGTTTAATTTTCATTCCGTTGCTGGGATTTGGTACGGCCGTGCAGACGTTGGTGGGACATCACCTCGGAGCAAAGTGTCAAGTTGATGCCGTTCGAACAACTTGGAATGCCGTTTGTTTAGGACTTTTGTGGACAGGAGCCGCAGCTTTGATTTTAGTCTTCTTACCGAATTTGGCGTTGCTCCCTTTTGTGACTGAACACGACGGATCAAATTCTGTAGACAGCATTCGCACCGTGCTGCCCGTGGTGAAGCAGTTGCTGATTTTTGTGGCCATCTATTCTGTCTTTGATGCTTTGGCGGTCGTTTTTGCGTCAGCTCTTCGAGGAGCGGGAGATTCCCTCTTTCCCATGTTATTGACTTTGATTTCCAGTTGGCTGGTGATGGTTGGTCCTGCTTGGCTGTTGATTTGGTCGGAGCAGGGCACGGTCAATTTGCTGTGGATCACATGCACCGTGCATATCAGTATCATGGGATTAGGAATGTTACTGCGTTTCCAAAGCGGCCAGTGGAAGGACATTGATCTGGTTCAGAAGTCAGCGATGTAAATCTTGGACACAATGGAGCGCGAGTCGAAAGATGTTTTTCGCTTCGGTCTGACGCCTCACGAATCACCGCGCATAGAAACAGACGGCTGTGAATATTCAACAACCGTCTGTGCATCTGATGTGTTTACTGAAATTGGCAGTCGGTTGAACTACATCGCCATTTGTTCTTTGATGATCCGTAAGACTTCGGGGGCATCTGGCTTAATTCGAGTTCCAAAGCGAGCCACCACTTTGCCATCTTTGCCGACGACAAACTTTTCGAAGTTCCAGTTGATGTCACTGTGATCATCTGCGTTTGATTTGAGAAAGTCATACAGTTTGGCCTGCTTGGTTCCGTTCACTTTGATCTTGTCGAACATCGGAAACTTGACAGAGTATTTTGTTGAACAAAATTCTTTGATGTCGTTGTTTGAACCCGGTTCCTGACGGCCAAATTGGTTGCATGGAAAGCCCATGACAACAAGTCCTTCGCTTGAAAATTTGTCGTGGAGTTGTTGGAGATTTTTATACTGAGGAGTCGCTCCACAACGACTGGCGACGTTAACAATCAGTAGCACCTTGCCTTTGTACTTGGCTAAGTCAACTTCTTCGCCTTCCAAAGACTTCACTTTGAATTCATGGATCGTTGTTGGTGTGGTGGTTTTGGGTTGATCGGCGTCTTCTGCCATTGCAGAACTTAAACTTCCGCTGGACAGGCAGATACTCACGGCAAGGCAAGACAGAATTTTCATGTGCGGCTCCAGGACAGAATTGACTTCACGACTGCGTCGTTTAGGCACTTATATGAGGTGGGAGACAGTTTTTAGGTAGGCAACTGCACGAGCCCTTTTCATTCTTGTGTCAAATTCGTATTCGGCAAGTTGCCCTTCATCGAAAAATGCTTAATTTCATTCGAAAGACGAACTCAGGCAATGTGATGTGTCGTTGGGCAGACGCATCGACTGGCAACCTAACGTGTGAGTGCGTGAGCAAGCATGTTTCCGGTTGGGTTTCCTCGCTAACGCGTCGGGGTTCTGCTTCTCACGCTAACGCGTCGGAGTTCCTTTTTCGGCTGTCTGCTAAGTCGTTGCATTTGGTGTTTGTGATTTTCGCAGTAGCACTGGAATGACTGCGATCGTGATCAAGGCGAGCTGTATGCCGACAAAGATGAGGAGTGCTAGCAAGCGACCTTCTGTGAATCCGTAGTTATGCAGACCAGCTGAAAGTTCGTTGACTCCGAACCACGACCATGCTGTGACGATGTTTCCGAAGATGGCAAGTACGGCGGTGCCATAGTCTCGAACCATCTTGTCCCAGCGTGCATGGAGGATCACGGCATTCCACATCACAATCAGCATGGCTCCGTTTTCCTTAGGATCCCAGCCCCAAAATCGTCCCCAAGAATCATCTGCCCAAAGGCCTCCTAAGATGGTTCCAATCAGACTGAAGAACAATGCATAGCATAGGATTCCATAGGTGATTTTGCCCAGCTGAACCATTTCGGGTGACTTGGTTTCTGTTCCAAATCGAGATTTGAAGCAGTATGCAATTCCGAATGCTCCTGCTAAGAATGTGGCTGCGTAGCCCAAGGTGATACAGACCACGTGAGTCGCCAGCCAGAATGTTGTGTCCAATACGGCTTGCATGACTCCTAGGGTGTCGCCTTCGTCTCGAGCCAGATAGTGAGCAATGACAAGGGTGGTCATGCCCGCGGTCGAACCGATTACGTTTCCGATTCCATTTTTCAAAAGTGGCTCAATCATAAAGCAGGCGGCGACAACCGCCCATCCAATAAAGATGGAAGACGAATACAGGTTGGTGACTGGTGGTCTGCCGGAAATCGACATTCTCATCCCCAGCGCGATCGTATGAACGACAAACGCTAATACCATCAACCAGAACCCCGCCTGACGCAGTGGCTTGGACCACATGATCCAGCTCAAGAAGCCGAATAGTAGGACAGGGAAGTACAGGTACATCGACTTCCACAAGGGTTCAAAGTGGTTGAAGAAGCTTTCTAAGCGAATGGCATCGGTGGACAGGTGGGATACTTTCGATTCACTTAACATGCTGCCGTAATTTGCAACAGCATGATTAAATTGTTCGACATCGTCTTGTTGCCATGCCGTCAGCGTTTCGATCATTGCAGCCGTTGATTTTTCAAAGATCTGGGTGTGATCATTACTATAGATGAGATCCCCAACGCGTTTGTCGAGATCATCCATTGCCAGCGCCATCAGATTCGAATTCATCGTTGTGGTGATTGCAGCTTCGTCATCCAGGGGCAGGGCTTGGAGTTGAGCTCGCAGAGCTTTTAAACGAGGGTCAGGTTCATCTTGATTCTGATTCAGTTCTTTGAAGATTCTAAAGGCTTCGGATGCAATGCGTTCATCTGCGATTTCTTGAAACTGTGTGTCTGTGATCAATGCCACAATTTGGTCGGCAGATGAGCCCACAGGTGCATTGGCGATCAATTGAAAGATTCGCTGCATGTACGGCTGGTTTTGAAACAGTTCAGAATCTGCCGCCTGTTGGGCTTGTTTTTGCATGTCCGTTTGGCTGACGGCACGTTCTGTTGTCTTGGCCATTTCTTCGAGATGGCCTGCTAAGATTTCATAGCTGCCGACCACGGTATCTGTGACCATTTTTTGAGGCAGCGTTTGTTGAAAATACGTGTCCCATTCTTTTCGATTGGATACTCCCGCTTCCTGCATCTGTAAATTCAGATTATAGACGGCGGTTGATGCCAACACCGTTTCCCAGCTTCGCTGTTCGTTTTCTAATCCCGTGGGGATCGCCATGATGGCCTGAGTGCTGCCAAGTCGTTTCAGTACCCACCACGTTTGAACAATGGATTCTGTGAGTGTTTCTGTACGGTCGATGATAAACATGTTACGCAGTGCTTCGATTCGTCCCAAGCTGCGAAACAGCGTCAGGACACGTCGTTCGATCGGCAGCATCAGGTGCTTTTCGTCTTTCATTTCTCGACCAATGGCGCTGCGATAAATCGGTTGCAGATTGTCGATCTTGGCTTTGATTTCGTAGGGGGAATAAGTAAGCCCAGATCGCTTTTCAAGACTCAAGGCACTCAGGATTTCATCGTTGTCGATGCGGATGACACGATGTCGTTCGCCTCGTTCCGGCCTCGCAACAACATCCAACACCCAGCGAGTCGCATCCATGCGTTTGATGAATAGATCGCGTACTCGTTCTTCAGTGATTGTTTTGCCAGAGCCTGTCAGGTCGGCAATTTTAACAATCCAATCGATGTATTCTCCGTTGAACTTTTCGAGTGCCGTGAAGTCAACGTCTTTTTGGGGCCACGCAGCTTTGATGCGATCCTTGAGATCTTCTCTGAGGTCTTCGTCGATTTCACGAGGTGCGAGTTCCCCATGAAATGTCGATTTATGTGAGATCGAAAGAAGTTCGGCTCGAGCAAACGATTCGATTGGCTGCGGACGGCCTTGCCATGCAACAGGAAGATCTGCAAACTGTCCGACATGCATTTCCCCTTCAACAGCAGCAGGGACTCGAAGTTTGCTTCCCAGCCATCCGATACTCAGCACGACAACCACGGCAGTCAACGTGATGGAGGCAAGGGAAGACGTATCAGCCTTTCTTTGGGGGAACGATTTTTTGCGAGAAGGTTTCTTTGCAGAAGGGGGCTTTTGAAGA
>CAYTUE010000021.1:42018-45702 GCA_964441085.1 uncultured Planctomycetaceae bacterium
TTGAAGAACTTTCTTCGCCAGAGATTCATCTTGTGCATCAAGGTCATCTGTTGTGTCAGAAGGATCGATGGACGTCTGGTTCTGGGGATAGCCTGATCTTTCAAGCCGAGCCAAATAGCGTGCCAAGGTTCTGCCAAAGTGAGCAAACATTCCGACGGATAAAATCATGCAGGCGATATATGGCAACATCCAGCCTGTATTTTTCACGACCGATAGAGTGGTGATTCCAGTGCCATCGGGCAGCTCACTGTGGCCACTTTGGTAAAACGTTTCGCCCTTGTACCGTAAAGGATTATTCATCCAGACAGTGAATTCAGCTGATTCCTTTGAATCTGCATCGTGAATTAAAATTTTGGAGCGATAATCTCTGGGGGTGGATGTTCCAATGTAGTTGGTTCGTTCGGTGTCCAGCAGTTCAACCCGATAGTCTTTGTAACTGCGTTTGAATCTTAGGTAAAACTGAAAGTCTGTGTTGTCAACAGAAGTGACTTCTGCGATTGGCTTTGCTCGCATTTCACTGACTTCTTGAGCACACAGAATCGTGTGGATTTCAGCGCCCGATTTTTCGTCGATCAAAGTAATCTGGACACTCGACATGTCATGGGTGTTATCCATTCCAGTCACGGGAGCTTTCGCAACTGGCGTGGCAAATGTTCCCAGCCCTGTGGTCGCCTGCTTTTCGTCGTCAGGCAGTCGAGCTCGAAGTCCACTGTTGCGATAAAACTTGTCGATTCGTATGAGAAATGGAAGTTTGTCGTAGTCGATGATGCGCTCGTCACCATCTGCTTCAGCAGCAGCTTCAAGAATTTCTTGAGGGATGGCAACAACTCGATCTTTGCCGTCGTTGCGAGTGACAATGGCCAGTTCTCGAGATCGAACATCTCGCATGAAAGAAGTCGTTTCACCTTCTTCCATTGTCAGGAGATTTTCTTTGGCATAGAAGCCTGTTTGCAATTCACTGAACATCAACAAGGCAACGCCGATGTGTAAAACAACAATGCCTCCACGTTGAGCGAACAGGAGATTGCTGCCAATTAAAATGACCATGGCACAGGCTGTCCCCTTGAGCAGTTGCCACAGAATGCGCATCGAAGACAGGTTTAATTGAGCATCTTTGCCGCCAATCAAAAAGTACAGCAGCAGGCCGCCCATGCTGATGCCAATGATGCCCAACAAAATGCGTCCAAGCGTTGATCCGGACTTACTCAAGAATGCCGTTGCGATGGGAATCACGGCCGATACGCCAAGCAAGCCCATCATCAATCCCCAAATATTTTCAGGGCTCAGCCATGTGTTTCCGCTTTCGACTCCTGTTTGTTGATTTCCGGTGTACACAACGGCCCAAGTCAGGATTCCTCCAATGGCCATGATCCCTATGCCAGCAAGGAGTTTGCCGCCGGTGGCTCGGATCTTAAATCTCAGGTAGTGAGCCACCAAAAGATTCACGAGTAGAATCCAACCAATCGTCCATCCGCCAAGAAAAGGGATGTATCGAAGGGAGCCCAAGGTCGCATCCCAGTCGACTGAAGCAAATCCGGGAAACATGCCGGGGGGGAAGAAGTCAGCGACATCAATCCATGCAATGTATGTGCGGAAGTATTGTTCGACGACCAACCATACGTCTCGTCGAGCCTGAGCCAAGCTGCCCACGAAAACGACGATCATGCCCATGAGAAACATGGTGATTGTGAGTTTGAGCGATGCGACCGCTTGAAGAAGCGAATGGAAGACACCATTCGCTTCTTTGTTAATCTTTGACATCTGAGCCACGCTGGAAGCTTTACCGGAAAAAGCAGGTGAAGACATCTTCAAATCCTTAGCTATCGCTATTGGAATCGGCGATTTCGATGGAAGGTGAGAAACAGCCAGATTGAATTCAGTTATTCAACAGAAATCGATTCGCAGAACGCTCGAAAACGTTTTTGTTCAGCATTCGCAACAGAGTTCTTGCCGCGAAATTTCAGAATCCACAACGTGTCTTCTTGCTGGAACATTAAGCCCATGATTGCCTGATCAGTGCCATGCATATCAATCAGGATGGCTTGTTGGCCATCGTTCAATGTGATGGCTTCCATCGCGTTGGTTGGATCGCCTTGAACGCCAATTTGATCTTGCCATCTTTTGACTTGAGCAGGAATGCCCGGACCGATGCCAAGTTCGCTGAGTGTAATACGAGCCGTTTCGCCCTCTTGTTCCACCTGCCATGCGACTTTGCTGAACTGGTCGTTTGCGGCAACCTTCCATTCGTCGGGCACCGTCCACTGAAACGGCAATGTGCCATATTCTCGCTTCAGCATGTCGCTGGTATAAATGTTGGGGTCGTCAACGGCGACATCGTATTCTTGGATTTTTGCAGAAGGGCCGCAGCCACAAACCACAGTTAGCCAAGCAAGCAGACCTACGCGAAATCCGCTGGTGAATTTAAGCTCGAAGGGGATAGCCAAGGCAAGCAATCTCACAATAAATCCGACCAACTGAGTTGGCCAAAACGGGGAAACTCAGACTTCTGCAAACAGCAGCCAGTTTCTGATTGGGATGGGAAAGGTTGAGGTAGGACTTCAAATTATACGGGCTGCGGTGTCGAAAGCCATGCTCGCTCACGCTGAACTGGGCCTGATTCTCTGATGCGAGTGATCCAGAATTCCAGCTTGAATTGCTTCTGGCACGCTGCCGCAGGGTCTGTTCGCCAGTCGTATGCAGTGTGCAGGAAACAGGTTTTCTTTGCCTGTTGTTTGTTGAATGTTGCCCGTTGAATGTGGTTCTGGGCATGTTCAGTGCGAATCAATCCGCTTCAATGAACGCGTTCACGAAGTGAAAAAGTTCTTCGGTGAATTTGAAGATTTCAGATTTTCGCCTGCACGGCTCCGCGTTTCTGCCCCTGTCAAGCTCTTGCAGCTTGAGAGCTGTTGACGTTTTGGTGGTCTTACTGTCGGTGTTTTTCATGGTCGCACAGCTTGAAGTTTCCGTTTAACCTACGTGCGACGTTGATGGGAAAGTGACGAAACCGAAAGGAACTGATGCTGGCATTTCTTAATTTCTGCTTGTTTGGGGCTCACAATGCCTTAATTTTGTTGAATATGTTTGGCTGGGCATTCCGTCGAACTCAAGTGATTCACTTGGTTGCGTTGTTGGCGACTTTGTTTTCTTGGTTTGTAATGGGCATCTGGCGGGGATTTGGATATTGCATGTGCACTGACTGGCATTTTCAGATCCGCCGTGAAATGGGCATTCATCAAGGCGAAGTGTCCTATGTTGAACTGCTGCTCAATCAAATTCCTTCCGTGACTGTGTCTCGCCAGTTCGCCGATCGACTGGTTTTGTCCGTCATGGTGCTAATTCTTGTCGCCACAACCATTGTGTGGACAAAACGGCTTCGCAAGCCACAAACAGCCTAAAATTCCGGTCGGTTTGGAGTCAGATGATCCAGACAGGCATTGAGGCCACCTTCAGGTTCAAGATGGCTGAGTTGACTGAGTGAGTCAGAATAAACGCAATATTCCGAACTTCGGATCGCGAGGCTGTGTCAAAACACAGTCAGAAATGGGAAGCCCTTGACAGGTTGAAAATCGAGTGATACCTTTCGCGCACAGGTCGTGAAGACCAAATTTCGGGGGATTAGCTCAGTTGGGAGAGCGTCTGGCTGGCAGCCAGAAGGTCATCGGTTCAAGTCCGTTATCCTCCACT
>CAYTUE010000022.1:0-1057 GCA_964441085.1 uncultured Planctomycetaceae bacterium
CACTGTGCTGCTTTCACTGTGCGGCACAGGCCAATTGAGACGAAGCGGTACCGAATCCACAAAAGCAATCCGTCTTCTTTGAATTCCGCTCGAGATTCCTTGCCTTCTTGGCAGTCGCTGCAAGAATCCGCTTTGCGAGCTTCCGATTCTGAAGTCGCAAGACGTCGGCAAAAATCGACGGCCACTGTGTGACAAAGCTAAGACAAAGCTAAACAGTTTATGACCTCTCCATCTTCTTCATCGCATCACCCTGCCAAACTTCCTGCTGTTGAGTTTTCAGACAGCCAAGTCAATCAGTTTCAACAAGACGGCTACTTGATCTGCCGGTCGTTGGTGCCGCAGAATTATGTCGACAAGATCCTGCAAATCGCCAAGCGAGATACTTCCAGTGAACTCGGGGACATCGAATACGAAGCGGATGTGCAATACCCCGGATCGCCGTCTTCTTTGCAGGCTCAAGGGGGACGGACAATTCGCCGGCTGCGTCAGGCGTTTAGTCGAGACCCCGTGTTTTCACAACTTGTGAAAGAACCCTTTCTGCTCAACCGGCTGCAACAACTGCTTGGCCCTGAAGTTGTCATGCCGTTGGCTCATCACAACTGTGTCATGACAAAACACCCGGAATACAGCAGCGACACCGGCTGGCATCAAGACATCAGGTTTTGGTCGTTCGAAAGTTCAGATCTTGTGAATATCTGGGTGGCACTTGGTGACGAATCGCCTCAAAACGGCTGCTTAAAATTGCTGCCGGGCTCGCATATGCAAACGTTTCAAAAGCACCAGCTTGATGATGGACTGTTCTTCAAAACAGACTTAGAAGAAAATCAGGCTCTGCTGAATCAGGAAACAACCGCTACGCTTCATGCAGGTGATGTGCTGTTCTTTCATGCTCGCTGTTTCCATTCGGCGACTCGCAATCACAGCCAGAACACCAAGTATTCGGCTGTGTTTACATTCAGATCGCTACAAAATCAGCCAGTTGCTGGAAGCCGTTCCACCGAACTTCCCGAACTTTTGCTAAGCCAAAGCCAGCCAGCCTAAGGCAACGGTGCTTAAG
>CAYTUE010000022.1:1157-3958 GCA_964441085.1 uncultured Planctomycetaceae bacterium
CAACGGTGCTTAAGGCAACCCTCAGGCAGCAACGACTGCCGATGACGTCAGATTTACGGTGCGTTTGGGGCACTCAGCGAACTGTTTTAGTTGATCGCTGGGCACAGCGGATCGCATTTCATGCTGGCGGGTTTTTCGGACCCCAGCCACTTCAGGAGTGCTCCGGCTTTCCCGCCAACTTGTCTTGGATTCCCACCATCCATGATATGAGCCAGCACGGGAACCGAATTTTCGTACGCACCGCGAACCGTTGCAGACTGAGGTGCTCGATTCAAATAGCCTTTGGGGAAAGACGAATCAGCTCCATCCGTTTCTTTACCGGTTTCATGATGAAAGGCCGTGTAAAGGAACCATCCACAGCGAGCCCATTTGGGATCTTGAGGATTGTTTGATTGAGCGTATTCTAAGGCGGTTTCTTTTGTCAGATCTGCGGTTCCCCATGCCAGCGGGTCAAACACGATCCCTCGATCATACCCAGCTCGCCCTAAAACTCGAGCCGCTCGACAACGAACATAGATGTCCATTTCTTTGTTCTGCATTAATTCCACCATGGAACAGAAGACAACAGGTGCCCGATTCCCCACAATTTTTCGAGGGGTTTTCACCCACTCCAATGCGCCAACAAGGGAATTCAGATAGGGAACGGACAACCACTTGCGTTTGACTTCGGAAGCAACTGCTTCTGCAAATGCCATTTGAATTTGAGGAATTGCGTCTGTCTTTTGAAGGTACTTTTTCACAACATTGGCAGCTCGCACTTTCACGGCATCTGGCTGGTTGGGGCCAGTAAGCACACTCACCAAAAGAGTGTGAACTTCATCGTACATCTTGATCCGTTGACGGTTTCGCGCTGGAACAACTTCTAGGTTAAGCAGTTGTTCGATCGCAGCGGATCGAGCCTTGAAATTGCCTTCCGTAATTTGCTGTTCAAGATGTTGGAACACTTTTTCGCAGATCGTAAGACGATATTTCTCTCGCGAACGTGCGTTTGCAATCGACGAAATTGGAGCCGCATTCGCTAGGTCGCGAAACAGGCTCTTCATCGCACTTTCGAAAAGCACTGGGTTGTTTTGAATGGATGGATCTGACAGAACAAAAGTTCGGTAATTTAAGCCCGCATCTAAAGCCGCTTGGCTTTCTGGGTCTCGCGTGTCTACTCCTTGACGTAGCACAGTTCGATAGTCACGCTCGTACTTTTGGTAATCTCGCTGCATTTTCTGAGTCAGAAATCCAGCGCTGAAATTCATCTGTTCCAGAGCCTGCTTTTGTATCGCAGCATAGTCCGCAGCAGATTTTGCGACTCCCATCTTAAAGGGAGGAACCGCTGGCGGCAGGTTGACAAAGGCGTTATCGCGACCTGCTGCAACACCTTGTTGGTTTTGCCCCATTGCGGTTTGGAGCAACGAACTTGCCACAAAAGTGCAGCAGATGAGCGCGAAAAGACTTCGCTCTGTGAATTCGGCTACGACATTCAGCATACAATTTCACCACATCGTAGAGACATCGTTGCCTCAAATGATTGTTCGACCCGTCGTACGACATCCGAGCGACTTCGAATCAAATGTGATGGCCGAACATCCGTTATGTTCAGCCCTCGCAAACTTCCAAACAGGCTCACCAGCATAGGTGATTTGGACTGAGTCGCAATTGCGACGCTGGTGTTTGCTGTGACAGAATGACAGACACAACCAGCCTCGTCCAGAATCAGATCATGACTGGTCGCTGAAAAACCGGGGATTTTTTCGCAAGTCATTCATTTCCGCAGGACCGCTTCGGTCAACCAAACGGGCAAAGCCGCTGCAATGACCGCCTTTCCATCAGATGAGCATCCGGTGGGAAGACGTTGAGACCGGGATTTGGGCTGGAATCGGGGCAGGGAGCCTCAGTTTCGAGACGTTTTTAAAAAGCTCTTAAACATCACAAAAGTACTATGCAGCCAATTCAACCCGACTCACCCAGTCTGTAATATCGTCACAAACTACGTGAATAACAACGGTCAAGAAAGTCGTCTTGGCCGTGATTTTGACTTCTGGGGGAATGGAAATGCGTAAGTGGACAGGATGTGCGGCCGTTGTCGTGCTGGCAATGATAAGCGGAATGGTTGCGACAAATGCGGGGCGAGGCCATGGATCCTATGGTTCTGTTGGCAGTGCTGCGTCGTATGGTTCCACGGGATCTCATGGTGGATCGTACGGTTCCACAGGGTCTACGGCAGCAAGTCACGGGTCAACCGGTTCGGCAGGAAGCGGCGGTTCGACAGGAAGCAGCGGATCAACGGGACTCACTTACCGCCAAGAACGCCTTTTGTCTCGAGCTGATCGTCAGGTCGCCGTTTCAGCTGCTCGAGCGGCTGCGTCTGCATCTCATGGATCAACTGGCAGCCACGGTTCAGCTAGCCACGGCTCAGCATCCCACGGCTCCACGGGGGCGTCTGCATCTTACGGTTCCACTGCACGCAAAGCTGCCTACGGGTCGGCGGGCAGCTACTATTCCGCAGGCAGCCATGGTTCTTCGGGCAGCTCATTAGCATCCACTGGCTCAGCGGCTTCTACTGGATCAACGGGAAGCACGGGAACCATTCGACCAGCACTGCAGCGAAAAATTGATCGAGCTTTTCGTCCTCGACCAAGCCACGGATCAACGGGTTCCACAGGCAGCAATGGATCAGCTGGCAGCAACGGATCAACGGGTAGCCACGGCTCCACGGGATCTCATGGCGGATACACGGCTCCCGCACCTGCTTATGGTTCAAATGGCGGTGGCTATGGTCAATACCACAGTTCAACTGTGGCACCAAGTTC
>CAYTUE010000022.1:4058-33579 GCA_964441085.1 uncultured Planctomycetaceae bacterium
CGTTGGCGAAACACTTTTGGATACCTATTATTCCAACACGTGTTGAAGAAGGTCAAAGCGAATCAGCAACGACTGGTTCGCTTCAGGTAGCGGCCAAATTTCCTGCAATCAAACAAGAGAACAGTTTCACGATGTCTGAATTTCGAATTGAAAAGGATTCCATGGGCGATGTGCGGGTTCCCGCAGAAGCCTATTTTGGTGCTCAAACTCAACGAGCCGTCGACAACTTTCCGATTAGCGGCTGGGAACTGCCTCCCGATTTGATCCATGCCATGGGGCGAGTCAAGTATGCTTGTGGAGTTGCCAATCGAGATCTGGGAAAGCTGACAGGCACCGGAAAAAATCCTCTGGATGCCAAACAAGTGGAAGCCATGCTGGAAGCTTGTACAGAAGTCGGCAACGGCGAATTGGACGATCAGTTTCCAATCGACGTGTTCCAGACGGGATCAGGCACATCAAGCAATATGAATGTGAACGAAGTGATCAGTAATCGAGCAATCGAATTACTGGACGGCGATCGGTTCGCTGCAGAAAAACCAGTGCACCCCAATGACCACGTGAATATGGGGCAAAGCACAAATGACACATTCCCGACGGCCATTCATGTGGCAACTGCCACAGCGGTCAAGAATAACTTGATCCCCGCGCTTCAACGCTTTGCAGATGAACTCAAAACCAAAGCAGAACAGTGGGACAAGATTATCAAAATCGGACGCACTCATTTGGCCGATGCAACTCCGCTGAGACTGGGGCAGGAATTCGGTGGCTTTGCTCGACAATTGCAGCTATCCGTTGAACGAGCGACAAGAGCAATGGAGGCTGTTGTTGAGCTTCCTGTTGGCGGAACGGCTGTTGGCAGCGGCATTAACACTCATCCAGAATTTGGAAAACGAGTCGCTGCTGTGCTGGCAGAAAACTTAGAAATTCCATTTGTCGACGCGGCTAATCACTTCGAAGCGAATGCTCAACGAGACGGGTTGGTGGAATGTCATGGACAGTTAAAAGCGATTGCATCCACGCTCTTTAATGTCAGCAATAATATTCGCTGGTTGGGTTCAGGGCCTCGTTGTGGCTTCTATGAAGTAAAGATACCAGATCTTCAGCCGGGCTCTTCGATTATGCCAGGGAAGGTCAATCCCGTGATGTGCGAATCGATGATGCAAGTGTGTGCTCGTGTCATCGGAAACGACAGTGCAATCACCATGAGTGGTGCTGCGGGAGGACAGTTCCAGCTAAACATCATGATGCCCATGATGGGGCAAACCACATTGGAAAGCGTTATGCTGCTCGCAAACAGCTGCAACGCCTTTGTGGAATACTGTTTGCTAAACATGGATGCCAACGCAGAAGCGTGTGAAGCGGCCGTTGAAAAAAGCTTGTCCATGGTCACCAGTTTGAATCCTCATATTGGATACGAAAAGGCATCCGCGCTGGCTAAAGAAGCCTTTAAAAGTGGAAAGACCATTCGTGAGCTTTGCACAGAACAAAATATTCTGCCAGCAGACACGTTAAAAGAAGCTCTTGATCCGTTCAGCATGACTGAACCTCAGGCGTAGCACGGTATTGTCTCAGGAGACACAGTCTTTACTTGTTTGCTGGTCGCAACACAATCAGCACAGCTTTCATGTGCTGAGTCATTCAGCCGGATTCGACATTACCGTCGAATCCGGCTTTTTTCGTGCTTGGCTTCTGTCTTCGTTCTTTAAGCCATGCCCTGATGTCATGGTTTGACCGCGAATTTTACTCTTGAAGCAGCAGAAATTGCCGCTTTTTCTGCGGTGACGGTGTCTGATTGAGTTTTCCGGAGAATCGTTGCGAGCGTCATCAGGCAAAAAACCAGAAAGGTTTATCTAACCGTTACCGAATGGCCGATGACAACCACCAACCGCATCACCATCGTATGAAACCGAACTGGGTGAGGTTGGGATTTTCAATTTGAATTCAAACAGAGGCGCAGCACAACGCAGAGCACTGCCGCCACTGGCAGATCCGATGTTGTTTGTGACCAAATGGATCTGAAAGGCTAAATACGCTGTGAACGTCACAGTATCTTGGCCAGTAGAAATCGCTCAGGAGGAGAGCTTTCATGCGAAAGTACGGAAAATTGTTACTCGTGCTGGGCGTCTTGGCAGCAAGCCCTGCTTGGGTCAATGCCGATGGGTTTTTCAGTGGACTTCGTTCTACCCAGTCATCGAAGTTGACTCAGAAGCAACTCAATCAGCAAAAAGCTGAACAGGTTGCCGGTGCTTTGAAGCAAGCCCGCTTAAACGGCTACGACTTCGAAGTTGAAGTTCGCGGTGATACCGTGAAGCTAGAAGGCAAAGTTCGAGATGTGACTCATCGAGCACTCGCCAGTAACGTAAGCCGTAAAGTGGCTGGCATCAAAAAAGTTCAGAACAATCTGAAGTACGTGCCAGCCGGTAATGTTCAGCAGGCAGGTGGTACAGGTCAGCGTGACGGATTGCTCAACTCTGCTGGTATTGAACAAGTTCGGTTTTCAAAACCAGGCAGACACAAAAAGCCTTCAACACGTTCGGCTTCAGTTCAGCCTGTCCGGCGGCCAGTGGTTCAAAATCAAGTGAAGCCACAACCAAAGCCGCAACCAAAGCAGCCTGATGCTCCAGTGATCGACTTGAATCCACCAGCTGCGAACTTTGCTGCAAAACCAGCCGCTCCCGCTCCGGCTGCAGTACAGCAAGCACAGGTACAGCAAGCACAAGAGCCTGCAAAACCGTTCATCAATCTGACGTCTGGTTCCTCACAAGCAGCACCAGCCGGTCCAACAAACCAGCAGGTTGCAGAAGGAATTGCTCAGCAGCTCGCCACCGTCGGACTTGTTGGTTACGACGTGACCGCTCGCTATGAAAAAGGCGTGGCGACTTTGGAAGGTGAAGTTGCAAACATGGACCAAGTGAAAGCGGCAGAATATGCCACTTCCTTGTTGCCGTCCGTAAGAAGTGTTGTGAACAAGCTGAAAGTCGGCCAACCGATTGCTCAAACAGCATACGCTGGACAAGGTGGTCAGATTCAACCTGTTGCTGCAAGCTATCCGGCTTATCCAGCACAGCTTGGGCACCCAGGAGTTCCAGGCCAGTTGGCTGCTCAAGGTCATCCGGGAGCACAATTCCAACCCGGACCAGGTGGACCCGTTCCATCTGCAGTTGGTGCCGCAGGCAACTATTCTAACCCACAGCTACCAGCCTACGCATGGCCATCGCAAGCTGCTTACCCGAACTCAGCCGCCATTCAATATCCGAAACAGTACAGTGCCAGTGCATGGCCTTACATCGGACCATTCCACCCCTACCCGCAAGTCCCACTGGGATGGCGAGAAGTGTCAATGGAATGGGACGACGGACTGTGGCAGCTAGACTTCAACCAAAAGAAGAATGCTTGGTACTGGTTATTGGCACCACGTAACTGGTAGTCACTCGAATGGACGTTCTGTCTGATTCAAATTGAACTGCAAAGCGTTGTGATCGAAACTTTTCGATCGCAACGCTTTTTTTGTGCGCAGCTCTCCGTGATTTGTCGGAGTTGATCCAGAGGATGAATCACTTGTTGCTGAATCAGCAACAAGTGGTCTGAAAGCAGCTTAGTGAGAAGGTTTTTCATCGCTGTGTTCCTGTCCCGTGTCGCCCCAAATCATATTTCCGCTTTCCATGGTTTGCTTCAGTTTGACGGTTTTCAGGATCGAAATCTTGACAACCAGCTCAGCTGCCAGATGCTCTTCGTACTGACAGATTTGCTGCACAAAACCGTCACCAACAACGTGTGTTTCAACGATTCAGGCTTTGCTTGGTGATGAAACTCACCTGCAGTGAATCGGGAAGACCGGCAAGAAACAGCACATACAGCCAGATTCGGGACGAACCCTTTTATCGGGCCAAACAAATCGTTCGTTAAAATCCGGATATTTCCACAAGTTGCCTAACCGGAAAGATCGATAACTAGATTGACGATAGGTGAATCGCGAAGCATTCAAGGTGCTTGAATCAATTGTTTCACTCAACAAATCGTGAAGCAAAACGAAATCAAATCCATGAGCTACGGCTCGATACCGGTAGGGATGAACAAGATGCGGACCTTTGGCAGACACCTGAAAAGATGGGGAGTACTGACCGCAATCTGCCTGATGACCTTTACGAATAGCGGTTGCACGCTGTTCGGTGGGTTTGCGGGCGTTGTTTGGGAATACATAGTCTTCTGGGAAACTCTTCCAGCGGTCCCGATCACTCCTTACCAAATGGGGCGGCTTGAAGACGAGCTGTGGGAAAACGAACGCTACAATCGCGTTCCCGTTCTGGATCCCATCGAAGGCGAAAATGCTCCCATTGCGTGTTTAGATCCCCCCAGTGACGACCAAGTGATTCGCTCACTTCCTGAAGAAGTTGCTGGTGGCATCGCGTTCTTGCAAGAAATTCAGCGGAACAACGTTCGCATTGTGGTTGAGCCCATCGTCGACCGACTTGATGAATGCAAAGTTTATCCGCTGGTTGGCCCTTGCCGCCTACATCACTGCCACTGGAAATGCACCGTGTATTACGACAAGGTCATCACCAGCCATTGGCCGATTCCATTCCAGCACAAAGACCATACTCAGCAGGTCGTGTATATCGACAAGGATCACCTGATTCGTTGTGCAGGACCATCGACTTATTAGAAACACAGTCCGGCAATCACCATCGGACGACTGATTTCGAAGAACCTTTGAAACTGTTTCGGTTTCAAAGGTTTTTTTATGCGCCGATTTCCACATCAGTCCTGTTCGCTAAACTGCATTCTGTTGCAGCTTTAAAACTTTGATCTCTACTTTGTCTTGGATTCACTCGGCACCATGAGCACCGATCTTTCTGATTTGATTTCTGCGTTTTCATCTGGCCCCGAAAAAGTGTGCTCCGTTGTTCAAGACCTGACTGATGATCAGTTGGATGCGGTTCCCATCGCTGGCAAGTGGTCGATTCGCCAAGTGGTCTGCCATCTGGTAGATGCCGACTTGGAATATAGCCAACGGATCAAGCGAGTTCTGGTAGAAGACAATCCCACATTGCCAGAGTTGGTCCCCGATCAATTTGCGGCCGCTTTGCACTATCAAGTTCGTAACGTTGCTGAAGAACTGAAGTTACTGACGGTAACTCGAAATCACATGACGGCCATCTTGCATGCCACTGATGTTGAAGACTTTCAGCGTACGGCAGTGCATTCTGCAGAAGGCCCGATGACTCTCGAAACATTACTCGAACGAATCACCAATCACATCGACCACCATCTGGTGTTCATCAACGAAAAAGTGAAAGCACTGAACAGCATTTAGCCCATACTTCTGAGCCGTTTTCTGTCAATATCCCGCATCTTCTTCTCGCGGTCAGCTTGTCAAGCCCTCTGCCTATTGCTGAACGTCTTCTGCATCAACGGTCGGAACGGCGGGCAGTAAATCGACGGCGGGGCGATCAATCGCCAGCACGGCGGCGTATTCTGTGAAGGCGACAAAGTGGTTGTGAAACGCGGTGATCTGTTCTTCGGCAGCTTCTAAGGCGTACTGTTCACGCAAGACAACCTTAAGCAGATCGCTTTCGCCATTTTCAAATAACACTCGCTCGTTTTCCGCTACAAAATTATACAGCTTGACCGATTCGGTTGCTTGTTCTGCCTGCCTTCGAGTCTCCTCCAAGGCAGCATAAACAATCATCACCTCTCCGGTCACCTTTTCTTGCACAAGGCGTCGCTTGGCGCTGACGGCTGCCATCTTCGCCTGCACGGAGTGCATTTTCCCGAGACCTTTGCGACGTTCCAAAGGCACTTCAAAAAAGAGTCCCACTTCCAGCTCAAAGTCTCCTTTGTCTTCTGAACTGCTAGCGTCTGCTCCGACATCCTGCGAACCCGTGATCTGCGCGTCTAAGCCAGCTTTCGTCAGGTTCACCGCTTCAGCGTAGTCGACGTGAAGTTTACTCAACTGGATGGAAAGTGCTTTCAGTTCCGGGCGAGCTGCTTGAGCGGCTGGGACATCAACCGAAAAACCTTCTTCCGAACTGGCTCGCAATGCAGGAAAACCTGGGCTTCGATGTGATTCTGGGATAATCGGCTTGCCGCCATCAGGGTCTCGAAAATACAGGCCGAGCTTCACAGATGCTTGGCGAAGTTCGTTTTGAGCTTCCGCTAACTTGGCTTGGCGTTTTGCGATTGCTGCTTCGTTGTCTCGCACATCGGCAATGGCAAGCTGCCCCGCTTCTTTTTGGTCGATCACTCGCTGGTTGCGATCTTCCGCCAACGCAACCCATTTCAAGCCAAGTTTGTATTTTTCGCAGGCGGCCACCCATTTCCAATAGGCAAGGCTGGCTTCTCGGGCAAACACAACGAGCTGAGTTCGAATATAAGGGTCTGCCAATTGACGATTGTAGTTGGCTCGCCAAAGGTCGGCTCGACGTCCATCGATATCTCGCCCGCGAACCAACGGAACACGAAAACCAGCCTTAAATTCTCCGCCTTCGTCGGTTTCGCGTTCTTCGTACCACGGCTGAAAGGTTCCGTCGCCGATGCGGTATCCCGCGAAAAATTCGCCACCAGAATAAATCGGTTTTGTCAGTCCCGCACTGTTGCGGTACGTCTTGTAGAAACCCAAAGGGCCATTTTCTGAAGTTGCTTTTAACTTGGTATCAAAAGATCCCCAAGCGGAAACATGGTCCCCATCGGCGATGTTTCGTTCTTGAAACGCGGCAAACACCAAAGGGTATGATTCATGAACAGAACTCACAACGTCAGATAGTCCGATGGCTGCATTGTCGGTCGCCAGTACTTCAACGGCTGGTGCCGAAAGATCGACGATTGGTGACTGATCGTCTGCAGATACCGACGGAACGGCAGCGGCCTCTTGTTGAAAGCTCACCGGCGTTACGGGCTTTGCTGGGTTCTGATCAGAAATGACGACACGGCCAGCGTCCGTGTCATCAATGGGTTGAACGGCAACTTGTTTTTTGGCACCAAAGGCTTGAACCCAACGGTGTTGAGTAGCCTGGTGTTGAGTAGCCTGGTGTTGAGTAGCCTGGTGTTGAGTAGCCTGGCGTTGAGCAGCCCGGCGTTGAGCAGCCTGGCGTTGAACCGCTTGGCAACCACACAAGGTTGCGATCAAAATGCAGCAAATCATCTTATTCACAACGTCAGCCAATCCATCGGCACAACTTACTGAACCATCAGTGATTGATTTCAACGAATCGATTTTGATCTCGGCGACTGCATCCATGCACGGCAGAGATCTGTCAAATTCGCAGCTGTGGAACTCACATTCCACTTCGTGTTCACTGTCGATTCTTAATGTCGTCTTGCAAAGGCACTGCGTTGGGCACGGATTACCCGCTTTTAACCGTCTTAACACTTCTGCTGACGGCCACAGCGGTCGATCGGGTTACGAAAGATTGAGCGTGGCTCTACTTCGGCAGTTTTGGCGGCTTCGATGTTTTTTTCATGTCGGATTCGTTTTGGATAACCGGTGGGAAGCCATTCATGTTCCGCCAGATTTCATACCACAGATCGACCTTTTCTAACAGAACCCACGCGTTGGTGCGGACTCCTTGCCGTAGGTAGCGATCCTCGGGCCAGCCTTGGCCATTTTCGAGATCTGGTTTCACGATGACTCGAAATTTGCCCGTTCCCGCTTTATCTGTCGCATCAACAGATACCACTGTCCCACCAAATGTTCCAATGGCTGCGGATGGCCATCCCGCAAACTGAATCGCGGGCCAGCCTTCAAACTGCAGACGCACATGGCGTCCTGCCGCCACCAAAGGAGCATCATTTCCACCAAGCCAAATCTCGACAGCTCGATCCGTCGTGTCGGGAACAATTTCGCAAATCACATCGCCTTCTTTGACATTTTGGCTGTTTTGATTCGCAATGATATCCATCAACGTTCCATCAAAGGGAGCTCGAATTTCTTGGCTACTTTGACGGGCAACTTTCGTTTCCATTTCAAGGCGAGATTTTTGAGCCTTACTGAGTTCCGTTGCCGCTTTAGACACCGCCGCGCTGGCCTTGCCCACTTCCGCTTGAGCCTTCTGGAGTTTCGTGAGTGCATCGTCGATTTTAATCTGAGCTTCCTGCTCTTTGGCAGCTCGCAAGCGTACCTTTTGATTCAGATTGTTTTTCGCTTCTTCGATGTATTCTCGTGCTGATGCAACCTTTGCTTTTGTTTCCAAGTACTTTTGTTCGGCCTTTTGATACTTCACAACAGCAATTGCTTTCTTTTCTAGCAGAACGCTTTGCCGTTCGTAGTCTAAAGATGCTTGCTGAAAGGCGGCGTTGGCTTGAACAAGGACCTGTTCTTCGGCATTCACTTTATTCTTGGCCGCTTCAATTCCAGAATCAGCCGCATCCAGCACGGCATCCTTAGCCATGGTATAGCCGTGAATTTGATCACGGTACGAAACAATGGCATCTTGACTGGCGGTTAATGATTCTTCACTGGCTTCCAGAACTCGCTTTGCCGCTCGTTCCAGATCTAAAGTCGTCTGCAGCTGATTGTCCAGTCGATCCAGATAGTCTGGGTCGAGGTCTTCAATGACGGCAATTAAATCGCCGCTTTTCACTTTGGCGTTAGGAAACACATTTTTTCCAAGCCGGACCAATCTGCCCTTGGTGAGAGCTTCCAACTTTTGAGGTCTTTCGTTGGGAGCAAACGCAATCACGCTGCCGCTGCCAGAAACCGACTGCTGCCATGGCGCAATCGCCACCAAGATAAATCCACACACCAACGCGGTGAGCAGAATTTTGCCAATCAGTCGCGCTCTGCGAGACGATTTGGCCAACCGCAACGATGGAAGTAAAGAATCAGCATAGGCTGATGGAGCCAACATCTTTTCATTAAGGCTGCCTGCTTCCGCCGTGCGAACAAAGTCTGATCGAGAAATCATGATTGGTCTCCGCTTCCAGATTTCACATCGTCTGCTTGATGCCACTTCGATTGCAAACGTTTTACTTGGTCACAGCGGTCGGCAATCGATTTGCGTCCCGTCGCGATAATTAAAGACCAAGGCCGGTCGCGTCTCAGTAATGTTTCCAGAACCGTTTCCAATTCCTCGTCAGGAATTCCATCTAAGACTTCATCCAGCAAGAGTAATCGAGGCTTCGATGCGACCGCCCGAGCAATCAACACAAGGTTCTGTTGAGCTGACGATAAAGGTGAACCGTTTGAAGCCAGCAAAGTATCAAATCCTTTGGGAAGGCTAAGCAAGGCGTCGTAGATGCCTACGTCTTCTAATGCTTCACGCACATCGCTCGACGATACATAAGTGCGATGCATGTGAATGTTTTCATCAATCGATCCGG
Source organism: uncultured Planctomycetaceae bacterium (assembly GCA_964441085.1). GTDB lineage: Bacteria > Planctomycetota > Planctomycetia > Planctomycetales > Planctomycetaceae > Fuerstiella. The sequence goes on from CAYTUE010000022.1 coordinate 13,377, forward strand.
CAAAGATTTCAGATGCGCGAACCAAGCCAACTTCCGATCTTAATACGTCGGATCTTAAATCTTGAGGGTCATAGCCGTCGATCGCGATATGCCCTGTTTTGGCTGTTCTGAGACCGAATAACAAATCCAGTGTCGTACTTTTTCCACACCCTGACGGTCCTAGCAAAGCCAATGATTGGCCAGGCGAAATATCGAAAGTTAAATCACTGCTCATGCGGCTTGCTCCGCCACCAACGTAATTCAAACGTTGAACTGAAACTGTTGCAGGCCCTCGCCCCTTCATTTCCAAAAGCCCATCGGGTTCTTCCATTGGCAAATCGAAGAGATATCCCAGCTTGTCCACTGATGCCAAGAGGTCGTAAAAGCTTTCTAAATGTTTGCCCAGCTTTGCGAATGCTCCGACAATCACTGTGACGATCAATTCGGCGGCGACAAGCTGTCCCAATGTCAACTGTTCGCTTACAACCAGCCAACCTCCTAAGCCAAGCAACACTGTGCTGGCAATGGCCTGAAGCCCCAAAGCAAACAGAATTTGGCGTAACAAAATCCGGAAGTGACTTTGGCGAGCTTCAAGGTATTGATGAATCAACCGGTCAGCTCGTTCCAACGCTAAATCCGCTCCGCCCGCAGATTGAAACGTAACCCGACAGCTAGAAATGTCTTCTAGCCAAGCGGCCATGTAGTACTTGTGCTTTGATTCTTTGACCGCGCTGTTTACGGCTCCCTTGCCCAACACGATGATAATGAAAGCAATGAAGCTCATCATCACAATATCGAAACCTAGCAGCCAAGGGTGGTAAAAGGCGAGCACCGCCATTCCGATAAAGGCGTTTAAAATTAAACCGATGCCATCAAGCAACAAGCTGGCTGCCACTTTTTGAACGGTCACAATGTCGAAGAAGCGATTGGTTAATTCTGGGAGATAAGTCCCGTCTGCTGATTCCGCTTGAACTCGAGGCAAGCGAAAAGCCAAGTCTCCGGAAACTCGCGCAAACAATCTGCGCTGCACAAGTTCGGCAACATAAGTTTGCAAGCCGCGCATCGCTGCGGAAAAGCTCAAGAAAACCAGCAAGATCAAAGCCAAGACAGCAATGGGTTGCAGCAATCGCCCAAAGGCAACTGTGTTCACCAGCGCTTCAACCGCGATAGGAGTCGCCAGCGTTAACAGGCCGACAACGAATGCGAACACCAAAATGATCCAGATGTCGGACCATTCCGGACGCAGCAAAGTTAACAACCGATTAAAGGGACTCATGCCAGGCGTGTGAGTCGATTCGGGGCTAATGTCCTGACGCACCACAACGCAGCGCAAGCGATCGTCTGAAGCATAGCTTTTGAGAGTGCGGCGTAGCTGCTTTAAGCTGAACGACGATGTTTCAGCCAAGTGGTCCACTTCGCTAACGACAGCTTTCCCTTGATGAAACTGATTTGCTCGGAGCCACGTTCCGTCTTCGTCGTTTTTCCATGCAAACAAGTCGGCTCCATTCTGAACCAACCCAATCGCTTCCGTGACGGAACAATCGATGACTTTTGTCTGGAGGCCGATGCTGGTTGTGGCGCCCACCATCCATTTCCACCACAGATCAGATTCTTCGCCTGGCCAAGCATCTTTGGCTTCGTACCATGCTCGACGAGCGGCCGCCATTTCGACATTCAGAAGTTTCAGAGACAATTGCTCGAGAACCCAAGCTCCTGGCTCAATGCGGTCCTTCAACACTCGTGCCATCGATCAACTGCCTTCTTGGAATGCCACCACACACGTTCACCACGTTTTATCATCGGGCGAACTCATCAACTCTCGAAACCAGTGATTACCAATGCGCAAAACTTTCTCATTTCTACACCCAGAAACGATTCGGGCCAGGCGGATTTCGTGAATTCGTTCGAGTGAGAACCGGGAGTTAACACAAACTTCATAAACTTTAAGGGAAGTCCGGTTTAGGCAGCCTGTCTGGCCACACCCAAGATTCCAGTTTGAGCAAAATTTGCTGATTGAAGCACGGCGAACACTGAGGTTCTCGCCTGTTCCGAAATCACCGCCCAGCCGCCCAGCCGCAGGGCTGTTGCGGTTGTCATTCTGGCTTCAAAATCAGCGCATAAAAAAAGGCCGAACTCGAAAGTCCGACCCAAGCCTCACCGGGCTTTGAATCAATTCGCTCTAACTGCTCGCTCCAACTGTTTGGCTTGCTGTAAAGCCTTGTCGTCGTCGCTGCAAGGCGAAATCTTTATGAAGCTGTTGAAGCGGCTGGTTGAGCAGCAGGCTTTTGAATTGTGTCGTTGGCTGATTTGAAGTTGCAAAGTTCTTCTCGAACGATGTTCATTTCTCGAGGTGCTTCGATGCCAACTCGGACACTGTTGGGACCAATACGAACCAAAGTCACAACGACATCGTCGCCAACCAGAATTCGCTCCCCCGCTTTTCTTGATAGTACCAACATGATTTCGTACTCCCTGACTTTTCTGTTTTCAAAACTTCCATGTGTTGAACGAGCTGACGGGGTTCACACCAAGTCTGTGACCAACCAAAACCCTCTCGCCACTCGTCGTCGAATTGATACCGACATCAGAATGATACACGCCGCACAGGGCACGCCAACCCCAAAATCGCCAAAATCCGCACTGCCCAAAAAACAGGCATGGTCGGTGCTGCCTGTTTTTTGGGCAACTGGTGCTGTTGGGTGTCAAAATGGCGTGCTGGGCTTCGTTTTTAGACAAAACAGGAGAGGCGAAATCACGGATCATCGTCGAAATTGGCCTACAGCGCGGGTTTGGTCGAAATACGGTCGACAAGTCGCCAGAATCAAAACCTTGCCTCTCAGGCGATTTCGCCTCTCAAATTCTCATCCTCAATGGCTCAGCAATCTGATCTGCTCGGCCTGCTCCTTCATCATTAAAGAAGACCGTTATGCTTAAGGTTGGAATCATCGGAATCGGCTTCATGGGGTACACTCATTTCGAAGCAGCGAAGTTCGCCGACAAGGTGACGATCACCGCAATCGCAACTCGAAGTGAAAAGAAGCGCGCCGGAGACTGGACAGGAATCCAAGGCAACTTCGGCCCTCCTGCTGGCCAGGTCGATTTATCGAACGTCAAGACTTACGCCGACTACCATCAACTGCTTGCCGATCCGGACATCGACCTTGTTGATATCTGCCTGCCCACCGACCAGCACCACCAAGTCGTGATGGATTCCATCGCCGCTGGCAAAGCGACTTTGGTTGAAAAACCAATCGCTGTTTCTCAAAGCGAAGCGGAAGAAATGGTGCAAGCTGCCGAATCCGCTGGCGTGCCTTTGCTCGTCGGACACGTTCTCCCGTACTTCCCCGAATTTCAGTACGCGGCCAACGCAATTCAGTCGGGCGAATTCGGACCGCTCAAAGGAGCTCATTTTCGTCGAGTGATCTGTCCTCCTGATTGGTCGGATGGAATGGGCGACTTCCGCAAGCTCGGCGGCTGGGGGATCGATCTTCATATTCACGATAACCATTTTATCGCTCATGCCTGCGGACGCCCCACAGCCGTCTTTTCGAACGGGCTACTGCAAGATGGTTTTGTAAATCATGTTCACACATCTTACGTCTTTGGAGAGAACGGTCCCGCTGTCACTGCAGTCAGTGGAGGCATCGCGGCATCCGGAATGGCATTCGGCCACGGTTTCGAACTGTACTTAGAAGACGCAACCATTGTTTTCGACGCAGGAACCTACGCGGGAGAATGGGTCATCAACCGACCACTGTCGCTCATCCGTAACGACGGAAGCGTGACAGCCGTTGATCTTGGAGGTGATGACAGCTGGTGCGCAGCGTTCGCTTTAGAACTACAACAAGCAGGCGCTCATGTCACCGAAGGAGCTGACGCGGGTGCTCTTGCCAGTCGAGTTGCTTTAGACGCGCTGAAAATGTGTTACGCCGAAGCAGAAAGCATGCAAAAGAAGCAAATCGTGGAACTGTAAATCGTAGGTGCGCTGCAAAAATTGACGTAATCAAATTCACGCCCCACGCGATTGACAACCGCGAAGCCGCAATAGGATCAACAAAGATGACGGAAACTTCGGGGACTTTGCAAACCACCGACCTTTGTAATGCCTGCGAACTGGCGGTTGATGAACTTTTGAACCAGAGAACACCCGGTGGATGGTGGGAAGGTCAGCTATCAACTTCAGCCCTTTCAACGGCGACTGCCGTGATGGCTTTACAACAGGCCGTTATGCGAAAGTGCGATGTACCGCGCGCTTCCGAGTTCTCGTCTTTGATTCGCAACGGACTGCAATGGTTAGCCAATCACCAAAACGATGATGGCGGCTGGGGAGACACGGTTTTAAGCGTCAGTAACATTTCGACAACAATGCTCGTGCACGCCGTGTTTCATGCCACAGCAACCGTCGATCAGTATCGCCAACAAGTGGAATCGTCTGAAAGCTACATCAATGAGGCAGGAGGAGTCCCTGCACTGATGAAGCGTTATGGCAAAGACCACACGTTTAGTGTTCCCATTCTGACTCACTGTGCTCTTGCAGGAACAGCCGACTGGAAACAAGTCACCAACTTGCCGTTTGAAATGTCGTGCGTGCCAGCGAAGTTTTATTCCGCTGTCCGCATGCCCGTGGTGAGTTACGCATTGCCCGCCTTGATTGCGATTGGCCAAGTCATTTTTCATCACAAGGGGCATTGGAATCCACTGGTGCGTTGGATTCGCAAAGCGTCAATCAAAAAGTCTCTCCGAGTCCTCGAAAAAATTCAGCCTGAAAATGGAGGATTCTTAGAAGCAACTCCTCTCACAAGCTTTGTTTGTATGAGCCTTCTGGGCTGCGACCGCACAGATCACCCCGTGACAAAAAAGTGTTTGGATTTTATCGCCAATTCGGTTCGGCAAGATGGAAGCTGGCCCATCGACACCAACCTCACCACTTGGGTGTCGACTTTAAGCGTGAATGCGTTGGCGGGAAATTCTCGAGCCCCCGACCGAAACGACTACCTCAACCGAATTGACCGAACGGCAATCAGCAAGTGGCTCCAAAACCAACAGTATCGAACCGTGCATCCTTATACCAATGCCGCTGCGGGGGGCTGGTCGTGGACAGATTTACCGGGAGGAGTCCCCGATGCTGACGATACGCCGGGAGCCATGTTGGCCGTGATGCATTTGCGTCCTGTCGAAGAGCCGTTTTCACCAGAAGAAATCAGCAGCTTAGAAGCAGCCGCAATCTGGCTACTCGACCTTCAAAATTCGGATGGAGGCTGGCCCACGTTTTGTAAGGGCTGGGGGACATTACCCTTCGATCGAAGTAGCAATGACCTGACGGCTCATGTTTTGCGAGCATTCACAATGTGGCAATCTCGAGTCTCCGAAATTTCAGACGAGGTGTTAGCCCGAACAGAATCGGCCATTTCAAGAGGATTGAAATACCTAGAAAAACAGCAAAATTCGGATGGAAGTTGGCTGCCCTTGTGGTTTGGGCACCAGCTGGCTGACAACGACGAAAATCGTTTGTATGGCACGGCAAAGGTGATGCTGGCGTTAAATGAAATTGGAGAACAAAATCGTCAAATGACGGCAAACGGGTTACAATGGCTGTTGAGTCACCAAAATGACGATGGAGGCTGGTCGGCAGCAAAAGGTTTGCCCAGCAGCTGCGAAGAAACAGGATTAGCAATTGAAGCTCTTGCCTTCGAATCGCAGGCTGGTCACGCTGTTGACAGGGCTGCGATGTGGTTGATCACACAAGTCAGACAAGGAACATTCGACAAGCCGACCCCTATTGGTTTTTATTTCGCAAAACTCTGGTACTTTGAACGACTCTATCCGGTCATCTTTACGGTTTCTGCCTTACGAAGATGTTTACAAAGGTAGTCCTTTCCCCCTGTTTCCTCAATTTGTCTTGCTGGCGAAGGCTTTTCCATGGCTGAAGCTGGTAAAAAAATCCCACCTCAATGCCTCAATGTTCAGTCGTTGCCAATCTCGGTGACTGCTGGCCCGCAGTGTCCCAGGAGCCTCTCGTGTCGACTGTGCCCGCTAACGAAACTCGCCCTGCCAACGCTTCTCTCGCTGTATCCAGCGAAAGCGATCATGAGGACGATCCGAAACCCGTTCGCAAAAAGGGGAAGCGTCGTAGCACCAGCCACTTGAAAGCGGTGCCCGACACACTGGAACTGCGAGAAAAAGTAAAGGAAGAGGCAGAAAAGTACGCTCGAAATCTCGACCGCACCAAAGCGTTCAACAAAAACCAGTTGGAACATCACGGGCGAACGTTATTAGAACAAATGGGCCTTCCCGAAAAGTACCTTGGCTTTTCCATGGTGCTGGTGGGGAATTTCTTCTGGAAGCAGCAGTTTCTTGCGATTCCTTTTGAACGGCGCATGCTCCTGCTGCCTCATTGCCTCAAACACGCCGAAGGTTGCCCCGCCGAATACACCGAATTTGGTCTCGACTGCGAACGCTGTGGAGCCTGTTCAATCGCCGACTACAAAGTACGAGCCGAACAATTGGGCTACAAAGTCTTGGTTGCCGAAGGCAGTCCCGTGGTCCTCAAGATCATTGTGTCAGGGTACATCGATGGGATTTTAGGAGTCGCTTGCCTGAACGTATTGGAAAAGGCGATCGACAAAATTCTGATTGCAGGAGTCCCTTCCTACGCAGTGCCTTTGCATTCCGGTGACTGCATGAACACAACGTTGGACGAAGCTTGGGTGTGGGATGTCCTCGACAAGTACGAACCTTTGCCAGAAAAACCAACCGCCAGCTATGTTCCTTTGATGCGCGCCTCTGCGGACATGTTTGGCAACGATTTTGAACGCCTGTTGCCTCGTATTCGTACTCGAGACGCAGCTCAGCGAGATTCTGCAATCGCATTCACCGAAGCCAAGTCGTATGAATGGTTAGCGGAAGGCGGCAAACGCTTTCGCCCCTTTATCACGGTTGCCGCATGGCACGCAGCGTCTGGTCACCCCATTCTGACTGCTGGAGACGACACGCCCAAAATTCCAGATGGAGTGGCTCAAACAGCAATGGCAATCGAAGCGTTTCATAAAGCGTCTTTGGTTCATGACGACATTCAAGACAACGACGAATTTCGCTACGGCGAAGAAACCTTGCATCGTCAATACGGCGCAGGCCAAGCCATCAATATCGGAGACCACTTAATCGGTTTAGGCTACCGACTGGTTCACACAGCCAAAGACATCGATCCTGAAATCGCGTTAAGCATTGCTGATCGCATGTCGATCGCTCACATCCGCTTATGCGATGGCCAAGGAGCTGAAATGGCATGGCAGCGAAATCCAGATTGGACGATTACTCCATTGGATGCGCTGCAAATTTATAGCCTGAAAACCTCTCCCGCATTCGACGCTGCTCTTTATGCGGGACTGAAGCTGGCCAAGCATCCGCTGGCTGAAAGCGAAGTGGTGTCTCAGTTCTGCCGGCAAATCGGAGTTGGCTTTCAAATTCTAAACGACTTCAAAGACTGGCAGGGCGATACCGATAACAAGCTCAAAGCCGGCCAAGATGCATTAGCACTTCGCCCAACTGTGCTGCTTGCCTTGGCTTTAAAAGATGCCAATGCCAAAGACCGCAACGATCTCCAAGAAATTCTTTCTGGCCAACAAGCTCAGTTGAGTCCAGAAGAACAAATTGATCGGCTGCGAGCGATTTTGGAAAACTGTGACGCGTTTGAAAAAGCGGAAACTTTGGTTGAACGTTCTCGAGAACGCTGTCAGCAAATCATCGACGATTTAGAAGACGAACGTCTGCAATCGTTGTTGCAGTTCTTCTTGGAAACCGTGCTTGCTGAAGAAACGGGCCCGACACCTCAGGAGCATTTGGACCCGGATTCGCCAGAAGCCATTCAACGCCCCGCCCCCACATTTGTTCCGCTTTCGATTGGCCTGTAGACCGCTTGAAAGAGAGTAGGGGATTGAAAGGGGACAGGGTATTGAAAGGGTACAGGGTATTGGAAGAGAACACAGCTTAAAAGAGAATGCGGTACCGGCTGAGAACGCAGGCAGTCACCTTCCTGACTTGGCGTGCTTCGCAAAAAACGCGACCGTACGATCAATGATTTGTTGTCGAGTTGGATTGATATCTGCATCCACTTTCCGCCAGTTGTGTCCGGCATTCTTTACGATCAGCACTTCCACAGGCGCTCCGATTGCTTCGGCTTCCTTTTGCATTCGATATGCGTGCTTCACAGGAATCGTCGTGTCTTTATCCCCTTGAATCATCAAAAGCGGTGCGCTGTTTGCCTTTAAGTAATTCACAGGACTCATTTCTCGATACAAAGCCAGTTTGTCTTCAGGCTGAGCCGTCGGCAGAAGAATGCGTGGTCCAAAGCGGTCACGAAAGCCTTCTCGATCGTTGTGATTAAACAGCTGAGTGTCTTCGAAGTCGCACGGTCCATACCAAGACACGCCCGCAACCATGGTGTAATCTTGATCGGCCAAAGCTTCGTCACCTGAGAGTGAACTCGGCGAAGACAGCAGCAACATTTGAGCCAATTGGCCGCCCGCAGAATCACCAAAGCTGGAGAACTTTTCTGAATCGAGTCCCAGTTCCTCGCTGTGTTTGGCAAGATATCGAACGGCATCCTTGGAATCGATGACGCAATCTCGCATGCAAACTGTCCCCCCTTTTTTGTACAGCCGGTAATCAACAGAAGCGACGCAGAACCCCAAGTCCAGCAGCTTCTTAAAGCTTGCAGCAAAGGAAGCTGTTGCGGCGCCATGCTTGCTGCCAGCCGCCCAACCACCTCCATGTACGTAGATAATCACAGGACGTCGGTCGCTGTCGTTCTGGGTGGGATAGTACAGATCCAAAGCCAGCTTTTGTTCGCCAATTTGCTTGTAAACAATCTCTCGCTTTTGCTTGCCGGACGTTTCCAAGTAGCGAGGTTTTTGCAGTGCCAATTCTTCGATTGTCAACACGCCGTCTGAATTCGTATCCAGCTTTCGTAGGCGGTTCCACTGTCTTTTGCCTTCCTCCTTTTCGAAGGTGCCATTTTTGTTCTTGTCGAGGGTTTGCATTTTCTTTTTAGCAGCGGCTTCATCACCAACTGCAGTCGCTACCAACACAAGGCAAACCATGCAGGATGACACCGCGTGTGAAACATTCATGACGTTTTCTTTCTAATGCTTTCCAGTTCCGACCAGCAGACACCGCTTGGGAATATGCGCTGCCTGCGTTTCAAGCGATTCTAGCCCAACGCTTTTTCAAACAGTGCCAGCATGCGAGTCCACGCTTTTTCAGACTGTTCTTTGTTGTAGACTCGGGTATCTGGAGGGCACCAACCGTGGCCTGCGGGGTAGACTTCGATTTCCGCTGAAAGTTTGGATTTCTGAAACGATTTTTTCAGCGTGTCTTTGTCCTTGGGAGCTCGCTTGTCATCGTTTTCTGCCACAGCAATTAAAAAGTGGGCCTTCATTTTGGGGATCAAGCGGTGAGGGCTATCTGGTTTATCCGTTACTAAGCCGCCTCCATGAAACGTGGCTGCTGCGTTCACTCGATCGGGAACGGCTGCCGCCGTTCGAAACACAATCGGGCCACCCATACAGTATCCCGTGGTGCCTACTTTTTTCGTGGTGTCGACTTGAGGTTGATCATCAAGCCACGCAATCAACGCCTTCGCATCGGTTGTGTTTGTTTTCGCGTTTAAGGATCGAGCCATTGGAATCACGTTTCGAATGGGCGTACTGGCTCCCTTGGCTGCCGTAGGAGCTTTTTGCAGCCGATAGAATGGATTCACAACCAGTACACTGTAGCCAGATTCTGCTAAGCGTTTGCCCATCTGGCGAAATGCAGGACGCAAACCAAAAATATCTGGCCAAATCAAAACGGCAGCATGAGCACCCGCAGCGGGAGTCACAAAGTAGGCGTCGCATTTTCCATCGGGAGTTTCAATGACCACATCGTTGTCGCTCACTTCAGCCGCATTGGCTGTTTGAGGCAACATCATGGCAGCTCCCAAGCCAGCCGTTAAAGCCGCGAAGTCTCGACGAGTATACTTTTGCACGTCTTCGTCAAAATGATCTTGATCACACATAAGACAACTTTCAAACTATGACACATTGTGGCAGAACGCAGACATCAAGCTACCGACTTCAATTCGATCATGCCACCGATTTTGCAACAGGTTGACCGGCCGATCAAAACAGAATCAACTGATGAGTGCGGCGACTCACACTTGCGCCACACTTTTTCGCCATGGGTCGGCCCCTGCCGGGCCTGCCGCAAAGTCTCCAGCTGACATGCTTTCCTTGTCTGGCGGATCCAAATCAATAAACGAATCATCGTCTTCGTCAGAGTCTTCGGGATCTTCAGAATTGTCTTCTGGCTGAGGAAGAACGGCAGGCACATCGTTGCCATCACCATCAGGTTCTTCGTCGGTTGTTTCTGGCACCTGAGAGACATTCACCGTGTATTTGCCAGGAAAAACGGGCACCTTTTGAGCGAAGGATCGGCCCTGCAAAATAAACGACTGAGTCTCCTTGGGAAGTGAAAAATACAGAGTGCCATTGGCGTCTTCATGAGCACAAATGGCTCGCTGAGATTCAGCAACGGCTTCTACTAAGTAGCCAAAGCCTTTCACTTGAGTCGCCAGCGCAAATTCGTCTCGATAGTAAGCCGCATCAATGACAACTCGCTCGCCAGCTAATCGCTTCAGCTTGTCTTGACACAAAGCCGTGGCCACCTGCTGCATGTTAACTTTGCGTTCAGCATTCCACGTTTCGGAATGCTTTTTGACCCATTCCGTGAGAACAGCATTGCTGCTGGGATTCACCGTAAACCATTCGTAGCCCGAGCCGGGGGAAACTTTCACAGTCAATTGGCGACCGCTGGCACCAATCGAACACTTCATCAGTTCGCTCAGAAAACGTTCCGGGTTCTTTTTGAATTCGGCGGCGACTGTGTCTGATTCCGCCGGTTTCAAATCCAAGTTTGCCAAAGACAGTTTGGAAACGGGCAAATCGAAGTCCGGGAGAACGGCTCCAGAAATTGTGCCTTTCAGTTCTGGTTGAGAATTCCAGAAAATCGTTGCCATCACGCCCATGAAGGCGATAAAGCACATCACGGGAATTCCGATGGCAAACGCCGCATTCGAAGAACGTTTTCTTCTTTTTTGAGAGATCGAAGCTGTGACAGACGCGGGAGCTTCTGGAACAAAATCCGTGGGCGAAACGGCGACTGCACTCGCAGTTGGGGGAATCGACGGTGATTGTGGCGCCCAAACTTCCGCAGTTGGTACTGCTGGGTGAGGAGCTGCGGTTGCTGCTGCTGCTGTCGGCGCTGGAATCGGTGGATCACCGATGGGGCGAGGCACAAGCAGTTTCTTACGACAAGCAGGGCAAGTGCCTCGCTTTCCGTGGCTAGAATTTGACACTGTGATTGTGGCAGAACAGTGAGGACACAAGAATTGAATTGCCATAGCGGTATTTAACGTCGTTTTGTCTGGTCGAAGATCCCTGTGAAACGCTAACATCTGTCAGCCAAGTCCGACACCGAGTTTTTCGAAGCGGGCCATTTCTTTTTAATCTGTTCTGTACGAAACCGTCTTTATCATGTTGCTTTCGGAAATTTTTTCGAGTTCACCATTCGCAGTTTCAATTGAAATCTTTCCTCCCAAGACGGAAGAAGCCAATCAAACACTCCGTGAGCACATGGCTGCATTAAATCAGCATGCCCCCGCTTTTATGTCATGTACCTACGGGGCCGGCGGTTCGACTCGAGACCGTACCATTGATTGGTGCAAAGAAATTCAGGCCGATTTTGAGCGAACGGCGATGGCTCATTTTACCTGCGTTGGGTCGACCAAGGAAGAACTGAATCTGTGGCTCGATCAAGCGGCTGAAGCAGGGATTCACAATATCATGGCCTTACGAGGAGACGCGCCTCAAGGACAAGAAAACTTCAAGCCAGTCGACGGCGGCTTGGCTTATGCCAACGAACTCGTGGAACTCATCCGACAACACCCTGCTGAATTTGGAATCGGAGTTGCCGGATACCCCGAAAAGCACATTGAAGCTGCCAGCCTTGAAGTTGATCTGGACAACCTGAAACGCAAAGTGGATGCCGGAGCAGACGCCATTTTTACTCAGCTGTTCTTCAACAATGACAACTTCTTTCGTTTTCGAGACGACTGTGACAAGCTGGGGATTGATATCCCCGTGGTGCCAGGAATTATGCCGATCACCAATTTTGCTCGCATTAAACGCATCACCGAAATGTGTGGAACCGTATTCCCTGCCGATCTGTCTGCAAAATTAGAAGCCGTGCAAGACGACAATGGTGCTCAGTTCGACGTGGGAGTCGAATTTGCCATCGAACAATGCAACGCTTTGCGACAGGCGGGCGTTCCGGGAATTCACTTTTACGCGTTAAACAAATCAGACGCCTGTGACAAAATCATTGGCGGACTCGAAAAATTAAACCCCGCAGAAACCTGCTAACAGGTTTCTGAAGAAGTTCGCCGCAGCATTGCACGGCCTCAAACCGAAGTGCGACGGGCACGTCGACCGAAGGACACGTTGACCGACGGACACGTTGACGTTTTCCGCGTTCCTAGCCCAACGATTCCCTAAACTGCTGGGCTGCTGGTTCGCAGCAGCCCAAGCAATGTCTCCGCACATTCAAAGTCTTAGTGTCGGAAATGGCGACGTCCGGTGAAGATCATGGCCATGCCGTGTTCATTACAAGCGGCTGTGACTTCGTCGTCGTTGCGAGATCCACCAGGTTGAATGACGGCTTGAATTCCGGCCTTCGCTGCTTCATCAATGCCGTCTCGGAATGGGAAGAATGCGTCGCTTGCAACGACTCCACCTTGACTGCGTTCGCCAGATTTCATTGCCGCAATAAAGCTGCTGTCGAGTCGAGACATCTGGCCGGCTCCTGCACCCAGCAACATGCCAGCTTTCGCAAAGACAATGGCGTTTGATTTTACGTGTCGACAAACCTTCCACGCGAACTTCAGGTCGATCAATTCTTGTTCCGTTGGCTGACGTTCTGTGACAACAGACCAATCGTCTTCAGGTTGAGGTAAATCGTCTTTAGTTTGAACTAATAGCCCCCCGGAGACTCGACGATAATCAGCGGCTCCTAATCCTTCGCTGCTATAAACAGCTTCCATCAAACGCACATTTTTGCGCCATTTCGGTTTGGTCGTCAGCAGCTCAAACGCGTCGTCGTCATACCCCGGAGCAACAACAGCTTCAATAAATCGACCGGGTTCACACAGCCGTTCCGCTGTTGCGAAATCCACATTGCGATTCAACCCAATGATCGATCCGAAGGCACTGATGGGGTCTCCTGCGTGAGCATTTTCGAACGCTTCGGCCAAGCTGCCGCCAATCGCACACCCACAGGGATTGTTGTGTTTGATCACACAGGCAGCGGGTTCAGCAAATTCGGCCGCGATCGCTTTGGCAGAATCAAGGTCCATCAAGTTGTTGTACGACAACTCTTTTCCGTTGCGCTGCACGGCTTTGGCAACCGATGTGGCTGCCGGATTTTCTTCTACGTAAAACGCGGCAGACTGATGAGGATTTTCACCGTAACGTAACGATGTTTGGAGTTTGAAATTCAGGTCCAACTTGGCCGGCCACTCGGTTGCAGCAGCGTCTGTTGCTGACTGCTCGCAAGCAGGAGCCGCTGTGATTTTTTCCATGTAGGTCGCAATGGCTTGGTCGTAATCTGCCGTCATCCGAAAAGCGGCTGCAGCAAGTTTACGACGGAAGGCATCGTCCATGGAATCGGACTGCACCTTTTCCAAAACGTCGGCATACTGACAATCGCTGGTGACAATGGCCACGTGAGCATGATTTTTCGCAGCAGAACGAACCATCGATGGGCCACCGATATCGATCTGTTCAATCGCTTCGGGAATGGTCACAGCGGGGTTGGCGATCGTTTGTTCAAACGGATACAGATTGCAAACCACAAGCTGGAAGGGAACAATTCCATGTTCGGCAATCGCGACGGCATCTGTGTCGAGTGTGGGGCGGCCCAAGATGGCTCCGTGAACCAACGGGTGCAACGTTTTGACTCGACCATTCATGATTTCCGGAAAGCCGGTGTAGGTGGTCACGTCGATGACGTCGATTCCGGCGGCTTCCAGATATTTTCGAGTTCCACCGGTGGACAAAATTTCGAAGCCTTCAGCAACAAGGCCCTTCACAAAGGTATCCAATCCGTCCTTGTTACTGACGCTGACCAGTGCTCGTTTCGCCATGATGCTGTCCTGTCTTTTGTCCTAAGACGATCGTTGATACGGCTGTTTGTAAACAAGAAAACAGCCAATTCGACTTCCGATGGCGCGAATCTACAGCCGAATTCGGCGATCTTCAAGGTGCCCACTCGTCTGGCCGGTGATCGAGTGAAAGTGGCAACAGTGGTTCCTGAATTGAGAAACCTGAAAGGTTGGCTTGGCAGAAAAACAAAAGCTTTTTGCTCTGATTTACGCTATCTAAAAGCTAAGCCGCGTTGGAACACTGCCCCATGTTTTATTCCGCCAACAGCTGCTTGATTGGCATCGCATGGTGTTCCGAAGGAATTTCTTCCAGCAGTTGCTCCACTTCGACCGCCAGCTGTGGCCCGTGAGACTTCAGCATGTCCATTACCGTTGGGTCACGCAAAACAGACGCGGATGGTGTTCCCATTTTGATTGCATCCACTAACAGCTCAGCACTCCTTTGCGTGGCCGCCATCTCACGAGCCAGTCGGATCAGATAAAATTCAGGCAGTTCGTCACAGATGGATTGAATGGTTGCCAGAACCCAAGTCGAACGATCTGCCAGTGGGTCTGCCTTGACCATCTGCAAGCTTTCAAGATCCGGTTGTTCTGGTTGCTTCGGTAAGGGATCAAACAAAATTCGAGACGACGGCGAAGGAGAAGCGGGTTGATCTACCCGTTTTACAATTCGTGCAACCCACGGTTCATCAACCGCACAGGCTGCCGTAATTTGATTGTGAATGGGCATGGCAACTCGACCGTACTTCAGTAGCACTGAGACAGCAGCCAGCGAATGCAGTCCTCGTTGACCGAACAATGCTTCGGCTGCCATTTGTCGAGTTCTTCCATTCACTTGATCTGCTTCAACAACTTCAGCCAACAATTCCAAATGGCTGTTTTGCAGAATGCCTTGCTGAGCTCGAGCAGCCAAAATTCGAACGACCGTTTCTAGCTGGTCTTGCCGTTCTGCTTGTTGTCCCTTGGATCGATTCACCACCGCAGGAGCAATCGCGCCAATGGCAATCCATCCAGAACGGGAATCATCAACACCATCGTACAGTTCTAAAACAGCTCGCTTGCCAACCACATCCACCATTTTCCATGACACGCTGACCGCTTGGTCTGATTCTGGTGGTTGCTGTTTTCTTAAAACTTTGCCTGAACTTGATTCACGCAAAATCAACCGACTGTCTTGATTTCGCGACCCGCTTGAAGCTCCCGAATGGCCAGCGAGTTCCAAACTTTGTTGAAAGGGCACCACAAACGTTTTGGATCGCAAAATGCTCACTGATGATTGCTTGGTGGAATGACTCCCTAAAAAACGACTCGCCATCGAATTCGAATTGACTCGATCTTCTAACTGCCAATTCCCGGCTGGTCGATCGTCCCATTGATAACGTCCCCAGTTCAATTTTTTGACATCCACTGTTGGTATCAACTGATTCAGTAGCTTTGCTTCGAATGCTTGAAATGCGGTCAAATCGGCGACTGAATTTCTCGCAAACCCGCCCATAAGAATTCGATAAGCATTCGCGCGTTGAACCAGCTCAAAAGCTGGAAAGCTGTCAGCGAATGCCACCAATCGATTGGCATCTGAAGTCTTTGCGTAGGCAGCCGCATGTTCAATAATCGCAGCTGTTTTGGCATCTGGCAAAGCATTGTTTTCTAATGCAGCAAGCACTAATTCGGCAACGCGATCTGTTTTCAGTTCTTCAACAACTTGGCAACATGCTGAATACGCGATTTGAGGTTGAACGCCTTGTAAAAACCAGTCAACGATTTCATCGTGCTGGAGTTGGTTTCGCAAAGCATCTTTCAGTGCCTGCTGTAAATCAATGTCCTGCCTAGAGCACACGACAAGCGAATTGACCAGTTCTTTAAACAGAACAATGCTGGTGTGATTTGCCGCGGCATCTGCTGCGGATCGCTGAACAAGCCGGTCAGCATCTCGCAAGCACGACTTAATGGCTTGAGCAACCGGATTCGAAAATGCACATTCGGCGCACACCTTCATTGCGCTCATTCGAACCTCAGAATCTCCGTGAGCAATCGTATCCAGAAGAGCTTTCAGTTGCCGTTCTTTCGCACGCTCAGATTGATCAGGAGAAGAAACGGAGTTGGAATCGCTCACAGCAGGCTGAACATCTCCATTGTCTGATTCAGGCATGGTTTGCCCAACAGCAGTTGGACGGTTGGCCGACATCATTAAGCCGACCAGCAACATCACAATGGTTCGCAGACAAAATCGGAATCGTGGCACCAAGGAGTGCTGGATTTTGTCACTTTCAAACGAATTCATTGGATGCAAGTCCTTGATTTATCGCCGCATTCTGGCCTTTGACACATACTCATGTTTGTTGAGTGGTATCCCGAATATTCCAAGGTAGTATTTCGCGCAGTCTGTGACCTTCTGCTGTAAATTTTGAGATGATTTCGAATTTGGTCGGACGCTGTGCGGAATTGTTCCGACTAGGAAAGCTTCTCTGCTTTTATCATGCGATTGATGTTCCAGCCGCGATTTGACTTCGAACTTCATGACGTTTGATGCAGATCGATCAACAATTCGGATCAATGTCACTTCGACGTTTCAGGAGCATTCTTTTTCATCGTGACAAAATCGATTTCAACCAAGACATCTGTCAAACAGCATGAACTGTTTGCAGACGACGCTGCCAGTGCCAGTGCCAGTGCCAGTGCGGGTGCGGGTGCGGGTGACGTTTCCAATGTTCAACTTCCCTTTCAGTTCATCGATCTGTTTTGCGGCATTGGCGGTTTGCGACTGGGTTTGGAATCCGTGGGAGGCCACTGCGCGTTGAGCTGCGACTACGACAAATACGCAGCAAAAACTTACGAACATTGGTACGGCGAAAATCCCTTGGGTGACGTCACCGAACTAGATCATGCCAAAATTCCGGACCACGACCTTTTAGCAGCCGGCTTTCCCTGTCAGCCGTTTTCAATTGCTGGAGTATCCAAGAAGAACAGCCTTGGCCGACAGCACGGCTTCAAAGACCAAACTCAAGGAACTCTGTTTTTTCACCTTGCCGAAATCATCGCCAGCAAACAACCTCCCGTTGTGTTTTTGGAAAACGTAAAGAACCTAAAAAGCCACGACAAAGGAAAAACATGGCACACCATCCAAGGCACGCTGTCGGAACTCGGATACGTTGTGTTTGATCGAACGATTGATGCGATCGATTACGTTCCTCAACACCGTGAACGGATCTTTATCGTCGGCTTTCGCAAAGACGTGTTCGGACAAACGCCCGACTTTCGCTACCCAGCGAAGCCAGACGGACAGTCTCCTAAGCTCAAAGAGATTTTGCAGCCGCCTGCGGATGTTGATCGCAAGTACACGTTGTCTGACAAGCTTTGGCAGTACCTTCAAGACTACGCCGAAAAGCATCGTCTTAAAGGCAATGGGTTTGGCTGCAGCGTGGCCTCGCTGGAAGGGACAACTCGCACATTAAGCGCACGCTATCACAAGGATGGCAGCGAAATTTTAATCCCGCAAAAGCCGAAAGGAAATCCTCGCCGGCTCACTCCAATCGAGGCTGGGCGGTTGATGGGATTTCCAGAACATCTTATCCAGCAGCAGGTCGTGTCGGATACTCAAGCCTACCGTCAATACGGCAATTCCGTGGTCCCCAAAGTGATCGCTCCGATTGCTCAACAAATTGTGCAAACGATGCTGCATCACTTGAAGCAGCGCAACGGAAACGGCTGCTTACTGAAGGGGAAATAGAGGTCGAGATTTACGGCTTGCTTTGAAGATGCGGTGATCATGGATTCGCAATGCTGATTCCCCGCGCAGTCTAACCGGCTTCCCGAAACTTCAACGTAGGGGCTTCAATGGTCACAATGGTGCGAGCAGGAATCGTGCGACTGAGTGTCACGCCACTTCCAATTTGACTTCCTGCGCCCACAACCGTGGTGCCGCCTAAGATTGACGCGTTGCTGTACACCACCACATCATCTTGTAACGTCGGGTGGCGTTTTTGACCTCGAATCAAATTGCCATCTTGATCTCGAGGAAAAGACCAAGCGCCCAAAGTCACTCCCTGATACAGCGTGACGCCAGATCCAATTTCACAAGTTTCCCCAATCACGACTCCCGTGCCGTGATCGATGAAAAAACGAGGCCCAATTTCGGCGGCGGGATGAATATCGATTCCCGTTTCACAATGAGCCCACTCAGATAACATTCGTGGCAAATAGGGAATCTTCAGTT
Organism: uncultured Planctomycetaceae bacterium; assembly: GCA_964441085.1. GTDB lineage: Bacteria > Planctomycetota > Planctomycetia > Planctomycetales > Planctomycetaceae > Fuerstiella. The sequence continues at coordinate 31,823 of CAYTUE010000022.1, forward strand.
GGTGCAAAGCATGAGCAATTCGATGCACGGTGACCGCCGCCAATCCGGGATAACACAGCACAATTTCGTCGTACGTTTTTGCGGCGGGATCACCTTCGAACGCGGCAGCGACATCCTGCATCAGAATGCCTTTTAAGCGAGGCAGATCTTGCAGAAATGTAGACACCAATGATCGCGGATCTGATTCCAGCGACTGACTGGTACCAGCCTGCTGATCGTGAATTCGCAACTCCGGACGGTGTTGGAGTGCTCGAGCGGTTTCGATTTCAAGACGCTTTTGAATCGACAACAGCAGTTCAACGACTTCGTGGTCATTGTCAACAGAACTCACACATCTCAGGCTTTGGTAGCCAGGAAATAGGAGTTCTCGTAAGTCACAAGCGATGCTGATTACGGATTCCGGAGACGGCAATCCATAAGACGCTGGACTCGGCATGCTTTGCTGATAATTGAAAAGTTCAGCTGCAATAAGTTCTATGTTTTTGCTCATCGGTTCGAATCAAATCCATTTGATCGTCCACTTCACATGCTCTTGATGCCTTTCCCCGAGAGGCATCACCTTGAATGATGCCTTCCTCCGAGAGGCATCACCTTGAATGGTGCCTTCTCCCGAAAGGCATCACCTTGGAATGGTGCCTTCCCTCGAAAGGCACCACCTTTAACCGATCCAATCGGTACATATTCCATCGTCGAACCAATTCAGTGGTCATCAGTTCTGGTGAATGACAATCGACATCACGTTCAACGACCGTCAAACCAACCCGTACGTTCGAAACAACCCGCAGGGTTTAAACCGGCCATTTGGCCTGTTGACTGCCGCAGTATTGTCAAACAGCTCTGTCGTTCGGCTGTTTTTGCCGTAAGCATCTGGCACGTTGCGTTCATTGCCGCTGGATTTTGTCGGCCAGATTGCATCGATCGCCTGTCTGATGCCGATAACAAAACTCACCAGCATTCGGTTTCGCAGTTACGTTTACTTGTTCAGTATTCGCATGACGTCTCATCAGCCCGGCATTTCAGACTATTGGCAAGATGCTCAGCGACCGCTGACGTGTCTGCTTTTTCTGTTGCCGTTGATTGCCGTGTACGAAATTGGAATCTGGCTGATTGCAGGCACCGACGCAGTCGCGATTCGCAACGGAGCCGACTACTGGATGAGATCTTGGCTCTCAGCATGGGGGCTCGGACAATGGCTGTTGCTGCCCACGTTAGTGGTTGCCGTATTGCTGTCGTGGCACATGGTTCGTAAGCATCCGTGGACAGTGCGTCCCGAAACGATGCTGGGAATGTTGGCCGAAAGTATTCTGTTCGCAGTCGTCCTGATGGCCGTTGGCCAAGTTCACCAACTCCTGTTTTTAAGCTTGGAATCGCCTGAAGCATCACCCACTTCTTTGATGCTAGCAACAGGAAATGTTTCGCGGGCCATTTCATTTGTTGGAGCAGGAGTCTACGAAGAAGTTCTGTTTCGACTGCTCCTGCTACCAATCGTGTATGGTGGTTTTCGCATTCTAGAATGCCCTCCCAAATTTTCCGCCGCTATGGCAGCGGTTTCAACCGCGTTTATCTTCGCGTTGGCTCATCACGTGGGCCCCAATGCAGATGCCTTTAACGCATTTGCATTCACCTTTCGTTTAGCAGCGGGCACATTCTTTGCCGCCATTTTTTTGGTTCGAGGATTTGGGATCACAGTCGGCTGTCACGCAGCCTACGACCTGCTGGTGGGAGTTTTCTTAGTTGCTCCTCTCGCCGGATAGCAG
>CAYTUE010000022.1:33679-35723 GCA_964441085.1 uncultured Planctomycetaceae bacterium
ACGTGCTACTGCACGATGGATGACTTTGATTCAGCCAACTGCAGCATAAAATCTTGAACTCGATTTGCCATATCTTGGCCGTTGGGCGCCAAGCCTGCCATGACCATGGCGTTGGCGTGCAACTGACGACCACATTCTTCGATAAAGGGATTGTTGTCTTCGTTCACAGCTAAATCGCAAAGCCGTTTGACCAACGGAGCATTCGGGTTGAGTTCCATGATCATGGTCGACATTTCAAAGTCGGGCATATTGCTTTGCAGCACTTTTTGCATCGCCGTACTTTGAGCTCCCTTAGAATTCACCAAACAGCAGGCGCTTTCTGTAAGACGTTCTGACTTTCGCACTGCTTCAACTTGGTCGCCCAAAGCAGATTTGATGACAGTCAAAACAGTATTGAAGCCTGATGGCAAATCAGCACTGTCGTCTTTTTTGTCTTCCGCTTTTTCGTCCGTGCTGTCGTCGTCTTCTTTTTCTTCGGCACCAGGAAGTTTCAAATCCGCCGAATCGATCGGTACGAGATCTCGACCTTCAAATTCACGAATATTCGACAGCACGTATTCGTCTACCGGATCAGTCAGAACGATGACTTCCAGTTCCTTCTGCTTAAAGATTTCCATGTTCGGATCTTGAAGCACGGCGGCTGCGTCGCCCCCCATGGCATAGTAGATTTGCTTTTGATCTTCTGATGCCCGTTCGCAGTATTCAGCCAACGACACATAGCCTTCGCCCGCTGTCTTCGTTGATTGGAATCTCAACAGTTTGGCCAAGCGATCTTTGTTATCAAAATCTTCGCCAATTCCTTCTCGCAGAACAGACCCAAATTCTTTGTAGAACTTGCCGTAGGCTTCCGCATCGTCTGCTGCGACGCTGTCGAGATTATCCAGCACCTTTTTGGTGATGACCTTCTTCATTTTGCGGAAGACGGTATTGTCTTGCAGAGCTTCTCGAGAAACATTCAGTGGCAGGTCGGCACTGTCAACGATGCCTCGAAGAAATCGCAGATAGTCGGGCAGCAGATCTCGGTTGTCATTTTGAACCAAAATTCGTTTCGCACACAAATGCAGCCCGTGTTCCATTTTGCCAAAGCCCATTCGTTCCAAGTTGGCGTCTGGGCAGTACAAAATACTGTGGAACTGGAACGGAGAATCGGCCGTCAGGTGCAATTGCCAGAGCGGCTTTTGGCCGGGGTACTGAGTCAGGTATTCGTAGAAATTCTGATACTGTTCGTCAGTCACCGAGTTCTTAGGTTCAACCCAAATCGGCGGCTGATCGTTCACATGTTCTTCGTCCACCATGATTGGATAAGGAACAAACGTGGAGTACTTTTTCAAGATGAATTTGAGCCGAGTGGGATCGGTGTATTCATCCAAATCCTTTTTCAGATGCAACACAATTTCTGAACCGATTTCCAAAGGCTCATCAGGTTCGGCGATGGAAAAGTTTCCGTCGCCCGTGCTTTCCCAGATCCAACCTTTGTCTTCGGAGACACTGCGAGTCTTCACTTCAACTCGTTCTGCCAACATAAACGAACTGTAGAAGCCGACTCCAAACTGTCCGATCAAATTCACATCGTCTTCTTTGTCTGCCTTTTGCAGCTTGGTGAGATAGTCCAAGGAACCGCTATGAGCAATCGTGCCCAAGTTGGCGACCAGTTCGTCTCGCGTCATTCCAATTCCGTTGTCACGGATAATCAAAATGCGATCATCTTTGTTCGGCAGCAAAGTCACTTGCAGATCTTCTGCGTTGACAGCGCTGTCAGTTAACGCAACGTGGCGACGTTTATCAATTGCGTCTGATGCATTGGAAACCAGTTCGCGAATTGCGATTTCACGATTCTGATACAAGGATTCAGAAAGCAGGTGGAGAAGGCGGCTGATTTCAGCCTGAAAAACGAATTGCTCTTTATTTTCTGTTGTCGACATTGAAATTGCCTTTCAAAAAATACGTTGGGAGTACGTGTGAAAATTGATATCAGAGCAAGCGTGAAACCTGCTGCTCTGTGTTCGTTTTGCTCTGTGTTCGTTTTGGTCAGTGTGCGTTTTGG
>CAYTUE010000022.1:35823-38424 GCA_964441085.1 uncultured Planctomycetaceae bacterium
TGGATCAGTGTTCGTTTCTGGAAATCCAAGTTCAACGGTTTGCTGAAACCACAGTCTGAAAAATCATTGCTTTGTGATCCGGCTATCTTGATCGAGAAGTCACCACTGCTTTGAAGATTCATCGTTACCGGTTTTATTCTTCACCATCTTTTTGACAGGATGGTGCTGTTTTGAGATTGGAGTCTTCGATTGCCATTCGAGGTGATTCGGTTGGTTTGGAATCTGGTTTCTTCAGAATCCACAACTTCATCGTGGATATATGCCAGATGTCATCGATTCTCCACCCAGGCACGCCGGAAAAACAAACGCGATCCGGAGTTCTCAAAATGACTTTTGCTTCGGGAGATGTTGCTCGATCTCGGCTTAATCGAGTCAATGCCTTGCCCAATGCCTTTTTGGGCTCTAGCAGGTCACATTGAACATAAGGCGGGTCAAAGAAAACCAAGTCATAGGGAATGGCGTCATCGACACCTGATGGAACAAACGACGTACGATGGACATTTGTTTTCCAGCACAATGTCGTGTGATCGCCAGCGATCTTCTGCACATTTTTGCTTAAAGCTTCGTGAACATCGGGGTCTGCTTCGAAAAACACGCACGAAGCGGCCCTGCGGCTGAGTCCTTCCAGCCCCATTGTGCCAACTCCCGAAAAAATATCGGCCATTCGGCTGTCTTCGACCTCATCTCCCAGCCGGTCAAACACTTTTTGACGCACCCGCTCTGTGTAAGGGCGAGTTGTTTCTCCTGGGGGAGTCATCAATTTTCGGCCACTATAGTCGCCGGAAATAATCCGTAAGCTCATACTTGGCAGACAGTTATGAAAAATATGGGTGGGAGGTGATAGGCACGAACGCCAAACACAGATTTTAAAAAAAGCAAAAAGCTTGGCTGCGATGAACATTGCCAAACCTGACGCGTACGCTATGGTCTGCGGTTCGAAAATGCTGGTGTTTTGGTTCCAAAAGCTGCAAAAACCAAGTAATTTCGAAATTTGGGGCTAGCCCTGACGTTGACAGGGATCGATGCTGATTTACCCTTCCGCATCGATCAATTTAAAAACAACGATTGAAAACAACACCGGATGAGCGACCGGAAGAACGCTGGAACATTCCGCTATTAACCTCTTGGAGCAACTCGCTGATGGCAGCAACAGACAAACCTCTTTCAAAAACAGAAATCTTGAACGCTCTTGCAGAAGCTACTGAGCTTAGCCGCAAGGAAGTAGGAGCTGTTTTAGAATCACTTGAAAGCCTGATTGAAGAGAGCATTGCGAAAGAAATTCCTTTCAATCTGCCAGGCCTTTTGAAGGTGTACGTGCACACTCGAAAAGCAACTCCTGCCCGTCCAGGTCGTAACCCATCGACTGGTGAAGAAATCACCATTTCTGCTAAGCCAGAAACAAAGGTCGTTAAGGTTCGTCCTCTGAAGAAGCTGAAAGAAATGATCTAATTCAGATCGGTTCTGGCTGAGAAAACCCATTCGGAAAGAATGACGGTCAACGTGGTGCTGTTGGTTGACACAAACCAACTGGATGACGGGGGCATCGACTTTAATCCGACCAATCGCTTCTCAACCATCGTCGTTGGTTTGTGAGAAGAACTCACCAGCGATATGACACACTTGGCCAATGGTTTTGGGCAAGGCTAAATGAACAAGACCGAGTCAGCAAAAGCTGGCTCGGTCTTTTTCTTTGCGCTCTTCCAACCGATCGGAGAATCCCGACCAAAGCCACCGAGAAACCACCCCAAACGGTCACCTGAACCCCGGCCAAGCAGGGCTTGGCGAGTGAAATCAGCATAACCGGACCTCACGGTGGCAAAGTTTGCCGGTTCGTTAAGGAACGCCATGGTTTTCCCAATGTCACTGACCGGCAAAGTCGACCTGTTAACACTAGTCAGCCAGACCGGCTGCAACAAAAGATTTCTGTTTCGGGGGCGTTTCAGAAAAGTTTGGCTGCATCGGCGGGTTGATCAAATTTCAGATCGGAGTGATCTGAATCACATGCTCAAACTCTGTAAAAGATCAAAGTCATGAAACGTATTGTCACGGTTGCAATCGCATTTAGCCTTGCGATGTCATTTGTCGGTGTTGATAGCGCAGAAGCCGGTCGTCGTAACCGGTCACCTCGTCGAATTCGAAGCTTCGAGCGAAACAATGGTCCAAACATGTTCGAAAGAATCATGGATCTGGAGCGTCGAAAGAACGCTTGGCTGAGAGCGACCTTCTTGGGTCGATAAGCCAAAAAGTTCGGCCGATCGCAATCATGCACCGGCCGATCTTTTTCTGCCGCTTCGAAGTATCAAGCGGTTGATCAGCTTGAAGCCAAGTCAACACAGTATCGAGTGTTGAGAACGACTCGACAAGGTGGACAAGTTTCATCGATGAAATTCAACCGCAACTCACTTCGAACTCAGCCGACAGCCATCTGTCGGCTTTTATTATGCGCTCAGCTCGTAATGCCACCATCCTCGCATCTGGCTGATTCCGTCCGGCAGCAGTCCAAACTGTCGTATCCTCACAGCGGTTGGGAACGAAACGTGAAGGAATCAACCACTTTGCAAAGACTCGCAGAGATCAGAAAACTGAGTCACCTGAACGGCT
>CAYTUE010000022.1:38524-45646 GCA_964441085.1 uncultured Planctomycetaceae bacterium
AGAAACGCTACTCAGAAAAAAGTCTTAGCAGAAGGCGGTGACCCACTCGACAACGCTCGTGTGGTTTTCGAGCGGGATGGGTTCTCAGACGAAGACGACGCAAAGATAAAGAACGAAGCCTTGCTATCGACTGGCAGCCGTCACTCGCAGTGTGTCGCTTGTTCCTGAGTGATCGGAGTCCACAAATTCAAACGACCATCGGTCTTGATCGACTGAGGCTGAGAATTGTAAACCGTTGTCTGTCAGCTCACCTTCCCATCGCATCACATCCCAAGAACCTGATCGCCCTTGGCCAGCGAAACCGACGTCTAACAGTGAGCCCGATTCAAACGTCACATTGCCACTGTCACCACCAGCAACGTTGTTAATCACGATGGGGGTCACGCCTTCAGCATCGATGAGAAATTGCATCGTGCTTCCATGATTCTGAATCCAAGAACCGCCTCCGCTTAGAAAGGAGCCAATCGCAATGCTCTTGGCATGAGAACCATCCACGCGGAACATGCCAATGCCTTCGAAGTCGCCCAATGTCACGCCAAAACGTGTTTCCAAAGAGCCTCCAGAAATCTCAAACGTGCCGTTTCCGCTTTTGGACCCAATATTGACGCTCCCCACGGATGAAGCTCTGCGATGAACTGTCAACTTGCCACCGAATAAACGATAAATGCCTGTCGATCCTGAGTCCAAGCCGACTTGCAGGGCATTGAGGTCAACACGTCCACCGCGTTGCATAACGGTTCCGTCGCCGCCAGCAACACCGACTCGTGACGCTGCTGTGGAGTTCTTGAGCGCTGTAACGGTTCCTCCTGAGATTTGTAGCAGACCAGTCCGGCCACGAAATGTGCCAACTCGGATTGCGTTCAGATTCGGAGTCTCTCCCTTTGAGAAATGTGCGTGGTGCTTGCCTGCATTATCAATTGTTACGTAATCGTGAGTCTCAGGTACGATTCCTGCTGCCCAGTTGGATGCTTGCTCCCAATGATTATTGCCATCTCGGCTACTCCACACAATTTGGTTGAGAGTGTGGTAGGCACGGATTTCTTCAGCCGTCATCGCTCGATCGAACATCGAAAACTCATCAATGCAACCACTGAGATGCGTGCTCGAGAAGCCTAAGTCTCGAGCCTCGCCTCCCCCATTTCCGATCTCGAGGTGATCCGCATGAATCGTTCTCTGTTCGCCAAGGATCGCTTTGAACTTGTGGGTTGAAGCCAGTTTGCCGTTGACATACTGCCGACAGACTCCAGTTTCGGCGTCCCATACGAAGGCCAGACGCAACCAAGTTCCAACTTGCTCAGGGCGAAAAAACGGTTTGCTGAGATAGTTGTCTTCGCTCCCCGTGGAACTTCGCCGCTTAAGTCTGAGCCTTCCATTTGTCTTACCAGCGATTATTGGAGTCAGTTGCCATTCTAAGGACTCATTTTCTGAGTCTCTGATTGCCAGCAGATAAATGGCTCTCGAATCTAAAGAATCCACCCGCACTGACGCCGTGCAGCTAAATGACGTCAGCTTCTTTGACAATGGAACAAGCAACCGATCAAAGTCATTCCTGAACACCACTGCCCGCTTACTTCGCCAGCGGCCCATGGCCCAGCCACAGCCGACAGTTGTCCCATCGCCAATGCCATTCGTAACGGGAGAATGGTTTGTCAGCACAGTGTCAAATGGCCAAGTTTCTTCAAAATCAAAGTACATGAAGCAAGTCGGATCGGTGATCATTGCATCTCGGCGGCGTTTCCATGTCTTCATCTCCGATTCCATTGCGGTTTGGAGACGTGACGTCATCAGCCCGGCCGAGGGGAACTCTTCGGCTCGCGATGGTATGTCTTGAATACCGCGTGAATTGACACTGATGGATTGTCCTTCCAGAAGCTCGCGTTTGGGAAGATTGGTTAGCTTCGATTCTAATTCCACCATCCCATCAATCACATGCACTTCCGTTGGCGATCCACCGCCAACGTCCATCGCAAAACTTGTTCCACGGTCGACAACGTTCACGAGCGGCGAACGTACGACAAAACCATGAGCTGACTCTGGAATATCAACGCGCAATCGACCTTTATGGCACAGAACCTCCATGCCGCTGACGACCGTAAGGTCGACTGGGCCTTCCATTCTCACCAGTGCCCCCTTGTTTGTCTGAAGCTCGACAAGCCCACGCTGAAACTGAATTCGACGTGATGCCATCGTTTCGCCGACGCTTAAAACACTCTGCTCATCGTCCCAATCGACGTCGATCACCTTTCGGACCACAGCGACCCCAATAGGCCCCTCTTCCGTTCTGCCCGGAAGATTTAACTTGTCCGGAAGGTTTAAAACTGGAACGGGCTGACGACTGGGAGAGATGACTGACGTGTTCTGCGGCTGCTCACCTTTGCCGTACCACAACACAAATGCACCTATCGTCAGCACTGCAGCGACCCATAGCAGTCGGCTGAATCGAGCGGTTGGTCTGCTCCGCCCTGAAGATCCAGCGTGGGACATGACGTCTGTATTTGGAGTGAGTTTTTCGTTTACGGTTTGAACGAAAAACTCAACCTCTTCCGGATCGGCCACGCAGATCTCGATGGCATCCACGATCGCGTCTTGACCAGTTGCGTGCTGTCGCAGGAGTTCGTCGACTGCCAGAAGCTCAGCAAGTTCCTTCCGCCACGTGGGGTCACCTGCGATTGCCTCGGCAATCAGCTCAACGTCTTCTGGCTCGGGCTCACCATCAAGAAATCGGGCTAGGGCTGCATCCCGAGGGAAGGTGTGATTTTTGTTGGGGCGGTCAGTCATTTTGCAACCGTAAGAGAAGTACACAGACGTCCATAATGAGGTGCGCCATACGATCACAAATGTCTTAAATTTCTAGTTCGTTACGGTAGAAACTGTTGAATGAGCGCCATTTTTCCAAAGACACGTTGGGAAAATCTCAAATCCAGTCATTTGTTGAGAGTTTTAACGTAACAAGTCACGTGTTCATGACATTTTTTATGAGAGCGTGGCCATTATCATGTCTCTTACGGCAGGGGAAATGTCAAAGGATTCGAACATATCGAGAGAATGGTTTGTGGGCCAAGTGCGTATCACTCAGGGCACAGTCCGCGCGTTCATCCGTCGTCTTGGAGTGCGACCGGAGTCAGTAGACGATATTGCTCAGGAATCCTACGTCACTGCCTTCTTAAAACGTGAGGATTTCATCCCTGGTGCCAATTTCTCATCATGGATTTGTCAGATCGCACGCCGTCACGTCGCTAATGAGCGGCGAACGGACGTTCGCCGGCGGCAAATTCTGTCCGAACAGATCACCGATTTACTGCTGGCCCAGCAGCCTGAAGCGTCTTCACCAATCGACGAGACCGCTCATCAGGAAGCACTCGTGACATTGAGTGATTGCGTCAAAAAACTGCCTGAAGATAGCCAAGCATTGCTCCACGAGCGTTATCACGAGGATCTACGTCCGGGGGTCATTGCCAGTCAGCTTGGGCTGTCATCGAATCAAATTCGTCAAAAACTGCTCCGGATCCGCCGTACGTTACTCGCTTGCCTTGAACAAAACGGTGCCTCAGCGGCCTTCTAAAATCACCTATTTGCTACCGTGATCGGTGGCGTTTATTTTTCTCTTTTTTTCTGAACTTAAGGACACTGATATGAAAAGAAACGTTTCCCAGAAACTGCGTGGCTTCACGCTGATCGAGCTCTTGGTGGTGATCGCAATCATCGCGATCTTGGTGGCACTGCTACTCCCCGCAGTTCAGCAAGCTCGTGAAGCAGCTCGTAGAACCCAATGTAAAAACAACTTGAAACAACTGGGCTTGGCGCTCCACAACTATCACGACATTCACCTGACTTTTCCATCCGGTCGGTTAGGGCCAGACCATCGCGATGGTAATCGGTGGAGTGGTTTTATTCACCTGCTTCCACAGTTTGACCAAGTGGCCCTATGGAATGTCTTTGATGCCGCTGCTGAAGCCGGAAACGTCGACATTGCGGGATTCAATGGTTGGTCGTTTAATGGAATCACTCCTGGTGAAACAGTCCTGTCGGCGCTTCTTTGCCCGTCAGACCCACACGATCGAAGCCGTCATCGCCATGACATATCCGGTACAAATTACGGATTCAATTATGGTGACAATGTGGACCGAATGGACGACGTAGATACTGCAATTCGAGGTCCCTTTGGACGGCAGTCGAAATTCCGAATTCGTGACATCACCGATGGAACCAGTAACACGATCGCTCTCAGTGAACTCAAGAGACCAGTCTCTGACCGAGCATTGGGGTCAGTTGCGAATATCGGAAACGATATTGTGAATAACCCGTCAGCGTGTCTGGCTGTATTCGACAGCGCCACTGGGTTCTTCCCGGCATCGACTCCCGATGTTCGCAACGAAGGCACCGGAATGCGATGGACTGACGGTTCTGGTTACTTCACTGGAGTCACCACAATCCTGCCGCCGAACTCCCCAAGTTGTAACAGGGACAATCGAGACGACAGAGATACACTGGTATCATCTGCTAGTGCCCACACAGGTGGCGTTCAAATGTTACTGTGCGACGGATCTGTCCGTTTCGTCAGTGAAAACATTGACACCGGGGACATTACTGCTGCTAGTGTAACTACAGGGCCTTCCCCATATGGCGTTTGGGGAGCTCTTGGAACACGATCTGGCAATGAAAGTATCAGCGAGTTCTAAACGACAAGCTGACATGAATGAGACCGACCGTCGACTTCATTGAAGTCGACGGTTTTTTTTTACCCCTCTTTTTGAAGTCTATAACACTGTGAATTCGAAAAATAGCATCTTCCTGTTGTCGTTGTTTATGATTGGTTGTGGCTCGAGCGTTGACATCCCTGCCGATCGTCCTGCCACGCATCCTGTTTCTGGTACTGTTACCTACAATGGTTCACCGCTGAGCGGGGCCACTGTCACGTTTCGACCGAGCCAAGGCGCCACGCAGGGTGGCTACGCGACAACTGACGAAAATGGAGCCTTTACACTGACAACGTTTGAAACAGGAGACGGCGCACAAGTCGGCTCTTACTTGGTTATGATCAAAAAGCAAGAAGTCACTGAAGGTGATCCCTCTTATGGTGATCCCGATTCACCAAACTACGGAAAAGAACCACCACCAGGAGCCGAATCAAAAACCGTTGATCTCATCCCGACCAAGTATGCCAACACCAAGACGTCTGGACTATCCGCTGATGTCAAGGAGAGCGAGAACACCTTTTCGTTTGATCTCACGGACTGATTTGACTGTTCTGGTAGAACGCCTCAGCAGCCCAACGAAAATGGAAACTGAAATTTTCTTCATTTGTTGGCACCAGAATGAAATGTCTCGAAAGCGAATTGGTGTGGTGGAAGTCCGTACCAATTCGCTGCTGGCAGCAGTAAGTGGCAATTCAAAATCTAGGAAACTGCTTTAAAGCCGGCTCCACTAAAAAGGCGGAATGGCAAGAGAAATGAAGGAAGAATGGGTGAGGAAACCGATCGGTACCACACATCTGTTTATTCCACCATCCTCACATACGTCTGATTCGTGTCGAAGCCATCCAAGCGGTCGTAGCCGAGCAGACTGTTTCCCGCTGCCCCCTCAATGCTGATGACTGTACAGTGCTGATGACTGTACAATCCTAGTTACTGTCGCCACGCTTAAGCCCTCCCCGCTCGTTCCTCGCGACTCTTTCGGGGGGAGTGTCTTTAGGCTTTGAGGTTTCTTGTCTTTCGCTGCTTGCGCTAGCGGCCTAAGAACGCTGTCTCTGCTTTTACAGGTTCAGTGTTTGCTGCGGCTTCTGCCAGTGGTTACGTGATGTTGCGGCGGAATGGTTGCCGAAGCAGCCAGCGTGGAAGGCTGCTGAAACTGAATCTGCCAAGCTGAGGGCTTCCCACTGCGTTCTTTTTGAACAATGTCTGGTACGGCGTGTCCTGAATGGCAAGTTTCATCAATTCGTTGGACGATTCCCATCGTTGGACGATTCTCAAGGTCGTGAGGTCGTCGAGCGTGATTGTGAAGGCAAAACATTCTACAGTCCGCGAGGCGATTTCGTTGGAGAGATCGCTTGGCTGTGTGCCGATTACTCTTTGGTCCCCAATCTTTCATCAACGCGATGCTCGAAAACCTACCACTTCAATCCATCAAACATAAAGCTCTGACGATTGAAGGCTACTCGCGCGCCGCGGTTCAAAGCTACTGGCGAATTCCTGAACTGAAAATCGGCTTCGAATTGGGTGGCAGCCCTTGGTCGTTCATGGGCACTCAAACATTTCTGGTATCACATGCTCATCTGGATCACCTAGCAGCGATGCCCGTGTATGTGGCTCGCCGCCGCATGATGAAAATGGATCCTCCCACCATCTACTTGCCAGAAGACGTTGTTGAAAACGTAGAAAAGATGTTGCAAGCGTGGCAGCGGTTGGATCGTGGCCGGATGCTGTGCAACATCGTGGGGGTCAAACCGGGCGACGAATTTGAACTGTCTCGAGAACATCGAGTCCGCGTCTTCCAAACCAAGCACACCGTACCATCTGTTGGATATCTTGTTTACGACTGTCGACGTAAACTCAAGCCTGAATACCATGGCCTTTCAGGCAACGAAATTCGAGACCTGAAATTCGAAGGCAAGGAAGTGACTGCCGAGTTTTTGACTCCCTTGGTTGCATTTACGGGAGATACATCGCCAGCGGGTTTGGATTCTGATCCCGACATCATGAAGGCTCAGGTGCTAATCACTGAAATGACCTTCTTCCGTCCCGAACATCGCAAAGAAAAGATCCATAAGTTTGGACACATGCACTTGGATGATTTTTTGGACCGAGCAGATCGGTTTGAAAACGAGCTGCTGATTTTAGCTCACCTCAGCACCAGAACTCATGAAGCACAAGCTCGATCAGCGATCAAGAATCGAGTTCCAGAAGAACTTCGCAAACGAATTCAGTTGTGGTGCTGAATCGGATCTCGAACTTTGTAGCGGTGACGATCAGTGAGTATCAAGACAAACTGATTCATTCACAGTATGAAGCTGCGGTTGTGTGTTTTGTCATCCACACTGTCGACAACGAATTTCCAATCTCAGCCAGTCCGGATGGCTACCGCAAATTGACAAGCGTATCCGGACAGACTGATTGGAAGACTCAC
>CAYTUE010000023.1:0-6789 GCA_964441085.1 uncultured Planctomycetaceae bacterium
CACGAAGTGGCTCGTCCCCACGAAGTGGCTCGTCCCCGCGAAGTGGCTCATCCCCGACGAACAGTTCAAGCTATGAGCTATCTCTTCTTTTCGGCTTCCGGAGCAACCAATGCTGCTGTCTCAGAGATGCTTCTTATTAAGAGCCTGTTTGCCGATGGCAGCGGTTCTCAAGAGCAAGCCGCAGATAAGACGACCGATGAAACGAAAAGTGAAAAGTCAAAAGTTGAGACAACTGCCAAGCCAGCTGTTGTTAAGGATCGAGTGGTCGCTGTGGCGGGAAATCGCTTCAGTCTCAACCCGAAGCATTGGCCGTTGATTGGTGATCCCAGTGCCGACCTGATCTTCGTCGAAATGTTTGACTACACATGTCCTCACTGTCGAGTGACTCATAAGGCGATTGAAGGAGCCTTTGATGAATACGGTGATCGGCTGGCCATCATTGCCTTACCGGTTCCTTTCGAGCGTGCATGCAATTCAACTGTGACTGGAATGGGAAGTCCGGGAGCCTGTGAAATGGCCAAGTTGGGTGTGGCCGTGTGGAGAATCAATCGATCTCAGTTTGCTGAATACCACAATTACATGTGTGAGAATCAACGCACTGCAGCTGAAGCGAAAGTCAAAGCCGAACAACTGGTTGGCAAAGAAAAATTGGCTGCTGAAATCGCACTTCCTTATGCCACCGATTACATCAAAAAGCATGTTGAACTGTATCGTCGAGTTGGCCAAGGGTCTGTTCCCAAGTTGATGTTTCCTCGATCAACCATGACGGGGGAAATTCAACATTCCAGCACAGTCGTCAGCGCGATCAAACGTGAACTGGACAAATAACAGCCACGAAGTGGCGAAATCTGATCGCCATGGACAGCAGCCCATGGACCAAGTTGCAGACAGTCTTGCGGAATCAACTGTGACTATTCTGTGCGGCGATAGAAATCTATGCGGGCATAGAAAAAGGTAACCCGACGCATCAGCAAGGGGTTTGCATCTGGTTTTCACCGCTCGCTTACGCTTTTTGAAGTTTCGCGATTCGCTCGCCTAGTGGGTGGGCGGAACAATAACTTCCGGTGCCGCCAGGCACCGGAAACCGCGGTTTCTCAACAGCCTGCTACGCGGTGGCTCGAACTCTTAGTTCTCCGATGGCTTCTTCGAGTGTGCAGACAATCCTGCCTGGCACTCGTCCATCACTGTCGCAGGCAGCTAGGAGTCTCAATTCCTCACCATCTGGGTGATTGGAAAGTCGACGTCGAGCCCGAGCCCCCAAGGTTCCTTCGCTGGCTCGATGCTGCATTGGCAGTTGTTCAATAAACCAAAAGGTCCGGTCTGATACGATTCCTTGGATTGCTGTTAACGTGGCTTCATGAGCATCTCGAGGATCAATTCCCTTGCCCACATCGTGCAGCAGCGCGGCCACTAAGAATTCTTCATCCCAGTCGCGAGCTTCCTTGGCCAAGGTGTAAACCTGAAGGCTGTGGTAGAGAAGGTCGCCTTCAGGATGAGTGTCTCGGTTCAATTGAACTCGATCCATCGGCGCCAGCAACGCATGAAACTGTTCGTAGTCCTGTTCCCGAATCGCTGCGGCCTGGTCTTCGGCATGGTCTTCGGCAGGCGAGTCGTATCTGTCGTAGTCTTGGCCATCTCCAAACAGGATGTCTGCAGCTCCATCGGCCACTGTTAACGAGGCCAGTTCTTGGAGCGCCATTCGAATTTCGAAATCGGTGGGGAGGCACTCCGTGGGGAGGTGGCTTCGAGTGATTGCGCGAGCAGCTCGCCATTTCGCTGCGTGAAATGTCGCCTCTTGGCGATTGTGCAGTAAACAGGCGGCTTGGAATCCGATCCTTCGGCGAATCTCTTTGGTTTCCATCTGAAAAATACGAACTGACGTTCGTGTCAAAAACAAAGGGGAAAAGTCAGTCAATCCAGTCATCAATCTGGGACTGTTGTTGACTATTGGTGAGAATAATAGCAGGGCGGATTGCAAATACTAGCGAATCTGATCTGAATCAGCCCGCGATATGTTGTTTGCAGATGGACGACCAAGCGACTTTGCTGTGATGATGAAGGCCCAAAAGACAGTATCTTGGCTTGTTCTTGCCTTAGTGATGACCGTCTAGGAGGAATGGGGTGTTTAGGGCTGGCCCTGACCTTTGATCAAACCGGCAATATTTTGCACCGACGGAAAAACGTGCTTCAGCCTGACATCCGTTTATGACGATTATTCCATAGTCCCGGATGTTCCGGGTGCGCGGAATTCTGCGCGGTGAGTGAAACGCTTATGTGTTGAACCAAAGTACAAATGGTGTTGGTGGTCGTTGAAGGTGTTTGCTTTCCGGACTACTGAATAAATTTTTAACGCGGGCGTAGATTTCTTTGACCGACCACGGACGGTGACCACGGTGTCTGGCGAACAAAAACAGGCGAACGGAATTTTCGCTCGATGCCTTGGTGGCATCTCCGGCTTTGGTGCGCGACATCCTCGGATGGTGTTGTGGTTCATGGTGTTCATGGGGTGCGCGGCTGTCGGCATCACGGTGAATGATCTGCAGCTAAAGACCAGCCGTTCGGATCTTTTGAAGCCCGATGCGGCATGGCAAAACTATTCCGATGCCTTCGGCGGCGAATCAGATTTAGTTGTCGTTGTGCAAACAGATGTGACCAACGTTCCACTGATTAAACAAGCCTTGGATCAATTGGCGGATCGTTTGGTACGAGACCCCGAACTGTTTTCCGACGTTCTTTGCAGCATTGATCAGGGAAACCTGCGACGCAAAGCGCTGCAGCTTCGGTCCACTCAGGAACTCAACGACGCAAAGTGGCTTGCGGACTATGCTGCCTACGGACAAACATCTGGTGATTGGCAACATCTGCAATTAGATCGCTGGGCTGGATTTCTGTCTGATCAGATTGCCGTCGCAAACCAAAACCAAAAGACGCCTGAAAAGGCGATCGCGTATTCGGAACGATTTACCAACAGCCTTCACGCATGGGTGACATCCGATCTTGAAGTCAGCCCGTGGCCTGAATACTCCTCACCCGCGTTGGAAACAACGGCTCAAGATGCCAATGTGGCTCACTTGATGAACCCAACGGGCAATGCCGGATTTCTGCGTGTTCGAGTTTCCGATCAGCTGATGGAAGATGGCACCACTGTTTCGGCAATGGATAAATTGCGGCAACACATGGCAGAAGTTCAGGAAGGCTTTGTGAAAGACGCTCCTGATTTGTCGGTGGCAGTCACTGGGATTTCTGTGATTGAAGCCGATGGCATGTTGAGTTCTGGCAACGACATGCTGCTGGCGGCGTTGATTTCCTTTCTTGCTGTCGGGTTGTTGCTATCTTGCGGTCTGAAGGGTGTCAAGCACCCCATGTTGGTGCTGGTGATGTTGGTGAATTCACTGGCGATCACGTTCGGAGTCACCACGCTGGCCGTGGGTCATTTGAACATGCTTAGCATTTGCTTTGTGGCGATCACAATCGGCTTGGGCGTGGACTTTGGTATCCACTTTGTGACTCGGTATCTGCACCTGCGTCAAGAACTTTATGAAACAGTCGAAGCCATTCAGCTAACGGGACAGTCTGTTGGCACGGGAATCTTCACGTCATCTGCTACCACAGCCATCGCCTTTGGAAGTGCCGTGCTTACCGGCTACCCTGGGCTAGCTGAACTTGGAATTATTACCGCGTTGGGCGTCTTGGTTTGTGCGTTTCAAAGCCTGACATTCCTTCCCGCGTTGATTTCTCTTTCTGATGAAAAAGTTGAAATCGACGAACTGCCGGTGCCCATCGACGGCAAAATGTTTCGTAGTACTGTGGCATCATGGCCAATCATTGCCATTTGCATTTCGGTAATTGGTATCGGAGCGATTACGTATCACGCTGTTGATTTCAGTGATGGCAATTCAACATTAAAGGTGTCGTACGATTCCAACGTCTTAAAGCTTCAGGATGGAAGTTTGCCATCTGTGAAGGCGGAACGAGTTTTAGAATCAGCAAATGATTCTTTACTGTACGCGGTTGCGTTGGCTGGATCTCGCGAAGAAGCCATGAAGCTTCGGTCGGAATTTATGGCGCTAAGTACCGTAGATCGAGTGACCGATTTGTCGGGGCGTCTGCCAGCAGCAACCAGTTCTCAAAAAAATCAGCTAATCCAAACAGTGTCGGCAAGAGCATCTTCTTTAAGGTCTGTGCAGCCGACTGTGGCTGCTCCTCGGCTGGAAAAATTCGGAGATGCTTTGGTGTCTCTTCGAAACCGCCTTCAGGAATCATCGGACCTTCGAGGAAAACGGACAAGCGAAAAACTGAGTCAAGTGATTACCACGTTGGGCGAACGCCCAGACGATCAGCGTCGTTTGGTTGACCAGTATCAACAGAACTTTTCCGAATCGCTGTTAACGGAATTCGACCAGATTGCAGCTGCCAGTTCCTTGGATCCCATTCAGGCAGCCGATCTCCCCAAAGCATGGACTAGTCGTTACGTGAAGGCGACGGATGATCAACAGTTGTGGTTGTTAAAAATTTATCCTCGAGACAACGTGTGGAGTTCCGCAGCTTTGGGAACATTTGTTGGCGACCTGCGATCGATCGACCCCAACGTAACAGGAGTTCCCGTTCAGCAGCTTGACGCATCGAAGCGAATGTTGGAATGCTACCAGCTGATCGGCTTGTACTCATTGGCTGCCATTGCTTTGTTTTTGCTGTTTGATTTCCTCAGACCTGGCCAAAAGTTACTGACCATTATCCCGCCCGCTCTTGTGGTTGGGTTTGTTGGCCACACCGCCATGGAACGCGGTTCGGAACTGAATCCTGTGTTGTTGGTTGGTATGTATTTGGGCATGGTGGCTTTTGTGGCAACTGTGTTCGATTTCCGAAATCTGCGAGACACACTGATCGCGTTGATTACTCCCGTGGGTGGCGGATTAATGCTGTTGGGGGTGATGGCTTTGTTGAATATTGATTTCAACCCCATCAATCTGATTGTCTTGCCACTTGTGTTGGGAATCGGCGTGGATGATGGAGTTCACATGGTTCACGACTACCGTCGTCAGTTGGCAGGGAATACGGATGGTTATGTTCCCAGCCCAGATACTGTGAACGGCGTGCTCCTGACATCACTGACATCAATCATTGGTTTCGGCAGTTTGATGGTGTCGTCTCATGAAGGTCTTAAGAGTGTGGGTGTTGTGCTGGCGATCGGCGTGGCTTGCTGCCTGACGGTGGCACTGATTTTGTTGCCCGCAATTCTGGTCTTGGTGGCTCGCCATCAACCTGCATCGCTGGAGCCAATCCCGGTTACCATCCGACGGCCTCGGCGTAAGAAGGCCGAAGCGAAAAAGGAAGAGACCGCGGGAGCGGCGGATGCTGAGGAGGCCCCCGGAACAAATGAAGCTCCCGGCGAAGGCCGCCGTTTAAGTCGTAAAGAAAAACGCCGACAAAACGCCGCGTAAAGACGCGGTTTATGGGGTTCCCCACTGACGCCGGCTGTGAAGCGGGGGCAGTGCAGCGGAGTAACAGTGAAGCGGGGGGGCAGTGAAACGGGTTGACAGTCATGACCTGACTTGCAAACTGCTCTGCCAACGGCAACCGCCGCAGCAGCACTGTCACCACACTCAACGTGAATCAAGTTTTGAACCTGCTGTTGCCTGGCAGCGAATCAGCAGGTCAATCGCTTTCAATTCAATCAGGCTGGAGAGCTTGCGATGCGTTCGCTATGGTGCGCAGTTGGCGGTTAAGGATCGCCAATCAGTTGGCTGAATCGTTAGTTTCAGTCATTCCGCAGCGGGCGGCAGCAGGATGCAAAAGTAAATCAAGGTGTGGTGATGGGACGAAAGAACACTTGGCACAGACGTGCCAGATATCGGTTAGAGTATGCCATTTTCCAATCGGTGTTATTCGGTCTGCGTTGTCTTCCCGTGCGTTCATGCGTTCGTTTGGCGGATTCTGTCGCATGGTTTCTGCATGTGTGCCTGCCCAAAAAATTGACTCGCTACCATGTTGCGGCTGAAAATATTCGGAATGCCTTTGGACAGGAAACTTCTGATCAGCGAGTCGACGAAATTATCCACGGAATGTGGAAACATTTGACTCGCATGGTTTGCGAAATCATTCAGTTAGATCGCCGATTTCGTTTAGAAAACTGCAGTGAAGTGCTTCAGTTCTATGGGCGTGAAGAATGCGTTCAGGCAGTACTACAAGATCGTCCGGTGTTGTTTCTCGGAGGCCACTTTGGCAACTGGGAAATTAGCGTCAACACGTTTGGTTACTTTGGGTTTCCCATGGGAGTCGTTGCGAGAGATCTTGATAATCCGTGGCTCCATGATTGGTTTTTAAGGTTCCGGCAAAGTACGGGAAACCGCATGATTTCCAAACAGGGGGCGAGTTCCGAAGTCGTAGCCAGCATGGAAGCAGGTGAAAAGGCGGCCCTGCTTGGAGACCAAGATGCTGGCAGGCGAGGCGTGTTTGTTGACTTCTTTGGCAAGCCAGCTTCCACCTTCAAGTCCATTGCACTACTGGCTTTGCAACACGACGCACTGATTGTTGTGGGAGGAGCCTTTCGTCTACCAGACGATCAGCAAATGGGGAGTCGATGGCGGCAGTTTGAACTGAGAACTCAACAGGTCATTGATGCTCGAGACTTTGACGACGCAGACGGTGTTCGCAACATCACTCAGGAATTCACAACAGCTTTGGAACAGATGATCCGCTGTGCTCCTGACCAATATTTTTGGGTTCATCGCCGTTGGAAAAGTGAACCTCGTGTGCGAAAGTCAAAAGCTGAAATTCAAGCAGCATGAT
>CAYTUE010000023.1:6889-8021 GCA_964441085.1 uncultured Planctomycetaceae bacterium
GTTTACAGTTGTCTGCGAAAGACTTTTCGGATTTCGGACTCCAAGCCGTCAGTCGTCATTTTCAACGACTGTTCCAGTCGTTGAACCTGTTCTTCACCTGTCAGTGGTACCAGTGGCTTAAGTTTTCTTTGAGCATTCAACAGCCGTCCGTACGCTTCTGGGTGACGTTTCATCAGAGTCCACGTGATGGCCCACGATTCGGCGTAGGCAAAACGGACCGTTTCTGGTTTTTCAAAGGCTTGATTGTCTGCCAGTAATTCCGGTAACGGGAGGCTGAATTTGGAATGGGCGTCTGCCGCTTTAAGCCCCTCAAGGTGCAACCGATTGGTGTTGCCAGCTCGGTTCCACAGCAATGACGACCGCAGACTTGCTGGTTCAAAGTAAACCGCCATGCCTTCGGAAAGCCATGTCGGGTTAGCGGCGAAACGATTGATCAGGCCGGAATTATATTGCAGCAGATGAACGGTTTCGTGGACCATTGTTTCGACGATTCGAGGTGCTTGTTTTAGGCTGCGAGCAATATCACTGTTTGTACGAGCTTTGAGGTTGTCTTTGTCTGCCGAAAACAGAATCTGATTATGAGTGACGGAGTAGTAGCCGGGAGTATCTGAAAAATCGACTTCAGGATGTTGCTTTTCAGCGAAGGCTTGCAAGTCGGCAGATGTTGCAAAGATCATGACGGGAAGACTTGACGGAAGCGGGGGGAATTCAATGCCCGTCTTTTTAAGCACTGTTGGAAATTGTTCGGCAACTCGTTCCAACAGCTTTCCGCAGAATTCCGTGTAGCGTGGTGACGCAGCACTGCAGATCACGAAGTGCTGTGTGGTTGTGATCTCACCACCTCCCATCAATTGTTTGAGATGATCCCCAGTTTGCTTGGCGGTATAGGAGACGAATGGTCTGCCCGTTTCCTTGATTTTCAGCACAGTGCTGGCGACCAGTTGATGATAGCTTCCGCTGGGTTCTTCGAGGAGGATCTGGCCTGCGGGTGTTTGAGTCACAATTCGACCGGTTAGAATCTGCTGGCTTCCTTGGATCGTTACTTCGACTTCACGAGCATCGTTCTCGGTGAATCGTGGTTTTTGTGTTGAACTGGGTTCTGATCTCTGTGCTTGAATGCTGGGCCTGGTCG
>CAYTUE010000023.1:8121-14322 GCA_964441085.1 uncultured Planctomycetaceae bacterium
TGGTCGCTTGCATGGTCAGTGCAACGCACAGAATCTGAATTGACTGGACGGCCCAAAATAATAATGGTTTGGTGCTCATATTGGTCGCAAAAATCCAGCAAGGAAGAATGTCACTTAGCGTGCAAGTTGGATGTTCTGGCAAGTGAAATCAGCAGAGATTACTCGTGTGAAAACGATATAAGAAACAAGCGAATCGGTTACCAGCATCTTGAACAGTGTACACCATCAAATGCTTCGACGTCAGGGAATGAATTCCAAGACACGTGTGTAGTCAGGTAGTTCTTCAAAAGGTCACGCTTTGTTGACGTCTTACAGCGAAACGACGGCCGCAAAATGGGTTGCTGATCGGAATCGGGTGCCACTGAGCTTCAGTGGGCAAAACTTGGTGGGTTTGGTACAGTGATTCGGCTAATCGCCCGTGTTTTGGCGGTTGAATTTTGTTTTCTTCTGACGGGTGAGTCCAAATGTCGTCAGTTCGCTTCAGTCAAGAACCTCAGGTTCAAGCGGTTTTACAGCGTTGTCGTCGTCAAATACGCAATCATGCGTTGCTGACGGGGGCTGCATCTGTGTGTCTTGTGGTTGTGGCGGGTTTGCTGCTGGCTGGTGTGTTGGACTACATTTTGCCTTTGCCAGGGGGCGTGCGAGCCACTTTACTTGCCGGGCTGATTTTGAGTGTTGTGTTTGTGGTCTATAAACGGCTATTGGAACCACTCCACAGCCGAGTCACAGATCAGCAACTTGGAGCTGCCGTTGACCTTTCCGCTCCAGAACTTCAAGAAAGCTTGGCGACTTTAATTTCGATCGAATCTGCAACCGCAACTTCTGCCGAGGCAGGTTCAGATGTCATGAGACGTCAGTTACAGAAGCACGTCGCAAAACAGATTGCTCAATCGGTCCCCGCCGAAGTCGTCGATCCGACGTCTACGAAAAGACGCTGTGGAGCAGCCGGGCTGGTGTTTTGTCTGGCGATGATTCCGGTGGTGGTTTGGCCGTCGATTTCAGCACTGCTCCTGAATCGATTGGTTTCGCCATTTCAAAATCTGTCAACCGTTAGCAATCTGTATTTTGATGTCGTTGATCCCAATCGAACTGTGGCCGCGTTAAGCGATGTTGAAATTGTGGCGTTGCCAAAGTGGCGAGATCATCAAGACAATGACCTGCCTGACGCTGTGCAACTGTTGTTGACGACCGACGACGGAGCAACAGATTCATTGCCCATGGTGTTTGACGAAACAAAGTCGGCCTATGTTGCTGTACTGAATTCCATTTCTGCGAGTGTCGACTTTCGAGTCTCAGCTTCAGAAGTCACGACAGAATTGTTTCATCTTGATGTGGTCGATCGCCCAGCAATTCAAACAGCCGTTATGGTGGATACTCCCGCAGTCTATACCGGACGAGCCGTTCAGAAATTTGACGGCATGTTAGGCGACATGGAAGTTTTCGAAGGCAGCCAGTTAGAAATGGAATTGACCTTCAACAAGCCCGTGTCAGAAGCCAAGCTTGTTTGGCTTGCGCGAGACGCTGTGCCAATCGGCGCCAGGCCAATCGCCGTCGCGCCAATCAACGCCGCGCCAATCGCCGAAGCCACTCTTTTACATGAACAGAATCCTGACGTCGAAGTTGCTGCCGCAGGCCAAGGCAATCAGAACCGGCCTCAATCGCAAATGGGAACTCTGAGCCCCGATCAAATGTCGGCTCGCTTTGAATTAACGGCTCAAGTGGGAGGTGAATTCGAATTCGAATTTGAAATCACCGATCAGTATTTGCTAAAGAACATTGTCACCACCAGTCGTCAGCTTTCGGTGCTTGTTGATCAAGCTCCTCAGCTAAGCGTCGGCGGGCTAAAGGATGGCGATCAATTTCGTGCAGACGATATCGTTCCTCTGAACTGCTTGGCATCTGACGACATTGGTTTGGGTGAGCTGCAGTTGTATTATCAAATCAATGATGACGTCGAAAGAATTCTGCCCGCCCGTGATTTTCAAGCCGGTGCCTTGGTTGCTGAAACGGCGTTCCGAGTTCCTCTGGTCGACCATGATGTGGAAGACGGCAGTGTGATCCGTTTTCGAGTGAAAGCTGCAGATGAACGTCCGGTTCCGGGGCCTCAAATCACTTGGTCTGATTCGCTGACAGTGACCATTGATGCCAATGCGGCACCCGCTGGAGCCGATGCTTTACAGGCGGAAACGGAAAACATGATTGCCAGCTTGAAGTTGCTTGAAAAGTTGCTGCATGAAGACGAGCAAGCTGGGCGTGAGTTGAGTCAACAGATTCAGAAAGAATTTTCAGATGCACGTCGAGCCGAAACAGAACGCTTAAGTGAAAAGCAGCAACAACAAGGTCGCGTTCTTCAGCAACTGGCTGAACAAGTGGCCAGTCATCCTTTAATGGAAGATTCGGCGACTGCTTTGCAGAAATTAGGGGAACAGCTCCGTCAAGATATTCCTAACACCTTGGATGACGCTGTGAATCGTGAGCGTGCGGATGCCGCAAAAAAAGTTCAGCAGGCTGCGACGCAAATTCAGCAGGCGGCTGATCAGCTAGGAAAAGAAATTCAAAAGCTTGAAAAGACGGCTCAACTCGAACAGGAACTCGCTGAACTCAACCGGTTGGCACTTCAGGCAGAACGGCTGTCAGAAGATGCAAAACAGCTGGACCAAGATCGGCAGCAAGCAGACGCGAAACCCGATGAGCTGTCTCAGGAACAATGGAATCAACAGTTACAAGATCGTCAGCAAGCGTTGCAACAGACCCAGCAAGATTTAAGCCAAGACATTCAGCAGCTTTTGCAACAACAGAATGAGCTTCGTAAAGCGGCTCAGAATGCTCAAAAACAACAGCTCAAACAGTTGGCTGATGAGGTGCAAAAGTTAGCCGAGCAACAAGCCACTGTGGCTCAGGGGGCAGCTCAAGAAGCGAAGGAAGTGGGGCGAGATGCAAACGCTATTGCAAGTGAGCTCAAGCAGGCTCGACGGCAGGCCAAGCAACTGAATGAAAAGCTGGACGACAGCGCAGGGCAAGCCAATACGGATCGCTTACAACAGGCAATCGAAGAATTGAAGCAAGGGAATCTTGCTGATTCAGCAGGGAAGGTCTCAGAAACTGCGAAAGAAGCGGAACAGATAAAAAACAACCTTGCTGATGCAGAACCTTCAGACGAGCAGAAACCTAGCGGCGAGAAACAGTCGCAGTCAGGTGTTGGCGGGCAAGAACCGACGAAACCGAATGTCACGGATGACGGCCAAGCTGAGTCGAACAGTGAACCGCAGGCTGATTCTCAGAGCAGGAAACAGAATCAGGCTGATCAGCAGCAAGCCGCTGATACTGCTGGGCAAGTTGAAGAACGGCTTCGGGAAATTGCAGAACAGATTCAGCAGCTTCAAGCGGAAAAGAACCTGAATTCATCAGCTGCTGATCAGTTCGCTCAGGCCGAATCACAGCCAGCGAAATCGTCTCAAAATGTTGAGCCGACTCAACAAGATCAGCAGGTGGAAGAGCTGCTGTCAGAACTTCAGAATGCAGTGAAATCTGCTCAAGACTTATCTGCAGGTGCTGCCGGTGACCCTGCTGCCACCAACAAAGCCAAACGCTCTGCAAAAGCATCTGCGGAAAAAGCAGAAGAGGGGCTGCAGCAGGCAGCGGCGGGACGTTTTCAGGAAGCCAGTGAACGGCTTGCTTCGGCTTCCGCAGCTGCTGATTCGGCCAGCCAGCAGTTGGCTGATCAGTCAGCAGAAGATCGACAGCGGCAAGCTGAACTTTTGAGCGAAGGTCTCGGTCGTCTGGCAGAAAACATGCAAGGTCTTCAGCAAGATGATGCTTCACAAATCGCAGCTCAACAGAAGACTCAAGCCCAAGTTGCTGAAGCTGCTCGTGATCTTCCCGAACGGCTGCAAGATCTTCAACAGACGTTACAGATTCCGGCCCTGCAAATGCAGGAGGAAGCCAGACAGGCAGAAGACGCTGCCGATGCGGCGCAGCAGGCTGCAGGAACAAGTCAGCAAGCGTCGGAGAATTTGGAACAAGGCAATCTTGAGCGAGCCAGCGAAGAGGGACGGGAAACCGCAGAACAACTACAGCAAGTTGCCGAAGCTGCTCGACAAGCTGGACAGCAAGGACAGCAGTCATCGAGCTTACCAAACGCTGTGGGGCAAAGTGTGGCGGAAGCTTTAAGGCAACTGCAGCGGGCAGCGGAAGCAATGCAGCAGGGACAATCAGCTGGGCAACCATCTGAACAATTATCTGAACAAGGGCAACCGCCTAGAGGGCAGCAATCTGGGCCGCAATCTGGGCAACAACCGGGCCAGCAGCAGGCGACATCGAATTCGTCGAATGAACAAGCGTCTCAAGGGAGTCGCCCATCTTCCGCTGAACAGTCTTCCGCCGAACAGTCATCCAGCAGTAAGCAGCCGTCTGACACTGGGCAGCCGTCTGGTAATGAGCAGCCGGCTTCTGGTGGGCAATCGGGATCTGGCAGCAAATCGTTGTCAGCTGCGGCTGAAAGTTTAGCTGATGCAGCGAAACAGTCATTGCCTGCTCAGCATCGTCCGGCGGATTCAGCAAACACAAGCAGTCAAGCATCCGGTGATACGGGGAGCGGAAGTGCGTCGCTTTGGAATGGCTTGATTCCAAAGTCGAGTCTTCCCAGTGCAGGAGGACGAAACTGGGGGCAATTGAATGATGAATTAGACACAGACACTTCAAAGTCAAAGACAACGAGTCCCGATCCAGAATACGAAGCATTGATACGCATGTACTCTCGAGAAGCGGCAAAAGCGAAATGAAGCAACCCGTTCAATCTCACCGTCGATCTGCGTTGACCTTCAATATCACGCCGCTCATTGATGTTGTTTTTCTGCTGATTATTTTCTTTTTGGTGGCCAGTCATTTTGTGAAAAGCGAAACGTCTGAGGCGGTCCAGTTGCCGATCGCTAAAAATGGTCAGACGGATACGGTGGATCAACCGTATCGGTTAACTGTCACGATTGATCAAGAAGGAAGATACTTTATCGCTGGCCAGCCGCTCAAAGAAGGGGCGACCTTTGAGCGAATCAGTCGGCTTGCGACAGAAGCTGCAGCAGCCAACGAGGAACCTCAGGTCCGCATTCGCCCAGATCGTTTTGGAATTCACGCTCCTTTCCGAAAGTTGTATGAACATTGCGGTCGAGTTGGCATACAAAGAATTCAGTTCGCGGTTTCTGACGGTCAATAGCAGTTCCCATTCATCGTCTGTTTTTTATAAGATGCTGTTTATCCATTGATTCGGTGTCACAGCAGAAAGTCGAGCCCAGTTGAAAATTCCTCGCCGTCAGCATTCAGAACTTTCAACAGAAAGCATGACGCCAATGATCGATGTGGTCTTTCTCCTGCTGATTTTCTTTGTCATCGCATCGGTTGGCCAAGTTCCCGATCAGTTGTTGCCAGCGTCGATTACTGAAGGCACCACCAATGAAGTGGCTACCGTAGAACCTGCTCCCTTGGTGCCTGCTCAAGACATCCATGTGAAACTTTTGAGACCCACCGATCAATTGGTGATTGAACTGAATCGTGCGGTGGTGACTCCAGAACAACTGCAACAACGCTTGGCCGCTTTGGCTGAAATTGATTTAACAAGTCGAGTCATTTTGGACGTTCAAGACAACGTCTTAATTCAGCATTTTATGACGGTTTACGAGCGTTGTCAGGTACTGGGATTCCAGAAAATCTCCTTTGCTGTACCCGAACCTGGTTAGCTGGTTAGCTGTGATCGCAGCTCGGCGGTCTCGCATTTTGTCTCTTGATTAGTGTGCCGGTGAACATTTCAGCGATCGCGGGCTTGAAGTTTTGAGCGATCTGCCATCGGGCTGTTTTAATCGTTGCTACGCGGGCTGCCGCGCTCTTTGCCTTTGCCAACAAGCACAACGAACCACGCAAGCGACAAAAACAGTTCATGTGAGATCGAGCTCGCAAAAAACGGGGTTTGGTCCTGCGGTATGCATTGACTCAAGCGGTTGCAAACCGCAAAGTCTCAAAGCACATCCTTCCTATCCTACCAGAAACCGCAAAGATGATTCACAAGTATTCATTCCTGCCTGTTGCTTTGATTCACCCAACTGTGTTCTTGTGCATGATCGGAACGGTCTGTTTTCTAAACACCACATTGGCGGATGACGCGCCAGGTGGGCTCATTCGACCGGCAGCATTCACAGCTCAAAAGACGTCCGA
>CAYTUE010000023.1:14422-19346 GCA_964441085.1 uncultured Planctomycetaceae bacterium
GTCCGAATCATCAGCGTCCGAATCCAATGCCGTTCGAGTTGTTGCAAATCCGACAGCATTAGAAACGCAATCAGACGATCGACCTTCAACCAGCGAAGGCAAGACTGCGAAAGACCAACCGTCGGATCAGCGTCTGAAGTCAATCGAAGCCAAACTGGATGAATTAACCAAGCAACTGAATGCATTGAACACGTCAGACGGAGCGACGACGGCTGATGCTCACAAGACACAAGTTGCGACTTCAGATGATGCAACCGAGAAGTCTGAATCTTCCAAGAGCGAAGTTACGAAACCCCAAAAGCCAGTGGTGGCAAAACGAGGTCAGTTGCCCGCGAAGACAACTTTAGATGACAAGTGGTTAAGTAAGATTCCGGCTCGATCTTTGGGACCAGCCAACATGAGTGGTCGGATTTCTGACATCGCCATTCACCCCAAAGATCCTTCATTGTGGTACATCGGAACGGCTGGTGGAGGTTTGCTGAAAAGTAAAAACCGAGGCGTCACAATCAGTCATCATTTTGATGATCAGAATACCGTTTCCATCGGAGCCATCGCGACAGATCCCAACAATAAAGACGTGTTGTGGGTCGGAACGGGAGAAGCGAATCCGAGAAACAGCGTCAGCTACGGCGATGGAGTTTATCAGTCGATCGACGGAGGCAAAACCTTTGAACATATGGGCTTGAAACAGTCCTATCAGATCGGACGCATTCTGGTTGATCCAGAAAATTCAGACACAGTTTATGTGGGAGCTCTCGGACGCCTGTACGGTACCAATCGTGAACGAGGCGTCTACAAGACAACCGATGGCGGTAAAACCTGGCAGCACAGCCTGTATGTCGACGATCAAACGGGAGTCATCGATATGGTGATGCACCCCCAAGATCCCAACATCATCATCGCAGCGCTGTGGAATCGCATGCGAGACGAATTTGACAGCTGGCCGGGAAGCGTAAAAAAGCCCAGCGGGATTGATGGCTATGACCCCATTCGAAAGTACGGGAAAAATGGAGGCCTGTATAAGACGACAGATGCAGGCGTCACTTGGAAAAAAATTAGCGACGGGCTACCCACATCTGCCACGGGTCGCATTGGTTTAGATTGGCAAACGGGCGGAAACAACACGTTGGTAGCGATTATTGATTGCGAAATGATTGGCAAAGGGCCAAAACCTTTCGACGCATTTTTGGGCCTCGTCGCCGCAGACCGCAAGTTGAAAGACAAAACGGTTTCCACTGTGAGCCAAGTGATGCCGAATTCACCTGCGAAAAAAGCGGGAGTTCAAGTAGACGACGTGCTCACTAGCGTCCAAGGAAAAGACATTTCGAAGTTCGAAGACATTCTTGCAGTGCTACGAACAAAGAAAGTTGGCCAAAAGATTTCGTTTGCCGTGCAGCGAGACGGCAAAACGATCGACTTTGAAGTTCAGTTGACCGCTCGGCCTGGAGCTCGATCTCGATCAAATCGGTCCGGTCCAAATCGATCGGCTGGCGGCTCACAAACAGCTTCAGTTTGGTTGGGTGTCACCGGAGAAACCAATGACAACGGCGAGCCAGAATTGCTCACCGTTGTTCCCGACAGTCCCGCATCAAAAGCCGCTTTAAAGTCGGGTGATGTGATCCTGCGTGTGAACGACAAAAAGGGCACGACTTACGAAGATCTTGTCAAGTTGGTTCAAGCCAGCAAAGCTGGAACCAAATTGAAGTTGGAAATTGTTCGTAACCAAGACACTCTGGTGGTTGAAGTTGAACTCACGGGACGCCCTGCGACATCCACTCCAAATCGGCAAGGCCCCGACAGGCAAACATCGAATCGCGGTTACGCGATCATGGGAATTCAGGGCACGGACGCTACGGATGCAGGAGCAAGGTTAACCAGCGTTACGAGTGCCGGCCCTGCTGAAAAAGGGGGACTTCAAACAGACGATGTGATTGTCGAAATTGATGACAAGAAAGTGGCCAATTACCAAGCACTGGTTCGTGATCTTCGCTCTCGGCAACCGAACGACAAGTTGAAGGTTGTTGTAAAACGTGGTGACCAAACAATCACCAAGACGGTTGTGTTGGGTGATCGTCGAGCAGGCACCGCCGGTCGACCTTATGCCTACAGTTACTTCGGCCAAAAGGCCAATATTCAAGACATGCAGGGAGCTGATGGACACCTGTATGGCGGAATCTACAAATCAACTGATGCAGGTGACACGTGGCAGCGAGTGAACAGTTTGAATACTCGCCCCATGTACTTTAGCGTGATTCGCATTGATCCCAATGATGCTGACCGGCTGTATGTTTTAGGAGTCAGTCAGTTTCAGTCGACTGATGGTGGTTGCACGTTTAGTTCAAGTTTTGGAAGAAGCGTACATGCAGATGCTCATGACCTTTGGATTGATCCTGCAGACGGACGTCATATGGTGATTGCAGGTGATGGCGGATTTTATTCGACCTATGACTACGGTTCCACTTGGGATCACATCAACACGGCGGCCATTGGACAGTTTTATCATGTGGCCATCAGTCCCCAAGAACCATATTGGGTTGTCGGAGGGCTTCAAGACAATGGAACATGGGCGGGCCCTGCAATCAGTCGCAGCGGCGGAACCGTGATTCAAGACTGGGTCAATGTGTCAGGGGGTGACGGGTTTGTTGCGCGAGTCGACGCAGAAGATCCTAATCTGATCTACTATGAAAGCCAAAACGGAAATATCGGCCGTCGAAACTTGGTTACAGGAGCACGGGCGTCAATTCGTCCGACTCGAGTTCGAGGAATGGAAGATCGATTCAATTGGAACACTCCGTTCATCCTGAGCAGTCACAACCCGAAACTGTTTTACAGTGCGGGCAGCTATGTGTTTCGTTCATTGAAACAGGGGGCTCAACTGCAAAGAATTTCCCCTGAAATCACTCGCACAAAACGTGGTTCCGCGACTGCTCTTTGTGAATCGATTCGAAACAGCAATGTGCTGTATGTGGGCACCGACGATGGAGCACTGTGGGTCACCAAAGATGCTGGGGCCAATTGGACGAACATCACACAGAATCTAGGATTAGAGGAACATCGCCGAATCAATACGATTGAAGCGTCTCGATACAGCGCGGGGCGAGTGTACGTTGTGCTCGATGGTCATCGATCAGACGACGATAATCCTTATGTCTTTGTTTCCGAAGATTTTGGAGCATCTTTTGCACCGTTACATCAAGGACTGCCATGGGGCACGACTCGATGTTTACGAGAAGATGTTCGCAATGAAAACTTGTTGTACTTGGGGACCGAAATTGGCTTCTATGTGTCCGTGGATCGAGGCCAAAGTTGGTCGAAGTTCAATCAGAATGTGCCAGTGGTCGCGATTCACGATGTGGCCATCCATCCAACCAACGGAGAAATTGTTTTGGCGACTCATGGTCGAAGCCTGTGGGCGTGCGATGTGACTGCCTTGCAAAACTTTAAGGTGGAAAACGTGACAAAGGGGCCAGCCTTTTATCCGCCTCACGATGTGGTTCGTTGGAGACGTCAGCCGTCTCGAGGCCGTACGAATCGACGCTATGTGGCTGATAACCCACCTTCAGGCGCACAGTTCTGGTATTCACTTGCAGACGCTGCCGAATCCGTGGAAATCAGGATCAGTGATGTTCAGGGCGAAATCGTGAACGTGATTCGAGGTGGCAAAGATACGGGACTGAATGTCGCAAGGTGGAATTTGTCTCGCGCTGCTCGGCCTCGGCAAGCCCAAGGCGGTCGGCCACAAACCGCTCAGCGACCAGCAAATGGTGTTCGAGGAAATCGGCGGGGTTCCATTATTGGCAACGGCAGCTACAAGGCGACATTGGTTGTCGACGACGAAGAAGTCGCATCGCATGTGATTTCTCTGAAGAGTGATCCAGAGCTACCAGCCGGTGCTGTTTCAGACCAGCAGTATGAAACGATGCTGCTTCAGGATGAAATGGCCAGTCAGTTGAAGTGGGATGCTAAGTCAGAAGGTCGAGACGTTTATCAAGACGACTAGTGCCGTGAAAGGCAACAAGGTTTTGGCTACTGAGAAAGGATGATTGATCTCTCGATGCTCATCGTGCAAAGTCGCCTCCACTGTCCTGGGTGAAGAAAGCCCACAAAGCCGAGCTGATTTTTAAAACGGATCCTACCAGCAATGCAGTGATGGCTGTTGTGGGTTTTAAAACGGACCACCACGTTATTTATGGTGCTAAAAGAATTTTGTCCCAGCCGGTTTCTGTTTTCGAATATTGGCAGCGTCGGTGCATTCGATCTTGGCTGCCTGCCCAGAATTCCATGGTCGTTGGCACGATCCGAAACCCGCCCCAGTGTTCAGGACGCATGGCGGCTTCGTCGGACTCCAAAAGTTTGTCTGCGGCTTGTCGAAGCGAGCGAAAGTCGTTGATGGGGCGGCTTTGACTGCTGACAAATGCGCTGGCTCGGTTGGCTCGAGGCCTTGAATTGAAGTAGGCATCCGATTCTTCGACCGATTGTTTTTCGACCTTGCCTTCGATGCGGATTTGCAGATAGGGGTCTCGCCAATAGAAGCTTGCGGCAGCCACGGGGTTCGCGATCAGTTCTTGCCCCTTCCGGCTTTCGTAGTTGGTGAAAAAGCAAAACCCTCGTTCGTCAAAACCTCGCAGCAAAACGATTCGAACAGATGGCATTCCGTCTGCAGTGCATGCTGCCAACGCCATGGCTTCTGGTTCGGGGACTTTTTCCGCCTCAGCCAGCTGATACCATTCTCGAAACAGTGAAATCGGTTCTTCTGGCCAATCGCTGACGGTATTCAGGTGTTCGAATGACATAAACTCTTTGTGCTTTTGAAACTTTGAAATCACACCATGTCAGGGGGGATGCAAAACGAATTTGCAACCTGTGCCATGGAAAATCAGATGGGGGTCGCTGAGATTGTCTTTGGTAAAATCTTAGGGCCAGA
>CAYTUE010000023.1:19446-29278 GCA_964441085.1 uncultured Planctomycetaceae bacterium
CAGATTCTAGACATTCTTAACCACGATTCCAGACGCCCTCCAAAACGTTCCTTTTTGATAAGACTTGGCTCCATGACAGGAAATGAACACACCGTGTTCGCAATGATCGGTTCAGACGGTATGCAACGACTGGTGGCCGCATTTTATGCTCAAGTCCCCGACGATGACATTTTGGGGCCAATGTACCCTGACGACGATTTGGCGGGAGCAGAAGAACGTTTGCGAGACTTCCTGACATATCGTTTTGGAGGCCCTCAAAACTACCTTCAAAAGCGAGGTAATCCGATGCTGCGAGGTCGACATTCGCCATTTCAGGTGACTCCGCTCGCTGCTGAACGCTGGATGCAACTGATGACCAACGCATTTGACGTAGCAAAGCTGCCTGCCGAAGCGGAAGCGATTATGAAGCCATTTTTGCAGAATGTGGCCGAATTTTTGGTGAATTCGTCCACTGATTAGTTGGTTTGCAGCGGTCAGGATCTCGTAAGTGAAATGTTGACACCATCCTTTGCCTTTCGCTGAACTGCGCAGTCCCCTCACTTGACATTACGTCGCATGTTCACTTTGATATTCCTATAGGCAAAATGACATTTTACCGGTTGATTTTACGGTGTTTATGCCGAAAACTGTCTATGTCCCCGCTCCGTTGGTGACCTTAATCTATCGGACAACAAGTTCTGGAGAAATTTTACATGTTGAATATGAAGACCTTTGGTCGAATGGCCATCGCTGGTGCCTGCGTTTTGGGATTGACCGTTCTTTGCAATAGTCAGTTGGTCGGACAGATCCACTACGCCAAGGAGCTGTATAAGCTGGACGAAGATTTCGGCAAAAAACACGGCAAAAGCGGCAAAGTGTCTTGCGCTGTCTGCCATCCTTCCAAGTCGAAGAAGGATCGCAACAACTATGGAGCGGCAATGACGAAAGCTCTCGGAGCCAAAAAAGTAAAAGACACTGCGAAGATCAAAGAAGCTTTAGAAAAAATCGCCAAAGAAAAGAGTGCCACTGAAGGAAAGACCTTCGGCGACTTGATCAAAGAAGGCGAACTGCCAGGCACAAAGGAAGTTGCTGAAGGCCCGGGCAAGAAAAAATAGTTTGTTCAGCATGAACACGAACACATTAAGCGACCGTTGATATCAATCGACGGTCGCTTTTTTGTGCGCCCGATGTGCCTGTGTGCCCGATGTGATTGTGTGCCCGATGTGATTGTGCGGAGTGTGAAACAAAGAGACTGTGGCGACTTGGTGCACACATCCTTCCTGCTCTTTACAGTCCGGCCAGTTGAATGACGGCGTCTGCAATTTGGCTCAGATGACTTCTGTTGAGTCGAGGGGGAAAGCTGATTGGCGTGGTGTTATCTTGCGGCTGATCGCCTGAGTCCAACTTGTCGACGAATTGCTGACACTGGTCGTCGGTGACCACGAAACTGATGCCGGGCGTGTTCACAGCGTATGGAGCGGAACTTACTGCGTGTCTCCACACTTCTAACTTGGGAGCATCGCAGTGAAGATCTCCTTCTACCAAAATCAGATCGCAGCCGCACAACACAGATTCAAGGTGGGCATACCGTTTGAATTCGTTCTGAGATCGATTCATTGGAAAAAACACGGCCGTCATTTCTGACGCGAGTATGCCTACAGCGGTTGCTCCCGCTTGTCGATGTTGCCAAGAATCTTTTCCGGTGGTATCAAGTTCATGGTTGTGGTGAGTATGCTTGATTGTGGCCACTGAAAAGCCTTGCTGAGTCAACAAGGTGACAAGTTCACAAACCAGAGTCGTTTTGCCGGAATTTTTTTTTCCCACCACGTGAACTCGCCTTGCCCGATGATCCTTCGATAATTGTGTTTGCTTTGTCATCGACTTTGTCCGGTTTCATAGAAGACTGCCTGCGTGTCTGCGTACATCATAGACTGCCACGATCCTGAACTGTTGTTTCAAGCGGCGAATGGAACCCGTTTTCGTTGCTTTTATGTGGCACAGGGCGACGCTGCGTCTCCGCAAACGTCGCAGCATCGAATCATCGTTTGCGTTCAGCCAGACCAGACGGCTCATCTCATCAAGGTTGATTCGTCCACAACAGAAACCGATCGTTCATCCAGCTACCAGCCATCAACAAAGCCCAATTGTGGAATTCCCAAAACAACGTGGGCTTCTTTGCTAAGTCTTGCGTGGAAAGAACTACAGAACGAACCGGTTGCTGCTGCGTACGTGCTGGATGACGATTGCGACGCCG
This sequence comes from uncultured Planctomycetaceae bacterium, assembly GCA_964441085.1. Classification (GTDB taxonomy): domain Bacteria; phylum Planctomycetota; class Planctomycetia; order Planctomycetales; family Planctomycetaceae; genus Fuerstiella. Next base: position 21,680 of record CAYTUE010000023.1, read on the forward strand.
AATGGTCTGCGGCGCTGCATGAGCACCAGTTCGTTTTGGATGGAGCCATTCAACTGTTTCGCAGACCTCCGTCTGAATCGCAGCAGCCATTGGCAGCTCAACAATTAACAACACCACAGCGACACGTTGATTGGATCAAGGCGGCCCGTTTATTTGGCACTGATGAGCCGTTCCCAAAAATCAAGTTCGATGAACCACAACAACACGTCTCACAGGACATTGCTTATCAATCAAGCATTGTCGCGCAGTTGCATCTGCTTTTGAGTGACACGCTGCGAAACAGTCAAGACTTTTTGCCTCGTCAGAATGTTCGGCCTGAGGAGCTTTTGGCGATGTTTGCGTGCAGCCCCAACGATTTAAGCATACTGTTGGTTTCTGGGACAGCTGGGTTGTTAGGAGTGCTGGTTGGTGATGATTCGCACGGGCCGAATCGAGGCCACATCGAATACGTGGGAGTGCATTCATCCGCGCGCAGGCAATCAATTGCGACGATGTTGGTGCATCAATTTCAAGCCAGAATCACAGATTCCGCTTTAAGCAGTGCGATTCATGTCCGCAATGAACCATCGCTCTGTTTCTTTCTGAAGCAGAATTTCAGTCGAAGCGAACAATATCGGCTGTGGACAAGAGACATCACTTAACATTCCGATCAAACTGATAGCCGAATCGGCGAGTTGCCGATTGGACGACAGCGTCTTTGAGCAGAAGAGAGCAATTTTGATGGTTAGTGAGTATGTGGAGCCGCTTGGGCTTCGAGTATTAATTCGTAAAGATGAAGCTCGAAATGAAACTCGAGGCGGTATTGTGCTGCCAGATACGTCAGAAATTCCCACCATTACCGGGCGCGTCGTCGAAATGAGTGTGCAGATCGACCGCGACGAAGATTTTCCGATCCGGAAATACGACAAGGTTTTGTTTCACCCGAAAAACGCAATCCCTGTCGACTTCGAATCCAACAACCTCCTGTTTGTTGTCCCGATCGATGACTTGGTCGCCGTGTTCCGAAAGCCTCCAGCAAATCCTGCGTCCGAAGATTCAACGAATTCTGATGACGATTCAGTGACTGACTGAAATCAATGGACCGTCTTATTGACGGCAAACACCGTTGTCTTTTAACCGCAAGCACGTCCAGGTCAGTGGTTTGAAGCGGCAATGTGAAGACTGGCCAGTGCCACCTGATTGGCCCCCCTTTTGCCGAAGCCGAAACCAAAACCAAAATCTGTGAAGCAGATGCTTCCCCGCTGACGCGTCGGTTACGACCGGGTTCCCTTTTTTTACAGCCAGCTAGATGATAGCGCTCAATCCCCACGTGATTCCAATGATGGCCAAAACAGCCAACCATGACAGGCCAAACCCAAGCATTCCCGATGCTGTTGGTTTGAGAAAGACCCAATCACCGATTTCGATCACCGGATTTCTGCGAGTCGAATTTTCGGGAACTCGACAAGGAATGATGACGTTTTCGCCCGGTTCAATGGGAGTCTGCAGCAGCGTGTAAAAACGATCCAATTGCATGGGCGACTGCTGTTGCGTGACCATTGCCGCGAAGACTCCAGACACGATTGTGGCTGTCAGGAAGAATAAGATCTGCCACGCATCGGCTAGCTCAGGCACACCGTCAACGAATACGTACATCGAATCAACGGGAAGAACTCTTTGGTGCAACACAACACCGTAATGACTCACGTAGAACCACACACTGCTTCCCACAATGGTGCTCACCCAGACAGACGTGGGGTTCCAGCGTTTCCAAAACAGGCCGAACCATAAGCTGACTCCTATGATTGCTGGCGTCTTAATGATCACCTTAATGGCATGCAGAATGTCGATGAAAAACGTCTGCATCACAATCGCAGAAAGCACAATGAGTGCTCCCACAATTCGTCCAACCCAAACGTAGTGCATTTCGCTACGAAACGGGGCGACAAATCTCTTGTAAATGGTTTCCACAAACAGGCCACTGGACATCACCAAATAAACATCACTGGTGCTCATCACAGATGCCAACAAGCCGACCAGCAGTAACCCAACCAGGCCTGGACTCATGGCAGAAAGAATGTCATAGGCGGCTCGCCCAAATAGCTCATCGGCAAACTTTCGGTCTACAGAATCGATACGATTTGCTTCTTCAGCGGGCAGCTGTTCGAAGTCAGCTGAAACTCGGTTCTGTAAGTCTTGGTAGATTGCTTGGTCAGCAGGATCTGTGGATGTTGCCAGTGGCCCAGCGGAGCTCAAGTACCATGCAACGCATGCCAGCCCGATCACCGCCCACGCCATGGTGCATAGCTGTTTCAAAAAATTGCCAACAGTAAAGCCTAATCGAGCTTCAGATTCATTTTTGGCGGCTCCACATACTCCCATCACATGAGGCTGCACAATGATGCCGAGCAAGGCGGCAATCATGAGCATCACCATGGAAAACAATGTGATTGGTTCCTGCCCCAAAGCGGAAGCCATTTGTTGGCTGGTCATGAAATCGAATAGGCCGGGCTTTAATGAGGCAGCGTTGTCAGCGGCACCCAGTTCTGCAACTTTTGAAAACACAAAAGGCAGCAGCAAGATAGAAAACACAATTGTCAGGGCACCTTGGATGAAGTCTGTCGTGATTACGGCCACCAGTCCTCCGGCCATACTGTACACGACAAATAACATGGCCATGAAGGCAATCGCGATTTCGTGGCCTTGCGGTCTTCGCTCAGAAACGGAGACGGTCAGCTTCATTTTCTTTTCGTCATTGGGCACCGCGACGTCGTCGACTCCCACCCACTTTAAAGTCACCGACGGAACTCGAATGTCAAGTGGTGCGACAATTTCGTCTAACCGGTTTCCGGTAAGTGAGTTGATCATTTTGCCGCTGCCGTAAAGAGCTCCAGCGATCAGTACGACAGAAAAGATCATGCCGTAAACAGAATACAAAACGGCGACGGATGGGCTAAACCGATTGCCAAAGATGTCTGCTGTCGTGACAGCTCGCAGTCGCCTTAACAGAGGAGCAATCAGCCAGTAGAACGGAATGATGGGAAGCCACAGAAATTGCCACCAGATGTTGGTGATGCCTGTTCGCCAAGTGCCAGCCGCGACATTGGCCGCTTGCCCACCGCTGGTGCTGCAACCGAACGCGAAAAATGTCGTCAGAATTTTGCCAAATCGACGTCCGCCCATGAAGAAATCGGCGCCGTTCTTCACTTTGGTGGCAGACCAAAATCCGACACTCACCATCACGACGACGTAAAAGCCTAGGATGGCCCAGTCGGCTAATTCCATTCCTAGTACCTGATTCGCCATCAATACTCTCTTGGTGAAATTTCCAGCTTCTGAATGCGCTCCATGCGATTCTGCGGGAATAATAAGTGTAGGCAACGGCGTGGACTTCAGGTGTCCCTGCGTCACACTTCACTCGAAATTCTCATGCTGGTAGAAAACGGGGTTTTAAAGTGAGAGTTGCCAATTGTTAGCTAAAAACTTCAAACAGAATTGGCTGGTCTTCACTTTAGAAAGTTGAATTACTTGTTAACAACGGGCTCAACATGGATCCCAAGATGAATCACAGTGCAATTTTCGGACCCGCCGATCTAAAAAATCGAAACGTCACCGTAATGGGGCTTGGTCGATTTGGGGGAGGAATTGAAGTGGTTCGCTATTTAGTGAACCAAGGGGCACGCGTGACGGTCACGGACCATCTCTCCGAACAGCAACTCACACAATCATTGCAGGAAATTGCCGAACTTCCGCTACAAAACGTGTTTTGTGGAGAACACCCAGCAGAAGCCTTCGAATGTGATCTCCTAGTCGTAAACCCCGCCGTCAAACCCGACCACCCTGCCCTGCAGCGTTGTGTTACCGCTGGAATTCCCGTGGTCACCGAAATTCAGCTGCTGTTGCTGCACCTTCGAACAATTGGTGTTCAATTGCGAAACAGCGAGTATGACTCGCAGCTTCCTGCTGATGTTCCTCACGTCACCGTGATTGCTGTCACGGGAACCAATGGTAAGTCCACAACCGCGTCTTTGATCCACCATCTTTTAAATACACATTTCGCAACAGACTTTGCCGCAAAGCGTTCAGAAGGCAACGACTCCGTTCAACAGGGGCAATCTGGCTCTGAGCGAAAATGTTGGTTAGGAGGCAATATTGGAGGAAGCCTGTTATCGGTTGTCCACCAGATTCAGCTTACCGACGTGGTGGTTTTGGAGCTTTCCAGTTTTCAGTTGCATCATCTTGGGGATTTCAATTTCGCGGCTGACATTGCTGTGCTGACCGGTTTTTCACCCAATCATCTGGACTGGCACCCGAGTCTCGAACACTACCACGCGGCCAAGCAAAACCTTTTTCGCCGACAGCTTCGCCAACACACGGCCGTGATTCCGGCGGCTCATATCACAAATGGTCCTCGAACATTTTCTGCCGACCATGATGAAGAAGATCAGCCGACGTGGAGAATTCGCTGTCAAGAATTGCGTTTTGGAGTGATCGACGACGGTCAAGACGGAGTGTTCTGGGACGAAAATTCCCTCGTCGTGCGTCGCCAAGGAATTGAAGATGCGGTACGCCTGAGTCTTCCGGCAAGCCTTTCCGGCAAACACAATTTGCTTAATTTTACAGCGGCAGCCTGCGCAGCGATTCAGTTGGGAGCCGATCCATTTCTGTTTCAAAAATCGGTGATGAAGTTTCCCGGATTGCCATTTCGCCTTTGTCTCAGTGGCCAAACATCGACCGTTCAATTTATCAATGATTCTGCGTCGACGACTCCTGAATCAACCATTGCTGCTGTTCAAACGCTTCGCAATCGGCCTGGTCTTCGTCAAAGATCAAGCATGAGAAGCTCGATGTCTGAAGCCACTGATGAAGCCGTCCAACGCTTGGTGGTTATCGCGGGAGGAGCCGACAAGGGCAGCGATTTATCAAACATGGTGACTGAACTTCAGCAGCATGCCGATGCCGTGGTGGCGATTGGAAACGTGGCTGCCACATTGAAAGAAGCGATTTTGAACGAGTCTGAAAATGGCTGTCAAATCGTTCAGGTGGCGACAGACTTTGAATCGGCCATCCGCCAGGCAGTTGAACTCGTGGCGCCATGCGGTATCGTGCTGCTTTCCCCAGGCTGTTCTAGTTTTGGGTGGTTTCAAAACTATGTTGATCGAGGCCAGCAATTTGATTTGCTGGTTGAACAATGGATTTCAAAATGATTGAACCCGCTTGGCTGTTAACTGACGCGGTTTTCCACAGACAAGGCTTTGTCAAAGTCAAGGAGCGTTTGGCTTTGGTGGTGCTGCTGCCCATGCTTGCCATGCTGCTGTCAGGTTGTTCTGGGGCAACGACAGACACTGAGTCTTCAACTTCCAGTGTGGCTCCTGTAATGAAGGCAAAACGGTCTGACGAACCAGCGCCACTGACGGTGCGAGAACTTCGAAAACGATTGAAGGTGAACGAACTGGCAACCTTTGATAAATCTGGCAACGATATTGTTGTGGCCAATCTTTATCAAAGTGGAGTCAAGGACATTGCTCCATTGGCGAGCCTTCCATTGCGGAGGCTGGATTTGGGATTCACTGAAGTCACGGATATCAGTGCGTTGCAGGGAATGCCATTAACGTATTTGAATCTTGAAGAAACCAAAGTGGATGACCTGTCTGCTTTAAAAGGCATGCCGCTGGAAGAACTTCACTTGCATAGTTGTCCGTTAACTACGTTAGACCTGCTGGACGGCATGCCATTGCAGCGGCTCAATCTCAGCAAGGTTCCGGTGACATCAATCGCCGCTTGTGCCAGTATGCCGCTGAAGACACTTTGGATTCCTCATACAAAGGTCACTGATATTTCGTGTCTTGCAGGTAAGACAATGCAAAGCTTGGATGTCGAAGGGACTGATGTGGCCGATCTTTCTGCTTTAGCGGGCATGAAAACTCTGGAGCGTTTGAATATCGTCGACACCAAAGTCTCCGACCTGTCTGCTTTACGCGGTCTGCCTTTAACCAGAATCAGTTTGACTCCCGAAAACATCACTGAAGGAATGGAAGTTCTTCGAGACATGCCGAGTTTGAAGACGATTTTAACCACGACGGTCGGACGCAGTACTCAGTCGGCCGCTGTGTTTTGGTCGAAGTATGATGCTGGAGTCTACTCATCCGAATCTGATTCAGAATCCACCGAACCGGAAACAAATGCAGGCGCGGTCGAAGAGGAAAGTTCGAACAGTGAACCAACAGACAAACCCGTCACGGAGCCTGTTCGCGAACCAGCCGTTGAAGAAATTTCCCCAGAAACACCCGAAGTTGACAAGTCGACAGACGATTCTGAAACTTCAAATGATTGATGCGTTGGAAATCAATGCAGCTGTAATTCAGCAACGGTATTCAATTGCGGTATTCAGCAGTGGTATGCTGACAAACATTTCTTTGCGAGCGTTTCAGAATGCTTGATTCCGTCTAAAACTTTCAAAGCTGTTCTGCTTGAAGACGATCGAGTCCCTTTGGTTTTTATCCGGTCGTCGGTTGCTTACTGTCACAAGTCCTTATTTTTCATTAGATAGAATTGCCCTCATCATGAATGATTTGATTCGTCAAATTCGCACCAATGTGGAATCGGCCGTTTTGGGGAAAAGCGAAACGATTCGACTTTCAGTGGTCGCGTTGTTGGCGGGAGGGCACGTGTTACTGGAAGATGCTCCTGGGCTGGGAAAAACATCGCTTGCTCGAGCCCTTTCCAAGACTTTGGGCTGCGATTTTAATCGCCTGCAGTTTACTCCCGATTTATTGCCCAGCGACATTTTGGGAGCCAACGTGTATCGTCCCGATAGCGGCGAATTTGAATTTCGACCGGGGCCCGTATTTACCAACGTTCTGTTGGCCGACGAAATCAACCGCACAACACCTCGAAGCCAAAGCGCCTTGCTGGAAGTCATGAGCGAACAGCAGGTTTCGATTGAAGGTGAAACTCGTCAACTGAAGTCGCCCTTTCTTGTGATTGCGACGCAAAACCCTTTTGAATTCGAAGGCACCTATCCTTTGCCTGAAAATCAGTTAGACCGATTTATGGTCTGCTTGGAAGTCGGCTATCCTGACCGCAAAACGGAACAAGAAGTGTTTCGTCGTCACCGTTCGGGCGAACCCACTGACAATCTTGAAAGTGTGACCAACGCGGACGATGTGATTAAACTGCAAAACGCGGTTGCAGACATTCGGATCGACGATTCGATTTCAGACTACATGCTCGACATCGTTGAAGCAACTCGAAATCACCTCGAACTGTCTCTCGGAGTGAGTACTCGAGGCGCCTTAACGTTGTACAAGGCCGTTCAGGCGATGGCCATGGTTGAAGGACGAGACTACGCAATTCCAGACGACGTAAAACAACTGGTGATTCCTGTGTTGGCTCACCGAGTCGTTTGTCGAGGAGCAATGCGAGACGGACATCGTGCTCGCGCATCTCAGATACTGCAATCCATTGTCGATGGACTGAAAGTTCCCGCTTAACAGGCTGTTGAAGAAGGTCACTGGGACGGTCTCTCAACTGTCTATGAACGACCAGCAGAAAACAGAACCTGTCATTCTGAAGAACAGTTTTCGGTTTCTTCCACTGATCTTGGCAGCCGTTGAACAC
>CAYTUE010000023.1:29378-45056 GCA_964441085.1 uncultured Planctomycetaceae bacterium
CATTCTGAAGAACAGTTTTCGGTTTCTTCCACTGATCTTGGCAGCCGTTGAACACTGGAAACCGTTGAACACAGGAAATCGTTATTTCCTTGGCGAATCGATCTTCATGTATTGCTTCATGCGGTCCACATATCCCGAGTGCTCAAACTGACAAGCAGCCATCGCTTTGGCATACGGCTGATGACCATCGGCGATCCAGTCGATGATGTTGAAAATCTTGAGTGACGCGTAACTGTGATTTTTAAGCAGATTATTGAAGCACGCTTGAGCAGTCTCAACATCGCCTGCTCGATACAAAATCCAAGCTGCCATCACGCGAACGTGATGTGAATCATCTGTCAAGCAGTCTCGAATGGCATCCATATTCAACGTCGTCTGTTGTTGGATATTAAAGCACCCGACAATGCCCCAGTAGCGAATTCCGTAGTCGTTGGATTTCAAGTTTTGATAGAAGTGGTCTGCGTTTTTTGGGTTCTGTTCCAGTGCTTTGGCTGAGGCAGCTTGGTAGGCCACAAGGTCGTACCGTTTGGGGTTTCGAACGAATTCATAAATGGTGAGCTGTGCTTCTTTTGCTCGACGCAGCATTTCGCTTTCGGGAAGGAAGGCCGTGTCGAAGTGAGTTTGCTGCCATTTGTTTAAAGCGGAATCGAGGTCTTCCACAACGGCTGCATATTGTTGGTCTTCAATGAGGTTGTGGACGTTGTCCGGGTCGACCGAAGTGTCATAAAGTTCGTACATTGGTTTGGTGCCAAAGAACCGTCCTGTGACATCATCGGTGAGCCCCGATTTGTGGTGTTGTTCCCATGCTGTTGTCGCTTTCATATTCCACAGGAAGTTGAGATGCTGTCCCCACGGTGCGTAAGCCATGTAGTTGCGAATGTACAGAAACCGCCCTTCGCGGTCTCGAATCGACCGCACGTTGTCGACTCGTTCGTCCATGCGAGCTCGATAACTCACATGGTAATTTCGACTCTCCTGATTGGGCCCCAGAAACACTTTGCCTTGCAAAGTGTCTGGCATTTCCGCTCCACACAAATCTAACCACGTTTTGGTCATATCAATAAAGCTGACTAAACGATTGATTTTTGAGCCGGGCTTTGCTGGCCGCAAATGTTTGAAGCGTTCGGGAATACGAATCACTAAGGGGCAATGAGTTCCACTGTTGAACAGAAATCGCTTGCTTCGAGCGAGTACTCCACCATGGTCGGAATTGTGGATCACAATGGTGTTTTCTGCCAAGCCAGCGGCTTCAAGTTGCCGTAATGATTTGCCGATTTTGGCATCCATTTTTTTCACTTGGTCGTGGTAGTGAGCATAGTTTTTGCGTATGTCTGGAATATCAGGATGGTACTTTGCCAGTTGCACTTCGCTTGGCGAATGAGTGGAATGATTGACGTCGCCGAACGCCTTTGATTCGTGAGATTCTGTACTATTAATCACCATGAAGAAGGGTTGCTTCTGCTTTAGCTTTTTGAAGTCCACCTTGTTGGTGTCCCACGCTTTTTTATCGTCTCGCCCTCCGATGTTGTAGTCTGTCTTTTTGGCATTGCCAACGTAGTAGCCTGCGTCCTTCAATAGGTCGGGGTAGTACTTGATTTTGTCATGAGGAATTGGGTATCGGCTTCTCATCGGGAGAGTTCCCATGGACGCAGCATGGATTCCGGTAATCCATGTGCTTCTTGAAGGAGCACACACGGGAGCATTTGCATACGCATGCATGTACTGAAATCCTTCCGCAGCCAAGGCATCAATATGAGGAGTGTCTGCATACGGATTGCCATAGCATCCCACCCAGTTCACATTGTTGTCTTCGCAAGTGAGCCACAGAATATTGGGACGATCTGCTGCAGCCACATCCTTTGAAAAAGCAGCCAAGAAAATTGCTGCTGTGAAAAACAGCATTGAAAAATGAGTCGCAAAGAATCGCGGAGGGAGAGGAGTCATTGTGTGCTCTTTGGGGGGTGATGAGTGCAAGCAGGATCAGATGATTCGGCAACGTCGATACGGTTCGTTGCGCATCCGTTATGCCTCACTATAAAAACAAGTTGGTCATAAGTCATCTGGCACGAGGGGCGAAGGCGAATTCGTTGAATCATGAAACGGGATGGCACTTCGTTTGATCATTGTGGCCTTGGCAACAACGTCAGCCAGCAAAATTCACACAAGAAGCGTCTGCTGCAAGCTCTGTTTCAGTGTCCAGAACTGAGTCTTGGCTACGGAGGCACGCTGGTAACCTGTGACGTTTTTGCCAGCCAGTCAGGTTATGCCACTTGTTAGAAAGCTCACTTTTCTTTCCGTCCGACTTTCAGTCAACGTCTGCACAGGTTGAACCGATCTTTCGTATTATCGTGTTGATCTGGTTGTCAGGAGTCGAGCAATGATGCCCAAAAATCGTTTGGCAGTGTTTGTGTTGATCCTGTCGTCAATAACCAGCTTGGTCGGTTGCACGACATCAGCGAAACGCTGGTGGAATAACGACCTGAAGGTCGGGCCAAACTATTGCACACCTTCCGCACCTCACGCGGAGTCTTGGCTTGATTCCAATCATGACGCTTTCATCCAGCACACTCAGGTTCAAGAACAGTGGTGGGATGTCTTTCAAGATCCCGTTTTAAGTGGACTGGTTTCTGCGGCATACAAACAGAACCTATCTGTTAAAGCTGCCTTTCTTCGTATCGAAGCGGCTCACCTGCAACGCGACATCGCCGTCGGTAGCTTTTATCCGCAATCGCAAACGGGGACAGCTTCTTATGCTCGACAACAAGCCAACAACAGTTTCTTCGGCAACTGGAGCACGGGCGTCAGTTTGTCGTGGGAATTAGATCTGTGGGGAAGACTGCGTCGCAACATCGCTGCAGCAGAAGCCAACGTTCAAGCAAGTCAAGCTGATGCAAATGCAATTATCGTCTCTTTGATTTCTCAAATCGCAACGACCTACATTCAGGTTCGTTCATTTGACGAACGAATTGAAATGGCGAGGCAAAACGTAGCGATTCAAGAAAAGAGCTATGCGATTGCAAGCAAGAAGAATGAAATTCTGAAAGCCAAGATTGATGAACGGCAGGCACTTTCAAACCTCGAAGATACTCGAGCCCTCATCCCAGAACTGGAACGACAACGCCGCAATTCAATCAACCAATTGGCTGTTCTGCTTGGTACGACTCCAGATCGAATGCGAGAATGGGTGACAACTTCGGGATCTCTACCAGAAGTTCCCAAACAGCTGTTTGTCGGAGTTCCCTGCGATGTGATTCGTCAGCGTCCTGATATTCAAGCTGCCGAACGAAGTATTGCGATTCAAGCCGAACAAATTGGGATTGCTGAAGCAGACTTGTACCCTCGATTAAGCGTTGGAGGTTCTTTATCCGTTCAAGCAAATTCTGTTTCAGATCTGTTTACGCCTGAAAGTACAGTGGCGTCTATTGGCCCGTCTTTTCAGTGGAACATCTTGAACTACGGACGGATCGCAAACAACGTTGTGCTGCAAGATAATTTGTTTCAACAGGCGTTGGTTGCATACCAAGAAGTGGCACTGCTGGCTCAGCAGGAAGTTGAAAACGGAATCATCGATTTCTTGAAGTTCAATGAGCAGCTGCAGCATTTAGAAGTCAGTGCTGACGCATCAGCGGAAACAGTTGAACTGGGGCAAAAGAGATACGAAGCAGGTAAAATTTCGTTTTCATCTGTCTTTGTCTACGAAGCCGATCGAGTGGTCAAAACCGATGCGGTGATTCAGGCGAAGGCCAATATCGCTTTGGCGTTGATTCAAACTTACGCTGCGTTTGGCGGTGGGTGGCAAATCCAATCCATTGAACCTCGCAGTTGCGAAACCTATGTTCCATCGCCTCAGAGTCGTGATGTGGTCGGCAGCGATGTGGTCGGCAGCGATGTTGGAGATTGGGAAATAATCGAGCCCATTCAATAAACGAATGAGGATCATTGTGCTGTTGCCGGAGTTGTCAGACTTCGCCGTTGGCACCGAGTGAGCCAAACCGACATGCCACCCTGCCTGAACTGTGGCGAGCCCAGCGACTTTTGTGTTACGTGAGCGGGAATCCCCGTGGTCTGTTTTAGATAAATGAGTGATATCTGAACGTCGCCGGACTCGCTAGGCTTCGAGCTTGGCACCAACTCGGCTAGACTGGCGCACCATGCCCGCCTGAATTCTCACTCGCCCAGCCACTTTGATGTTGTCCGAATGGCGAAGCTCGTAGCCAGCACTTGAACAAAGAAACGAATGACTCCGCAATCTCCATCTAAAATTTCGGCAATGAAAAAAACAGGCGAAGCTCTCAGAGGATCATTGAAGGGATTGCTATTCATTCCGCCCGTACTGTTGGGAGCGTTGGCCATCTACTACGCATCCCAGAATGCAAAAGTCCCTCAACGAGTTCCCGAACAAGAAGAAGTCCGAGTTCTGCGGGTCATTCAAGTGCCGACTCTGAACGTGACACCCTGTGCCGTCGGGCACGGTACGGCTCAGCCGGCCAAACAATGGGAAGCGTTCGCCGAAGTCTCTGGGCAGATCGTCAAGCTGCACCCGCAACTTCAGGCTGGCACCTTTATTGACGCGGGTAAACTTCTGGTGCAAATTGATACGACCGATATTCAACTTGCGATTGATCGACTAGAAGCAGAATTAGAAAGTTCGCAAGTTTCTGTGAAACAGCTTGCAGCTCAGCAGGCCAACCTAAATGCTTCTCTAAAAATCGCACGAGAATCTCTTGCGATCTCAGAAAGCGAGCTAGCCCGTGATTTGCGTCTGGTGAGAGAAGGTGCTGGTTCGCTAGACGATGTGGATTCTCGAAAACGAAGCGTCAACACCGATCGAAATTCTGTCCAAAGCATCGTCAATGATCTGAATCTCTTACCAACGCAGATCAAGTCTGCGGAAACCGCCATTCGAGTTGCACAGTCAAACTTGGCTGAACAACAACGAAGTCTCACCAGGTGCAAGATATTGGCGCCCTTCAAGTGTCGACTTGGCCCCGTCGATCTGGAAGTTGGTGAATACGTTTCCATCGGTGCAAGTCTGCTGACAGCTCAAAGCACTGATCGCATGGAAGTCGAAGCTCAGTTTACGTCTCGAGATCTTCAGCGAGTGATTCAACCTGATCGCCAAGGTCGCTTAGGCAACGACAGCACAAACCCAGTGTCACAGGAAATGCTGAAACGCATTTTTAATGTGAAAGCAACGGTGAACTATGGGACATCAGGAATTCGAAGCACTCGCGCTGCCGAATTTCAACGCATTCGAGAAGAACTGGATTCTCAAGCACGCACCGCAGGAATTGTTGTATCGATCGACAACCCCTACGAAATTGTTCCCGGCAAACCAAGTCCGCCACCGGTGAGTGGAACGTACTGTGAGGTTCAGTTGGAAGCTGCTGTGATCCCCGGCGCGATGGTCATTCCTCGATCGGCACTCATTGATGACAGTGTCTATGTGCTGGACGCAGACAATCGGCTTCAAAAACGGAAAGTCAAAGTGCGATTTCATCAAGATCGAGCCACTGTGATTGCAGCGGGACTTCAGCCTCAGGAAACAGTCGTGATTTCCGACGCGACGCCCGCCATTCCGGGCATGCTGGTTGAGCCTGTTTTTGATGCTGCAGCCGTCACACTTTTGGAAGAAGTCGTGAAAGGAACGTCTCACGAATGATCACGTTCTTTGCTAAGCATCCGACAGCGGCCAATTTGATGATGGCTGTCTTAATCATCATCGGAATCGTGATCTACCCTTCCGTGCAACGGGAAACGTTTCCAAACATTACGCCTGGGCAAGTCAGCGTCACGGTAACCTACGCTGGTGCGTCGGCCGAAGAAGCCGAAGAGGCGATCTGTCAACGAATCGAAGACGCTGTTGACGGCATCGAAATGGTACGGGAAGTTGTGTCGGACGCTCGAGAAGGCGTGGCCACCGTAACGGTTGAAATGCAGGAAGGCGGTGATATTGACAAGCTAAGCAATGATATTAAGTCCGAAGTTGAAGCAATCAACGACTTCCCCGATGGCATCGAAGACCCGGTCATCACGCAACTGGGACGCACGGAACAGGTGCTGGATATTCTTGTGTCTGGCGACCTTGATCCCGTTCACTTGAAAGCCTATTGCGAAGAACTCAAAGACAAACTGCAACGCTTAAGTGGGGTGTCTTTGGTGGAACTGAGCGGTTTTTCTGATCATCAGTTTCGAGTCGAACTGGACGCCGAAGCGTTGTTGCGCTTTAACCTGAGTGCTAAGAACGTTGCCGATGCGATCGCTGCGCAAAACATCAGTATGCCAGTTGGAGGAATTGAAAGCGATGATCAAGATCTGTTAGTCCGAATGACGGGGCAACGCAGGTCCCCGGCCGCCATGGAACAGTTGGTGATCAAAGCAGCCGATTCGGGAACGGAAATTTTGCTCGGCGATATTGCCAGCATCGTCGATGTGTTCGAACTTGACGAACAAAAGACACTTCATCGCGACCGCCGCGCCTGCAAGCTAAGCATCCAAAAAACCATACAGCAAGACACCATCCGAGTCGCCGACACAGTCAAAGAATTTTTAGTTGGTGAACGCGAACGCCATCCTCAACTGAGTTTGTTTGTGTCCAGCGATTCGTCAACGTTGATCAGCGACCGGATCGCATTGATCTTTAATAATGGTCTCCAAGGCATGGTGCTGGTGTTTCTTACGTTGTGGCTCTTCTTTAATTGGCGGCTGTCGTTTTGGGTGGCAATGAGCTTGCCAGTGTCGGTTCTGGGAGCGTTGGCGTTGATGCCGATGTTCGGAATGACCATCAACATCATGACTTCGGTCGGTATGCTCATGGCCATTGGTCTGTTGATGGACGATGGCATCGTGATCGCTGAAAACATTGCCTCTCATCGCGCCAAAGGAAAAACGGGAATCCAAGCGGCCATCGATGGAATCACCGAAGTGCAAGCTGGCGTGTTTTCGTCATTTATTACGACGGCATGCGTGTTGGGTCCGTTGGCATTTCTGAGTGGGGACATCGGGACGGTTTTAGGCGTGGTGCCCATTGTTTTGCTGCTAGTTTTGGGTATCAGTTTGATTGAGGCCTACTTGATTTTACCAAACCACCTTGGCCATTCTCTTGCTGGGCACGGTGAGCACGACCACGACGCTGAAAACGACGCCGTTTTTGTTGAACCCCAAACCTTCTTTTTACGGCGTTGGTTTGATAATGCCTTCGAGTGGTTTCGCGAAACGTTTTTCGGTGCGATTGTCGATTTCTGTATTCGCTGGCGCTACCTTGCCGTTGGTTCAACGTTGGGTTTGCTGTTGACAACGATCAGTTTGTTGGTCGCTGGCATCGTTCGCTTTGAAGTGTTCCCATCACCCGAAGGCGATTCGGTATCGGCAAAGCTAACTCTTGCCGCAGGAACGCCATTGCACCGAACCGAAGCTGTCGTAGCGCAAATCACGGACGCACTCAAACGGATCGACGAAAAACACACGTCTGACCAACCGGATCAACAAAATCTCGTGGAGTCTTACAGCATCGACTTCAATACAAATTCCGATGCCTCAGAAACGGGGCCTCACGTGGCAACGATTTCAGTCGACCTGCTTTCTAGTGAAACTCGAACTGTGACCATGGCGTCGATCATCAAAGAGTGGACGGATGAAACCGGTACCTTGCCGGACGTGTTAGCGTTGAGCATTGCCGAACCCTCTCGTGGGCCCGCTGGACGGGCGCTCGAAGTCCGAGTTCAAGGCGATGATCTTCAAGAACTCAAACAGGCCGCAACAGAGAGCATTCGCTGGTTTCGTACGATTGCCGGTGTGCGAAACCTTGTGGACGACCTGCGACAAGGCAAACCGGAACTTAGGATTAACATCCGCCCCGGAGCCTACGCGTTGGGGCTCGATGCTAACAGCATGGCGACTCAGCTTCGCGCCACCTTCCAAGGCATTGTTGCCGATGAAATGCAAATCGGACCCGAGTCGTACGAGATCGACGTCCGGTTAGAACAAGACGCTCAGAATAATCTGGACGATCTGGATTCGTTTCAGTTCGTGCTTGCCGATGGCAAACAAATTCCGCTGGAAACGGTCGCAGATATTCAGCGGGTTCGCGGTTGGTCTCGAATTGCCAGAGTCAACGGCCGTCGCACGGTCACTGTTTTCGGGGACACCGATTCTTCAATTGTCACCGGAAGTTCGGTCGTCAATTTATTTAAAAAGAATGCCATGCCCGAGCTGGCGAAGAAGTTTCCGTCCGTCCAATTTGGTTTTGAAGGTGAATCAGCAGAAGGTGGCAGTTCGGCGAATTCGATGTTGACCGTGATGCTGATTGGATTGATGGGCGTTTTTGTGTTGCTC
This sequence comes from uncultured Planctomycetaceae bacterium, assembly GCA_964441085.1. Classification (GTDB taxonomy): domain Bacteria; phylum Planctomycetota; class Planctomycetia; order Planctomycetales; family Planctomycetaceae; genus Fuerstiella. The sequence continues at coordinate 37,713 of CAYTUE010000023.1, forward strand.
AGTTTTCAGTTTCGTAGCTACAGCGAACCGTTGATCGTCATGCTAGCGATTCCGTTGGCTTTGATTGGCGTGATTGCGGGGCACTGGTTGGTCGGGATTTCGTTTACGATGCCCAGTATGCTTGGTTTTATTTCGCTGGCCGGAATTGTGGTCAACGACTCCATTCTGTTGGTTTTGTTTCTCAAGGCAGCCATCGAAGGCGGAGCCGATACCGTGCAGTCGGCTCGGCAAGCCAGCCGCCAACGTTTCCGCGCGATTTTATTGACATCGGCAACGACCGTAGCAGGCTTGTTGCCGTTGATCTTTGAAACCAGCCTGCAAGCTCAGACGTTAATCCCACTCGCGGTCAGCATCGCGTTCGGCATCATGGCATCTACCGGACTTGTCCTGATCGTGATCCCGTGCATCTACGTAATCAAAGCCGACTTCGCGGCGCTATGGCGGCGTCTTGCCGGGGGAACACCGGCCGAACGTTCAATAGCTCGATAGTCTGGCCTTATCTGAATACAAGCTCGCAGCGTCAGCAAGTGTATTTTTAGACGAGCAGGCCGTTGGGCCTAAAGCACGGCCTTTAGGCGATAATAGTCCTGGCGGGACGGCATGTTGTAGCCACGGGTGAAAACCCGTGGTTACGAAAACCAATGAACTGCAAAGCCCCGAATGGGGCGACATGAATTGGGCTCGAACTCATGCCGTCCCTTTAGGACTATTCATTCTCGGGGTTCGTATTCCATGGGTTCACACCCATGACTACAACATGTCGCCACTTCGTGGCTGAGTTGCTTTCCACATACCCTATCAAGCCGAAAACACATCGGCAAATTCAGGCAACTCAAACTTCCAACACCTCTGCGTCCAGTTTTTTCTTTTCAGGGCAGCCGTATTGATTCCACCAGTTGGTTGCTTTGTCGATGTCCCAAGCATCGCTCGCTTCGCTTTCAACAAGTGCTTGCTGTAGCAGTCGCACGTTGGCAAAACGATTTGCAGGATCTTTTTCTAAGCACTTCATGATGACTTGTGCAAAGGCCGAAGGAATGTCTCGGTTGAATTCACGGGGCGCAGTTGGTACGTCGTGGGCGTGAGCCATGATCACTCGCATCGGGTTGTCATTCATGAACGGCGGTCGTCCCGTGGTGAGATAGTATGCGACCGCGCCCAGTGAATAGATATCACTGCGTTCGTCTGGAACTTCGCCCAGTGCTTGTTCGGGAGACAGGTACAATGGCGATCCCGTGATGGATCCTTCACTTGTTTGATGTTCGTTGTGTTCTTCGGGGCTGGTAGACAGTCGTGTTTGTCGCACGAGTCCAAAGTCTAGTAACTTGACCACATCGTACCTTCCACCGCGAATCGCTGAGAAGATGTTTGCAGGTTTGATATCGCGGTGAATGAGTCCTTGGTCATGGGCTTCTGCTAGGGCCTCGCAAACTTGTTGTAGAAGATAGACAGCCCGACAGGCTGGAAGAGGCTTGTCTCGACGCACAACCTCGTCCAGATTCATGCCCGGTAAGTACTCCATGACGTAGTAAAAAGTGCCATCGTCTGTATTGCCATAATCGTAAATTTCGACCGTGTTCCAGTGGGTCAATCGAGCAGTCGATTGGACTTCTCGTTCAAATCGCTTGAGGTTCAATCGAACGTCGGCGACATCGGGCCGAATCAGTTTCAAGGCACAAGGACGCTTGAGCATTCGGTGTTCGGCCAGATAGACCTCACCCATGCCGCCTCGTCCCAGTAATTTCTTCAGTTGGTACTGCCCCATCTTTTTGGCTTCGATTGCTTCTCGACGGAGCGAGCGAATGGACCACACCCCCCAGATCGCAGTGACGGACCCCCAGATCATCCCCAAAATAATTCGGATCATCGCATTTCGAAACATGGCATCGTGAAGCATTGATTCCGACTGCATGCCTGTCGCAACATCTTCGGACATCAGCCGTGCCGATACAGCCAGTCCAATTGGGATCAGCGCGAGCGGGATAATGACGAGAGCAGCTCGACGCCAGGTGTTGGGGATCAGCAACGCGTAAGTGAAAATCATCAGAAGCCATGGCGGCGTGATGTCGGCGATAAAACCTGATGAAATTGAGTCTCGTAGAACCGCATCGCTGACAAGCACAAAGAACAAAGCCGTTCCGCCAAAAACGATGAATTCGGCAATTCTTAAATGGTTGGGCGCTGTTTTATGACTTAAACCGAGCCACCAAGCAACTCCCAACAATCCAACCGTGGTTACGAAATGTGCCCAGAAAATCAATGGACTACCTTCGATCGAAGTCTGATAGAGATTCAAGAGTTTGATCATGAGATAGAAGCCTAACCCGCATCCCAGCAACAGCGCGCACAATTGGAGTCGCTTCCGCAGACGGTCATGGGACTCTTCACTCATGGACGACCCGTTATCGAGTACCAGTTCCACTTCCCGAGGTGCGTCTTCTGCAGGTGCTTCGTTGGGCAGGCCGCCAGCTTTCGAGGCGGGGGCACTGACGATCAGCGTTTCCTCCAAGCGGTTCCCAATGGAAAGGTCGGTTGGGGCACCGAGATTTCTGGGGGAAGGTTTCATTGGTGTTTCCTGCGGGAGGGATCGCTTTTTTGACCATCCTTTTCCAGCCGGAAAGGATGGCGTATCGATGCAATGATACAGGATGTTCGGCTCGATCTGAAATTGAGACCATGGTTTTGGTTCTGCCACCTCTCAGATTTGCTCCTTATGGAACTTTGTGGTTGTGAAACGGAGCAGGAAGAGTGGGAAAACGCGTATTGGTTGGGGCCTTTATGGGGCGAGCCAGCGGCCAAGCAGATCCCGATGACTGTCCGCCCTCAACTGCTGGAATGGCAATGACGCTGAGTTCTATCGTGAAGTGTGCAGTCACGATGAATAAGGTGGATTGCTGATATGAACAGGCTTGTCGTTCAATAGGGGAATGGGTGATGGGATTTCAGTACGCCGCTTTCGGATGACGACCGGTTAGGCAGGCGTGGAACTTGAGTGAGAATATTTGGGGCCGGGCACGGGATAAATAGATCTCGTTTGTGGGAAACAGGCCGGGCTTTGATCACTCAATTTGACCCTTCACGCAGCGCGGGTATGCTCGCCCGCACTGCTGTTTCAGTGACTTGGTTTGGAGGAAAACTGTGATGCCCGGCACTGATCGCCCACGGCGGAAACAGAAGACTTCAAGCTCATCATTTTTAGCTCAAGCTCACCGTGAATATCACGAGGCAATGGGTGCGGTGATGGGGCTGCCAGTTGCCGCTGCAGTAGGCTACTTTCTTGATATGCGTTGGCAAACGGCGCCTTGGTGCTTAATTGCCGGAGCAATCTTGGGAGCAGCTACGACTGTCGTTTCTTTAAAAGAACTGCTGCAGAAGCTGGACAAACAGTCCGAACAAAGACGTATGCAAAAAATGACTCAACCAACTGATGGTTCAAGTCGTCAGTCTGAAAAGTCTTCCATTGTGGTAGAACGTGATTTCAAGAAAGACAAGTGTTTGTGAAGTCTCAAACGTCCGTCTTGAAGTCCTGTTTGACTTTGACAGTTTGCGTGGCAGTCGCGTGGGTCATTTGTTTTTGGCCAGCGCGTATCTTAAATGGGAACGATGGTGTTCAGTGGATGACAATCGCAGCTTTCTGCTGTTTGATCCCAGGTTGGGTTGTTGTATTTCTTGGAACACTCGATATCTTCCCCAACGAACTGGCAGCGATGTTAGTTCAAATGACTGTCCGCACCACAGTGGTGGGTTCAGCCATTGTGATAGTAAAGAGAAAGCATCCGGATTTTGAACCGGATATGTTTTTGTGGTGGGTGGCAGCTTTCTATGTTGTTGCGTTGTTTTCAGAAGCGTTTTTGCTTTTGTCTCAACAAAAAAGCTCACGGCAAATGAATCAAAATTCAAAGTCGGGTTCTGGAACGAATCCGACACTCACTGACTCTGAGGTCACCTGAGACTTATGTCTGCATCAGACACATTTCATCATGTTCGAGACTTTCCATATGTGGAACTGCCTGGTGGCCATCACCTGCCACTCCCGCATATTGGTGACTTTCAGCTAACCAAATTTATGCTGCTGCAAACAGTCGCATTTTTGTTTTGCTTGTTTGTCTTCAAAGGACTGTCTCGCCGGATCAATACAGGACAACCTGTTCAAGGTCGATTCTGGAACTTCTGGGAAGCGATTGCATTATTCATTCGCGACGAAGTGGTTCGCCCGACAATTGGCGATGATCATCACGATCATGATGACGATCACAGCTCAGCAAATAAAACGGTAAGCCATGGAGGCCATACGGCTGACAAGTATCTGCCGTTTCTTTGGAGCTGCTTCTTCTTTATTTTGATCTGCAACTTGCTTGGGGCGATTCCATTTCTTGGTTCTGCGACGGGCAATATTAATGTGACAGCCGTACTGGCAATCTGTGCCTTTGTCGCCACAATTCTTTATGGATTTCAGGCAATGGGCCCAGCAGGTTTCTTCGGGAACATGATGCCTGATACTGGAATTCCTGGTGCGGGTGGCAAAGGGTTGAGCTTAGCAATTTTTGGGATCGAGCTATTCGGTTTCCTTGTGAAGCACGCCGTATTGGCCGTTCGTTTGTTCGCTAATATTATGGGTGGGCATACGGTTCTGGGAGTGATTCTGGGATTCATCGCAATTGGAGCCACGAAGGGGTTCCTTTGGGGACCAATTACAGCCGGAAGTATCGCCATGATGCTGTTCATCAGTGCGTTAGAATTGTTTGTTGCCTTTCTGCAGGCTTACGTTTTCACATTCCTTGCGACAATCTTTATCGCAAGTGCTGTACATAAACACTAATTTGCCCTTGGGCGAACATGGTTTTGTTCGCTTTAATCAACACACTGGCTTCCGAATGGGAAGCTGCTTTACGAGGAGTTCGCTTGTGCGTCAGTTCTTGAAACTTTGTTTTGTTGTTGTTGCTTTTCTGTCACTGGCAGCTGTGCCTGCAATGGCACAGGGCGGTGGCGATGGAGTAGAAACGACCGCTGCAGCTACAACGGTAACATCAATGTTCACCAAGTACTTCGGTGCTGGTTTGATGGTTATCGGTGCTGGCTTGGGCATTGGCAAAATTGGTGCTGCTGCTGTTGAAAGCATGGCTCGTCAGCCTGAAGTTGCTGGTGACATTCGTGGTGCCATGATTGTTGCTGCCGCGTTGATTGAAGGTGCGACATTCTTCGCCCTCATCATCTGCTTCACATAAACTGTTTGATTTCGCCTTCGTTTTCTTATTCGATATCTTGCTTTCACGGTGCTTCACCATGCTGTTGCGTCTGCTTCAATCTCGAGTCCTGTTAACTGTCTTGGCATGTTTTATCATGTTTGGACAGGTAGCGATGCCCGCCGCCTCTGCAGATGATTCTGCTAAAGACGGTGCTCATGCGGCCGATCAACACGAGACTGGTGTCCCCGTTGACTTTCGAGCCGACCTCGCTCTTTGGTCGTTGATCACCTTTCTTCTGTTTATCTTCATCCTCGGCAAATTTGCTTGGGGCCCGATGATTCAGGGACTTGATGATCGAGAAGGTCGGTTGCGAGCATTGGTGGCTGAAACCGAAGAAAATCAACGAAAGTCTCAGGCTTTGGTTGCTGAATACGAAGACAAATTGCGTGCTGCAGAAGCAACGGTTGCTGAAATGGTTGCCGAAGCAAAGCGTGATGCGGAACGAACGAGTCAAGACATCGTGGCGAAGGCTCAAGCCGACGTCAATTCGTTGCGTGATCGAGCAACTGACGAAATTGCCCAAGCAAAAGACACAGCATTAACTGAAGTCTTTCGTACGGTGAATGAACAGGTTGCTGCAGCGACAGAACGTGTCTTAGGACGTGCGTTGTCGAATGAAGATCAGGAACGCCTGATTCAGGATGCACTGGCTGAAATCTCTTAGGTTTCCCAGTTCGTCCACTCAAGGTGAAGTTGTTTCCAAGTCAGATCGAATCTGTTTGTGGTGTGAGAAGTTGAAATGTCTGAGCAAATACAAACTCGTCCCGACCAGGTGCTGGAAGATCCCGGCGCGAAGGCCGTCGCGAGCCTGTATGCCCAGTCGTATCTGGATGCAGCCGCAAACAGTGGAACCGACAATCCAGCTGAAGAACTACAAAGTTTTATTGACGATGTGATTGGGCCAAACCCAGAATTTCGCCATGCTTTGTGTTCTGGTTCTTTGGGGCGTGACGATGTGGTAGGACTTTTGGAACGCACGATCGTTCCCTCGTGTTCTGACTACTTCGCTAACTTCCTGAAGGTACTGGCCGGACATGGTCGACTGGATTTGATCGAAGCAATTGGTGCTGTTGCCACTGAACTGCTGGAAACAGCAGCAGGGCAAAAGCGAGTTCAAATCAGATCTGCTCAAGCATTATCTGATGATGCTCGCCGATCTGTCAGCGAACAGCTGAAAAATAAGCTAGGGTTCGAACCGATTCTGCAGGAATCGGTTGACGAATCATTGATTGGTGGCCTGGTAATTCAGGTTGAAGATACAGTTTACGATTCATCTCTGCGAACCCGTCTGAAGACTCTGACGGGGCGTTTGACCGAGAGAACATTCAATGAAATTCAAAGCGGACGAGATCGCTTCAGTCATCCAGAAGGAGATTGAAGACTTTCACGGTCAAATTCAGACTGCGGAAGTTGGTCGGGTAATTGAAGTTGGTGATGGAATTGCACGCTGCACAGGCCTATCGAGCGCGATGGCCGGTGAAATGGTGGAATTTTCAACTGGCGTCAACGGCCTTGTCTTCAACCTGGAAGAAAACAGCGTCGGAGTCGTCATTTTGGGCGATTACCTTCAGATTACTGAAGGTGATGAAGTCAAAGCGACGGGATCACTGCTGTCTGTACCTACCGGCGATGCATTGCTTGGTCGAGTCGTCGACCCTCTGGGCAATCCTTTGGACGGAAAAGGCCCGATCATGACATCGGACTCACGTCCGGTGGAGCATCTGGCTGTGGGTGTAGCTGGCCGCCAACCTGTTAAGGTTCCTTTGCAATCTGGTATCAAGGCGATTGACGCCATGACTCCAGTGGGTCGAGGTCAACGTCAGTTGATTATTGGTGACCGAAAGACAGGCAAAACGGCCGTCGCTGTCGACACCATTCTGAACCAAAAAGGCACCGGTGTAAAATGCGTTTACGTGGGCTGTGGTCAACGTTCTGCATCGATCGCAGGAGTTGTTGAAACTCTGCGTGAAAACGGCGCTTTGGAATACACCACGGTTGTCGCAGCCAGTGCTGCTGACCCAGCTCCACTGCAATACATTGCTCCCTACGCCGGTGCGGCGATGGCTGACTGACTACAACCAGGCAGGCGGTGCGGGGGGGT
>CAYTUE010000024.1:0-8239 GCA_964441085.1 uncultured Planctomycetaceae bacterium
GGATATAATGGATTGGGATATGGTGGATTGGGATATGGTGGAACAGATTGTTCTGGAGTGACCGCCTGTGGCTCGCCAAATTGTGGCTCGCTAGGCCGTGGCTCGCTAGGCTGTGGCACACCCAATTGGGGGACTCCCAATTGGGGATTTTTTGGACGCTGCGGAATGGGCGGTACGGGACTTCCATTGCGTGAACCCGGCTCAATAAACTCTTCGCTGATGTGATTTGGGCCACCAGATTCGCTCCCTAAGCTCGGCGCTTCTGGTAAACGCATCCCCGATTCTGGATCGTTGGGATTGGGAGGCTCATTCAGCTGAGTCGCTTGGCCTGTCACCACCCTTCTCCAGAAATCGTTCTCTTTTCCGTCGTTGCGATGAACGGGTTGCTTTTGTGAGTCTAACTGCTGACTGGCCGAATAGATTCGCAGCTGCCAATCTGAGTTCTTGGGCACAGCGGACGTCGAAGGACTGCCTTGAGAACGGATATTGATGTCGCCCCTGCTGGCAGCCAACTGCTGCTGCAATTGGCTTTGTCGAGAAGAGACAACGGGGCCACTCGGACGAAATTCAAAGGCAGGTTGGCCAAGCCGAATGGACGTGGCAGATTTGTCATTCGGTTCTGCTGTGGCCTGCAAAGGCTGTGACGGCAAACAGGCAAGGTAGACCAACCCAGTCAAACACACGGCAGCAATCACAACCAGAGAACGTCTCGCTCCCCGAAGTTTAAAATCTATTGACCTATGTTCATGCATTGGCATTGTCACAATGGTCCTTTCATCAGCGCAGTTATTGCAAAAGTGTCGACTCAAAGCTGATCGGCGCTCGCCGTTCACCGCGCCAAGACTTTCCCGTTCCGCACAGCCGTCGAATGTAGAAAGTTCCGAACAACCGTTACAGCTTGCCATGCTTAACGCCAATCGATACGGAACTGCGAGGAAATACTCAAGCTGAGTAAAGTTGCTCGCGGCGATTCCAGTCTGATCCCAGCCTTAATAGTAAGGCCGCCTTGCCCGGTGAGATGTTGCTAATTCGCAGCACAACCACCATCACGTTGTGCTGATATTCCGCGCAGCAAAAATCCACGCCGAAAAATTCCGGCGTGGATCAAAGTGTTTGTCTTTCACTCACTTCTGGCGGATCAAAATTCCAGCCTGTGTGGAATTTCGGTCCTGAGTGGCGACCTACTTCATAAAGAAGTCTGTTGGGCCTCGAGTCGTGTAGTACGGATACTGAATGCTTGCTGGAGGCTGGTTTTGTGCCGGGTAGGTCAAGCCTTGAGGCACTTGGTATGTGTGGAAGTTTCGATGAGTCGGAGCCAAGTGGTAAGGCAGGTGGCTGATGCAGCCTCCATTGCCCCAACCAGTTGGGCAAGCCCCGTTTGCTCCACGTCCACCGTGCAAACCTTGTCCACCGTGTAAACCTCGTCGACCGTAACCGCCGCCTGCTCCATCTCCTCCGCCAAATACTCCTCGACCGTGGCCTCCGTTTTGGCACAGCCCGCCTTGGCATTGGCCGCTTTGACATCCACCGCCAGGGCAACCGCTGTCGCCATAGCATTCACCGGATGGGCAATTGCCGTTGGCGTATCCGCCATTGTGGCGAGCCGCTCGACGACCGGATCGGCTGTCACAAGCTTGACCATCTTCGCCGCAGTTGGCACCCCAACCCGCAAACTGTGTACTTGGACTTTGGCCTCTTAATGTTGGAGAAGTTGCCGAACATCCGGAAAGGCATAATCCAATGGCACCGGAAAACAACATCATGACTGCTTGATAACGCATAAAATCAGGCTCCCTCTACCCTGATACTTTTCACTTCAGTGGTTGCATATGCCGCAACCCCAAAACGCGGCTTACTGTCAATCAGATCATTTCATTCCAGCCGCTTGTCATGTCTATCGGCAGTTTGGACATCCCAGCACGTAAAATCCGTGTAATTCCTACAGATGCTGAAACAGGTAGTTTGAGAGATCTTGCGGGAATTGGCTTCCGCAAATACAGTCTAGCCACGGGAACCAGGGTGTTACGATAGCCTGAATTCGCTGTAAGCACTTGTCACTAAATTACTTAAGTCTTCCAAATGATGTCTTGACGTGGTTTTGTGGCAGCGTTCAGTCACATTCACCGACGTGGAATCGTCGGCAGAATTCGCAGTTCAAAAGAATCGAAGTCGCTCAAAGGGAGTACCGCTGTGCATATCGCAGCTTCAACACGTAGTTTGTGGGAAATGCCTTTCGCCGGAGCCTGTAGTCAATTGCAGGACTTGGGATTTGACAAGGTGGAACTGTATGTCAGCAATCAGCTGGAACAATTACAGGTCGAACAAATCACTCAAAACATGGAATCCACGATTCTTGAGTTCCGCGAAGCCAGCCGGTTAAGCCCGGTGGCCTTGTTTATCGACGAAGAACTTTCGCTCAGCGATTTTGCTTTGATGGTGAAATTTGCGACTCAACTCAAGATTGCTCAAATCACCATTCAAGCTTCAGAACTGGGCACTCCGTTCAATTCTGAAATCGATCGGCTGAAGGAACGCAATCGGATGTGCCTTGAAGAAGGCATTCGGCTTTCCATTGTGACAAAAACGGGCCGCCTGACCGAAGATCCTCACACGGCTTTGGAATTGTGCCAATCTGTGAAGAGTCTGGGGGTGACTTTAGATCCAAGTTATTACATCTGCACACCTCGTGGCGAAATCAATCACGACATGGTGTACCCGAAGGTCGTCCACTGTCATCTGCGAGACACATCAGTGAGCGACATCCAAGTGCCTGCGGGATTGGGCGAAGTCGATTACAACCGCATCATTTCGATGCTGGAAAACGAAAGCTACGATCGAGTTCTCTCAGTCGACCTTCTGCCTCGCACACTGGAAGGCGAAGAACGACTCTTAGAGCTTCGAAAGCTGCGTTTGTTGCTCGAATCGTTGCTGTAGACTGCTGAAAAACAAGAATCTGCTGAACAACGTTCCCGTCTGAATCTGATGATTGGCGGGAACGTTTTTTTGTGGTGATGTGTGAATCTGTTGGGCGTCGAAAATTTGCCTTTTTCGCAGGCTGTTGAAAACGGTAACTCGACGCGTCGGGTTGTCACCGAGACGGTTTCTCGGCAACCTTTTCGGGCTCCGGAATTCGAGCGGTGCTGAACGGGCGGCTTGGTTCGCATGATTCGCGGAAAAGGTGAGGATCTGTGTCGCCTTCTGCATGACTTGTGGTCACAATCGGCGATTCAAGAACTTTTGGTTTGGTTTGGTTTGGTTTAGTTTAGTTTGATTTGCCCCGTCGAATCCGCTGCTATCGCGGTCGATACGATGCACGGAAAACAGTTTAATTTGGTTTAGTTTGGTTTGATTTGCCCCGTCGAATCCTTTTCGGCTGGCGAAGTTCAGTGATGCATTTTTAGTAAACGATCGACATGTCAATGAAGCCTGTCAGACACACAGTATCCGGAAAGTGGCTGCTGCTGTCGTTTGCCGTTGGACTTGCTGCGGGGATTGGTGCCATCGTCTTTGATGTCATCGGACAAGCGGTCGCTCATCTTGCGCTGGCCAAATGGTCTGGTTTTCAAGCATCGGGGGCTCGAGGCGAACACCATCTGTTCCACGCCACAGACACTGTTTTCAATGTTGGCATTTTACTCTTGGTGCTGATTGGTGGCGGGCTGCTATCTGGCCTTATTGTTTATACATTCGCACCCGAAGCCGAAGGGCATGGAACAGACGGAGCCATTGATGCGTTTCATCGCCAGCGAGGCAACATCAGTTTTAAAGTGGTGATTGTCAAAACCATTTCTTCTGCGATCACATTGGGCACGGGAGGATCTGGAGGGCGAGAAGGTCCGATTGCTCAAATTGGAGCCGCCCTTGGTTCTGCTCTTGGGCAAAAGCTAAAACTGTCGGCTCGTGACCGGCGAGTTTTAATGGCTGCGGGAATGGGGGCTGGCGTGGGAGCCATCTTTCGAGCCCCTTTGGCTGGAGCCATCTTTGCTGGCGAAATTTTGTATCGCGAAGCCGATCTTGAATCAGATGTCATTGTGCCATCAGCCATTGCTTCCATTGTCGCCTATTCGGTATTCGGTCTGTTTCTCCCCGTTGATCGTACGTTTGGCCACGTGTTTGGGCAGTTGCCAGCGTATCCGATGAATTCGCTGGCCGAATTGATTCCTTATGGGCTGATGTCGATTTTGTTAGCGGTTGTTGGAGTTGCCTACGTGAAGTGCTTTTACGCAGTTCACGAGCGGTTTGCCAAACTGCCAGGGCCGCCGCATATCAAGCCTGCGATTGGAGCGGGCTTAACAGGAATCGTCGGGTTGGGTTTGTTTTTTGCCTTCCAACAAGACACCAATGCATTAGCCGTTTTGGGCACTGGTTATGGCTTCTTGCAGAAGGCGTTAGAAATCCCTTCGGGCCCAACTGAAATTACGATCACGTTGCTGCTGACAATTGCGTTGGTCAAAATTCTGACCACGTCGTTGACCATTAGTTCGGGGGGCTCCGGTGGAGTTTTCGGTCCATCGATGGTGATTGGCGGATGTGTGGGAGTCGCATCGGGGCAACTGTTTCAGAAAATGGGTTGGGCTTCCATTAGTCCGGGTGCGTTTGGAGTAGTCGGCATGGCAGGGTTCTTCGCCGGGATTGCTCGCGCTCCCATTTCGACCATCATTATGGTGTCGGAAATGACGGGAAGCTATCAGCTGCTGCTGCCGACAATGTGGGTGTGTACCTTGTGCTTTTTGATGTGCGGACAAACCACGTTGTATCGCAAGCAAGTGAAGACTCGCCTGGAATCTCCTGCTCATCGAGGCGACTTTTTAGTCGACGTTCTTGATGGCATTACGGTGGGCGATGTGTATCACAGTGATCGAACCACGGTTATGGTTCCCGAAGCGATGGCCTTGGCCAACATTGTAAAGCTTCTGAGCACCACTCATCAGCATTACTTTCCGGTGACCGATGACAATCAAAAGGTCGTCGGGATTTTCTCTGCCGATGATGTCAGGTCTTACATTTTCGACGAAACGATTTGGCAATTGGTCGATGCGGCCGACGTGATGCAGTCGGAATTTCTCAGCGTTTGCCCAGATGATGATCTGAATGTCGCGATGAGAAAATTTACGGCTTTGAATATCGACGAAATCCCCGTGATGGATCCTCAAGAAGAAGGAAAACTGCTGGGCATGCTGCGTCGAAAAGAAACCATTGCGGCATACAACCGGCAGCTGGCAAACCGGCAAGAAGATGTTCGAAAGCAAAACGAATAACGTCCGGGACGAAATCGCTTTCTTGCGGGTGCTGGGATGTGTTAAGCCGAGGGCTGATACAGCAGTTGCGTTGCAGACCTTCTTCCTTCCCGGACCGATTCCACCGTCCGTTTTGCGATCTGCTTCAGCCGCATTTTTGCTCAGTTTTTTGTCTGTTTCGCGGCGATTGGTCTTTCACATGTTGGACATTCTGTTTTCTGACATGGCACATCTGAGAATTTGTTGTGTCAGCCGATTAGCCAACCTGAATTCCAAATGAATTCGCTGCTATACTGTCGCAGTCAAAATGCTGGCCGCCATTGTTTTCGTTGACACCTGCTGCCACCCCAAAACTGTCATCTCGTTTGTTTAAAACGTCACATTGCCAAAAAGTTGTTTCTTCATGTCTGATCGACGCAATCTGTTCAATAAAGTTTGGGACCTGCATGCGGTCCGTACTCTTCCCAATCAGCAGACTCAACTGTTCATTGGGTTGCACCTGATTCACGAAGTCACCAGTCCTCAGGCATTCGAAATTCTGCGAGACCGCAACTTAAAAGTGGCTTTCCCAAAGCAAACGGTTGCCACGGTCGACCATATTGTGCCCACCGCCAATCAGTCTCGTCCATTTCTTGATGGGTTGGCTGAACAAATGATGTCTGCCATCGAAAAGAACTGCGACGAATTTGGCGTCACTTTGATGGACTTGAACGACGGTCGTCAAGGAATTGTTCACGTTGTTGGTCCAGAACAAGGCTTGACTCAACCGGGCATGACCATTGTGTGCGGAGACAGTCACACCAGTACTCATGGAGCCTTTGGCAGCATCGCCATCGGAATTGGTACCAGCAATGTGGCTCAGGTTCTGGCGACTCAAACCATGTTCTTGGACCGTCCGAAGGTTCGTCGAGTCGTCGTGAATGGAAGTTTGGCTCCGGGCGTTTATGCCAAAGATGTGATCTTGCACATCATTCAAAAACTGGGAGTCCAAGGCGGAGTCGGCTATGCCTACGAATACGCCGGTTCCACGTTCGACGCCATGACCATGGAAGAACGAATGACAGTTTGCAACATGAGCATCGAAGGTGGGGCTCGTTGCGGTTACATCAACCCAGACGAAAAGACGGTTGAATATCTTCGCGGCAAACCATTCAGCCCGACTGGTGACGAATTCGAAAAAGCGGCCGACTGGTGGTTGTCTTTAGCATCAACCGATGACGCCGAATTCGACGACGAAGTTATCTTTAACGCTGCTGATATCGAACCCACCGTGACATGGGGAATTACTCCTGCTCAATCAGTCGGTATCAGCCAGCCGTTGCCAGAAGTGGCCGAATGCGACGCCAGCGAACAGGTGTTATTGCAAGAAGCCATGGACTTTATGAGCCTGAAAGAAGGCCAGCCCGTAAAAGGAACCAAAATCGATGTTGCGTTCATTGGTTCGTGTACCAATGGGCGAATCAGCGATTTGCGAGAAGCCGCTCGCATTGCCGAAGGCGGGCAAGTGGCTGAAGGCGTTCAAGCGATTGTTGTGCCAGGCTCTCAACTTGTCAGACAGCAAGCCATGGACGAAGGTTTGGATCAGATCTTCGAAGCAGCCGGTTTTGAATGGCGAGCGGCAGGATGCAGCATGTGTTTGGCGATGAATCCCGACAAACTACAGGGCCGCCAAGTTTGTGCCAGTAGCAGCAATCGAAACTTTAAAGGACGCCAAGGAAGCCCCACGGGAAGAACCTTGTTAATGAGCCCAGCGATGGTTGCAGCCGCAGCGATCGAAGGTTCTGTGACTGATATTCGGCAATTTGCTGGAGCTTCCGTTTAGCACCCTCTTCGTGCTTTCAGTGCGGCCTTGTTTGCAACAACTTCGATGTTGCCGCTTCACTGATCCAACACTGGCTTCTTCCTAGCACCGGCCTCTTCTTAACACGGGCTTCTTCCTAACACCGGCCTCTTCTTCCAACCATTCATTCAAAGCCAAATCCATATGTCCATTGAAATCAAATCTGTCGTCGGTACTGCCGTTCCACTGATGCTCGACGACATCGACACAGACCGCATCATTCCTGCTCGTTTTCTAAGATGCGTTACCTTTGACGGCTTAGGCGATCATGCTTTTGAAGATGACCGAGAACAAGATGCCAATCATCCGTTCAATCAAGCTCAGTTTCAGTCGGCCAGCATCTTGGTGGCTGGCCGAAACTTTGGTTGCGGTTCTTCTCGAGAACACGCGCCTCAGTCGCTGATGAGATGGGGCTTAAAAGCCATCATTGCCGAATCGTTTGCTGAAATCTTTCAAGGCAATTGCAGCAGTTTGGGGATCGCCGCGATGACGGCCAGTCGAGCAGATTTGAACAGTCTTGCGGCAGCCGTCGAAGCCGATCCCAAGGCCGAAATGTCTGTGTGCATCGAAAAGCTGGAAGCCAAAATCGCGGGAACGACCGTGGCCTTGTCGATGCCAGAATCAGCCCGAGACGCTTTGGTGACGGGAGAATGGGATTACCTCGGTCAGTTGCTGAGCGCCGCCGATCAAGTGACAGCTCATGCCGCCAGCGTGCCTTACCTGAACGGATTTTCAGGCGAGTAATTCGGGCCTCAAATGCCTGTAGGCTCACGACCTGACCACGCCCTCATTTGCTACCCTCCCCCTCTGGGAGGGGGCGCGAGGAACAAACCAGAAAGGCAACACACGCCAATAACATCTCTCACTCCAGCCAACGGCGTGCAAAGTGGGGTCGATCTGTCATCCTGGGTTCTGCTAAGATGCGGCTGAATTTGCCAGTGAAATCTCATTGACTGGTCCGCCTACTGGTATTTCGAAGTATGGATTTTCGGAGATCTTGGTTGTGATGGTTCAAGCATTTCGTGTCTTTGCAGTTCAGGCCACTGGTCTCCAACGATTCGTAGCAACCGTGTTTTGCGTGTTTGCTTTCAGCGGCTCGATGATCGCGGCTCAAAGTTCAACCACAAAACCCGTCGACGAAGTTGTGTCCAAGCCGTCTCAG
>CAYTUE010000024.1:8339-16589 GCA_964441085.1 uncultured Planctomycetaceae bacterium
CCGCTGCTGTCAGCTATCAGTTGAGATACAAGTTTCAACCGAACCAAATTCTGAAGTACGAAACAAAGCAAACCATCATTCAAACAGGAGTCGCTCCGTTTGGTGAGCAGGTTGAAACCAATAAGGTGGAACAGCGCCGGGTTTACAAGATCACAGATGTTGCCGAAGCCGGCACAGCAACCGCTTCAATGCAATTCGAATACGTACGCATGGAACGCAAGGCGGGAGAAGCCGAGGCCGTTGTGTTCGATACCAAAATGAAGGAAGCCGAAATCCCGGCCTTTTTTCGAGCCGCAGCAAAGAGTCTAAAAACCAAAGCCCCTGTCTACGAATTGCACCCCCAAGGCACGGACGTTAACGACGAAAGTTTGGAACAAAACCCAGCGGGTGGGCAAGCAAGTTTTGTTGTCCCCATGCCCGAAGCGGCCAAAGCGGTAGGAGATTCTTGGACCACGTTTGTGGAAGTCAAAGTTCGCATGGCCGAGCAGATCTTTCGGACGATCAAGCTCCGCAAGACTTTTCGCCTCAAGGCAGTCAAAGACGGTGTGGCCGAAATCGGGATGGCAACATCGACGGTTGGGTCAGTCAAAGATCCTCGGGTGAAAGTGCAATTGCTTCAGGCAACTCCATCAGGAACCATTTGGTTTGACATCGATCGAGGGCTGGTGACAAAGAAAGAAATTCGGTTCAACAACACGGTCTTAAATGCAATGGGCCCTCAAACAATGGTAAGTGCCAAAGGTCGAACCATTGATCGGCTGCTTTGAAATTTGAAACCAAATCACCTGTCCTCATCCACATCAAAAATCAACGGTTTCGTTTGGGTTCGTTTAAAACACACAGCAGAACAAAACCAATGAGCCTTGATCTTCAGGTGAAAAATTCAGCGGACAGAGCGTCTCATCGCTGACAACCGCTCTCGGAAAAGGATAAGATCTCACCATGTCGTCTCTCTTCCCTTTTCGAATGACAGCGCCTGCAATGTCTCAGCAGTCGACCAACCCATCAGCAGTAGCAACCCACCGTAAGCTTCCACTTGCGCTTGGTTTTTTAGCCGTCGGAATTCTGGCAGTCGGCGTTGCCATGGTGTTTCCAGAACCAGTGGAACCCCGCACGAACGTCCTTCCTCTGAAGGTTGTGCGCACGCTGCCTCATGACAAAACTTCATTTTCCCAAGGCCTCATCATTGAAAAAGGCCAACTGTACGAAGGAACCGGACATTACGGTGAATCTCGACTCAGGCTGCTCGACATCAACACAGGGATTCCTTCCATTGATGTGGCGATGCCCGACACGATTTTTGGAGAAGGCATTACGATCTTTAATGGAGTTTTGTATCAGCTCACGTGGAAAGAAAACGTAATGCTGACCTACGACCCGAAAACTCTGAAGCACACAGGCAACGTTCCCTATCGAAAAATCGACAGCCGTCTGCGAGAAGGTTGGGGGCTGACTCACGATGGTCAGCAGCTGATTATGAGCGATGGGACCAGTTACATCAGATTCATCGACCCCAAGACCATGAAGATGGTGCGGCGAATCAAGGTGAAGGATGGTCTTCGGTCGATTACAAAGCTCAACGAGCTGGAATATGTCAACGGTCAAATCCTAGCCAATATCTGGTACTTAGACCAAATTGCCGTGATCAATCCGGCGAACGGTCGAGTCACATCATGGTTGGATGCCAGAAGGTTAAGACCTGCGGAAATTGCTCACGACAGGGAAGCCGCTTTAAACGGAATTGCATGGGATGATGCGACGAAGAAGCTTTACATCACTGGCAAAAACTGGCCGGTGATGTATGAAGTCACGTGGTAGCAAACAGCCTGACAAGCGTCCTGTTGTTGGCTTAAAAAAATGAAACCTCTCTTTGCAGCTCAGGAGAGAATTTGAACATGCCTCGCCGAAATGCAAAGTCGATTCAAAAAGCATGGAAGCACTGTCCACTGTGCGGAACGGAATCGACCACCGCAGGGTCTCACCCGTTTTCCTGTAGCAACACAGATTGCGGCTATCAATTTTACTTTTCGCCGGTGACAGCGGTGGGCGCTTTAATTGTGGATCCCCAAGGACGCCTGCTGTTTATTGTTCGAGGAAAAGATCCGGGCAAAGGAAAATTGGGGCTGCCGGGAGGCTTCGTTGATTCTGGTGAAACGGCCGAAGTCGCTTTGGTTCGAGAAGTGGAAGAAGAATTGTCTCTCACCATTACTCAATACCAGTACTTGGCGTCGTTCCCCAATCGTTATGATTACGCGGGAATCAGTTTGCCAGTCACAGATTTATTTTTTGTGTCATGGGTGGAATCCTTCGATCCCATTCAGGAACAGCCGGGCGAGGTCGATGGTTGGAAATTTGTCCTGCCAGAAAAAATTCGCAAACAACAACTGGCCTTTGGGACTCACTTCGACGCGATCAAAGCCTATCGGGCTGAAGCAACGTAACTTACGTATTACCGTCTTCACTTTGAAACTGGTCAGCGCTTTAAAACTGGCCAACACACAGAAACTGGCCAACACTTTGAAACTGACCAACACATGGAAGCTAATCCAATGCTGCAAGGATGGTCTCAACAGGTTTTGGCTGGCCGGTCCGTGGATGTGTTTGTTCCGCGAAAGGTGACTGAGCCTAAATCTGCTGTCCTGTTTTTGCACGGACATGGAGGCATTGGGCTCACTCAAAACGAAATCTTTACGCAAGAGTTCGAACAGCGAGGTTTCGTTGCGGTTTGCCCAGACGGTGGGCAAGCTTGGTGGCTAGATCATGTATGCCCCGACTTCGATGCTCAGGTTTCTCCTATGAACTGGATCGTCGATCAGTTGATGCCAACTTTGCAATCGGAATTCGCCATTGCAGAACGGCGAACGACTCTGCTGGGAGTGAGCATGGGAGGACAAGGGGCATTGCAGTTGGCATATCGTCATCCACTTCAGTTTCCGGTTGTCGCCGCGATTGCTCCTGCGATCGACTTTCATCAATTGCACGGAATGGGGCTTCCGCTGGATCAAATTTTTCCTGCTGCGGAAGATGCTCGACAAGCCACCGCCGTTTTAAATTTGAATCCCATGAACTGGCCGCGCTATCAATGGTTTTGCTGTGACCCAAGCGATGTGGATTGGATCGACGGTAACCAAAGACTCGTCATGAAGCTGTCGTCATCCGGAATTCTGCACGAACGGCACTTTGAAACAACGTTCGATGATCCCGAAGTGGCTCATTCTTGGACCTACTTTAACGCCATGGCAACGCCCGCGATGGACCACATCACTGGGGCACTGAGCAAGTTGTAAACAGACGTGCTGATGATGTGGCCAATGGCTTCGCGGCAGTGAAGCTACTGGGCCAATTTGACTCGTTGACGCAAGAGTTGCTCGACAGTCTGCCGTACTTCCGGACTGGACCAATCGATGATTCCTGAATGTCTGGCAATAAGATTGTGTTGACCGTCGATGATGACAAAAGTCGGCGAAGATCCAACAGCATACTTGTGTGTGATCAAGCCGGAATCATCTGCATAAACCAAGTGGTCAGGAACAATCTGCTCGGCGATTTCAGCGAGGGTATCTAAATCGTCATCGTCGGTGCAGATGCTTAACACCAGCAGGCCGTCCTTGCGATACTTGTTTTGCAATTGAGCAAGCTTTGGCATTTCCTTCAGGCAGTCGTTGCTGGTGGTACTCCAAAAGTGAATCAGGGTGATTCGGTTCTTCGCATCGGACATCTGAAACGAGGTTTCTTGATGCGACGTTAAACGAAGTGCGGCAGCGGGCGTTGGCGTTTGGTACACAGTAAATCCCAAGTCTTGAAACGCCACAAGATCATTCGGCAAAGGAGCGGGCTGTTTCGAAACGAGTCGTGCTTCCGAAAGGTACAGCACATAGTCGGCGAGCTGACTGGTGTCGGAGTTCGAAAGCAGATTTTTCATCGGCGGCATGGCCGTGCCTTTGATTCCTTCTTGAATAATTTGACGAATCTGTGCGTGAGTCCTGCTGAATCGCCAGTTGGGTTTTGAAAAGTCCCGAGGCGGCGGATGAAGCAGCTTGATTGATTCCGCATCGCCTTCTCCATTCGCCCCATGACACTTCGCGCAGTACGTCATGTACAACGGAATAATGGCTGTGTGTGAGGAACGGTCGGCGCTGGATTGTGTTGGGACTTGTGGGGCTGTCGCCGCCGAAGTGTCTTCTTTTTCCACTGATGGTTCGCCGGAAGGTCGATTGAACCAGCGACCAAGACCAATGGCAGCAACCAACGCGACTATTAGTAGAAGAACTTTTCCCAGAAGAACTTTTCCCATTTGGTTCATTTTATGATTTGCCAGTGCGGTTCTGATTCAGCCATGATTTCGGTACCGAAATCAGTAGACCTCATCAACGAGCGCCGATCAAGTCATTTTAAAGTCTCGTTGGGGACAGTGGCCACAACAACAGATTTGCCAGCTCGGCTCAGTTCCATCCATGCGACGACAATCCTGCCGTCTTTTGAAATTCGAATCCTCGGTCGAGTTTGAAAATGGCCAGCAGTGGGGGCGAGCGCTATCGCAGAAGAAAACATTTTCCCGCCATCAATCGATTTTGCGAGGAAGATGGCTCGCCCGCTTGGCATGCTTTGGTCCCAAGCCAGATACAGAACATCTTGATAAGCCGCCAGTTGAGGATGCCCTGCAGAAACAGACTGTGATTCCATGCTGATCTTGCCACGGGTTGCAGCGTGACTGATTGATGTCGGTTGGGCCACTGATCCGTTCGTGCCCACATAAACTTGTTCTGTTCCCGTGTGTGCATCCATCCATGCGACGTGGAGCCCATGTGACGTTTTGCAGATGGCTGGACCATCGTGTGGGCAGCCGTCGAACTTCCACGTGGGTTTCACGTGAGGAACGGGCGCCTGAAAACCGGCCGCATTGCTTGGCCAAGTTGCCGTCCACATGTCTCGAAAACCGCCTTCGTTGGCGCGAAACGTCACCAGCACATCGCCATTCGAAACAAATGCGGCCGTCGGACAACAGGGACAAATGCCTCGCTCATCTGGCCCAGCATAAACCATTTTTTCTGGTTCGAACTGCGTTTTGTCGGGACGACGCACAGATGCGAACGGCTGCTGAACTTTATTTCGATTGTCTAACCACGAACAGGCAATCGTACCATCGTCGCCAATGCTCATGGATGTGAAGGTGGGGCGAGCGGCAGTGCTTTGATGCACGGGAACAGGATCGGAAAACGCCAGCGTGGCATCGACCGATTCGGATAGCTTCATCACAACGGATGCGCGATCTTCAGCCGCATCAACCCACGCCAGAAAGAGAGTTTCACCATGAGCCGCAAGGTGTGGAAGAGTTCTCGTTTTTCGTTCGACCGTTCGGCCTCGCATCTTTGAAATCGAAGTGTGGATTCCTGTCGTGACCACTGGTGTTGCAGACGAAAAGGTGCGTCCGTTGTCTTCTGATGTCACCATCATGACTTGACGTGCTGTCGCAGAAACCGTTGTGGCCCAAGCCAATGCCATTCTGCCTGAATCCAAGATGGCGAAAGTGGGGGCTTCGATTCCATCGTTGATATCCGCCTCATTCAAAGGAAACCGATGAACCTGAAGGCCAGCCAACTGACGGCGGTCGCCGTTTGCTTGGCCGACATTTTTCTGGCCGTTGACTTCCTGGCCGCTAACTTCCTGGCCGCTGACTTCCACCGCTGGATCATTCTTGACTGACGACGACGGCTTCGCACCTTCCCATGTGTATCCCACCAAAATCCCCGCAACAACGACTGCGGCAAAACAAAGAATGAACGCAAGGTTTCCACTTCCGAAACGGAGAGAGTTGTCTTGGTTGGTCATTGGACAGAATGAACTTTGCATGGTGGTTGTCTAAAAAACTGAGCGACTGATGGACTGATCGTTTCAATCAATGTTGCAATACGGCAGGCGAAAAATGACGGCGCAGGCGATCGGACCTTCCTGCACCGTCGTTTGCTCAAGGCAAATTTGCCTTACCATTCTCCCGTCACTTCGCCGCCCGCTTTGGTGCCAAGCGATCGCCACGTGTTCAAATCGACATTGTCGCTGACAGTGCGAACCGAACCGTCACCCAAAGCGATTTGGACAATCCCCACATGCAGACTGCGAGCCGCAAACCAGCCATAGCCATTTCGATGTACGTCTGGCAAATCGCTGTTAGGAACGATGTAGGTGTTGAACGTGGTCATGTGTTCTCGCCCCCAGATCCACGATCCTCGTCCTCGACCATCAAAGTTTCCAGATGCCACTGCAGCAGCTGCGATGTCGGGATTTTGTCCGGGAGGACTGTTGAACCCTTCGCCCGCTAAACCTAATCCGCCGCCGTTATATCGAGCCATTTGGCGTTCAGAATCTGTGACCAATCCTGTGCCATCGATTTTATTACCCATCAAAGATTCCGAAAGCACGAATGTGTTGGATGCCCCATCTGTCATGTCTCGAAATCGAGCTGCAGATCCTTGCCAAAACATCCCATTGGTGCGGGCTCGTGTGTCGTAGTTTGTGTCTGTTCCGTCTCCCGTGCAGACCACGTAGCTGGTTCCCGCAAACCGAGCGTCTCCTGTGTTCGCATTGATAAAGATGGGAGATTCCGGTTCGCTTGGGCACAAAAACAGGGGCAACGGTTGACCAGCAACTTCCGCGTGAATGGGGTTTAAAAATTGGCCTCCGCCAGATCCGAGCATCAAAGGGATGTCGAAATCGATGAGGTCTTGCAGATTTCCTTGATCGACGAAGGGCAGAATTCTGGCTTGAGCACTAAAGCCGTATTCACTTGTTGATGACAGGCCAGGAAAGCATCGGTATGTGCTTTCATAGTTGTGCATCGCCAGCACAATTTGTTTCATGTTGTTTTTGCACTGAGTTCTTCGAGCGGCTTCTCGAGCCTGCTGAACGGCGGGCAACAGAAGCGCCACTAAGATGGCAATGATGGCGATGACGACAAGCAGTTCGATTAACGTAAAGGCACGTTGAGCTTGTTTTAAAGATGGTCGGCGCATGAGATAAAGGTACTTTTGATGGAAAGGATAAGGAGTCGTTGGCGCGCAGAGGCAGCCGGATAACTCTGGGGGGAGGTTTGGGAACACGTTGCAAAGCCAAGTCTGTACGAATTGCGATTCCACACGGCTCGGGATCACGCGCTCACACCGCAGCATGACCTGCTTGTGGAGAGCGAGATAACACTGAGCGCAAGCGCGCGAACTCGAGTCGTATTGACAAATGCAAAACGGAAGTCAGCTTGCGAAGAAAAGGGCCAGCGGCATTCCGCTCAATGACATGAGCGAACGCGCGGCAAAGGTGCTAGCCCAGACGCGGTGGAGGTTCTGGGGCAGCTCGCTCACATTCCCACAGCAGGGGAATGGTCCACTGCAAGTACGATTCGTCCGCATTGCTCGCGTTGGCGACAGTGACAGCTTCCGGCATCATCGACATTGAGAGAATAAGCCACAGCGACTGCATGCCGCGACACTGCTGTGCGGAAAGTCCGTATAGGTATTTCCGAGTTGTTTGAACGACTTTGGTTGAAGCCGAATCATCACAGGAAGCACAGGTGCCTGATTCACAGCATCGATCACTGGGCGATTGCTGACGTGTTTTTACAGCTGGGCCTGCTTGTTGAACGGCAGGGGTTTTGGCAGCGGTTTTAGTTTTAGTTTTGCTGTTTGTTGTCTGGCAGTTCAGCACAGAATTGCTGGACGTGGAAACAACAGATTTTGGTGTTTGGACACAGTGTGGGCAGGCGGGCTTTTTCTTAGAAACGCTGGCGATGCTCTCCCTTTTTGCTGCAGCCAACACATAGTTGGGAAGAGTAACCGAATGCTTTTTGGCCCATTCCACCTTTTGTTGATTGGAAAAGCAGCAGCAATTTCTCCAACACTGTTCGGCAGAATCACAACCACAGGGACGATTCATGCACGGGTACGGAACAGAAGAGTCCTTGGCAGGCGATACAGCGTAAGGCAAAGGAACAAATGGTGCGCAACAACAAAACAGAAGCAGCGACACCGTGGCCAAATGCTTCCGTCGAATTTGTTTGCTGATCTTTACGCTACCGAGCACTTAAGTTGCAATCAATCGAAACCAAAGTCTCGCTCTCCACGGCAGCATTCTAGCGGCTGCCTGCGAACATGGACATAGATTTCAAATTTTCTCTCCGACAGAAATTCATCGTGCCCGTTTCATCTATGAATGTTTTGCCGACCTATTTGTCGCTTCAGTGTTCGGCCTTTTACGCCGCCGAAC
>CAYTUE010000024.1:16689-19824 GCA_964441085.1 uncultured Planctomycetaceae bacterium
CTCTTCTGTAGTCGGCCGCTTGAGGCCGAACGCGACCGAATCGGGCTCACAGAGCCCGACTGCAGGTGGGTTGACGACATAGAACGTTCTGTTGCCATGTCGTTCGTTTTTTCATCATGAATTTCCCACTGCGAAAACGAATCCGTCTTCAACCGCATCGATGCGAATCGTTGATCCTTCTGGAAAATTGCCAGCTAGGATTTCGTTGGCCAGTGAATTTTGAAGACGCTGCTGGATGACTCTTTTTAACGGTCGAGCACCATACTTTGGGTCATAACCTTCGTTCGCCAAAAGCTGCTTTGCGGCATCCGTGATTTCCAGTTGGTAGCCATTGGCTTCCAGCTGCTGATTCAAAAGTCTCATTTGCAAATCAACGATCTCACGAAGTTCTTCTCGCCCCAATGGTTGAAACACAATGACTTCATCAATGCGGTTCAAGAATTCAGGCAAGAAATGTCCTTGCAAGGCGTCCATACACCGATTGTGAATTTCTTTGCTGTCTGCGTCTTCGGCAGACAAATCCATGATCGCCTGACTGCCGATGTTGGACGTCATCACGATGATGCAGTTGCTAAAGTCAACCGTACGTCCTTGGCTATCTGTTAAGCGACCATCGTCTAACAATTGCAGCAACACGTTAAAGACGTCTCGATGAGCTTTCTCGACTTCATCTAGCAGAATCACGCAGTAGGGATTTCGCCGCACAGCTTCTGTTAAACGTCCTCCTTCTTCGTATCCCACATAGCCTGGAGGAGCACCGATTAACCGAGCCACCGAATGACGCTCCATAAATTCGCTCATGTCGATCCGCACCATGCTGCGTTCATCGTCGAATAGAAATTCGGCCAATGCCTTGCACAACTCCGTTTTGCCAACTCCTGTTGGTCCCAGAAACATAAAGCTTCCAACGGGACGGTTGGGATCTTGCATCCCACTTCGAGCGCGACGAACAGCATTCGAAACCGCTTCCACGGCTTCATGCTGATTAATCATTCTTTGATGAATTTCCGTTTCCATGCTCAACAGTTTTTCTCGTTCACCTTGCATCATTCGAGCCACAGGGATGCCCGTCCATGTACTGACGATTCGTGCAATGTCTTCGTCAGTGACTTCTTCTCGAAGCAAACGAGAATCAGGATCTGCGTTCAGTTCGGCTGATTTGACTTCCATTTCAGCCAGCCTTGTTTCCGCCGCCTTCAACTGCTGTTCTGCCTCAAATGCTTTCTGATATTCTTCGTTGCTGTTTGTTTTTTGAGCGCTATTAAATGCTTGAGAATACGCGGTGCGTAGCTGTTCAATTTGTTCTTTCAGTGGCTTCAGTCCCGAGATCGCAGCCTTTTCTGATTCCCATTGGGCTTTTAACTGGTTGGTAGATTCTTCGCGTTCTGCAATCTGTCGACGCAGTTCTTTTAAGCGAACTTTGCTGTCATCGCTGGTTTCGTTTTCCAAAGCGGCAGCTTCGATTTGCATTCGAGTTAACTGGCGAGTTGCTTCATCGATTTCCGCTGGCATGCTATCGATTTCCATTCGCAGTCGACTGGCTGCTTCGTCAACCAAATCGATGGCTTTGTCTGGCAGAAATCGGTCGCTGATGTAGCGATCAGACAACGTCGCTGCAGCGATAATGCTGTCGTCGGTGATGCGGACTCCATGGTGGCTTTCGTACCGATCTTTTAAGCCCCGAAGAATACTGATCGTGTCTTCGACGTTGGGTTCTTGTGCAACAATCGGCTGAAAGCGGCGTTCTAGGGCGGCGTCTTTTTCGATGTGCTGACGGTACTCGTCTAACGTGGTGGCACCCACACAATGCAGTTCCCCTCGTGCCAATGCGGGCTTCAGCAAGTTGGATGCATCCATCGCCCCTTCACTTTTGCCCGCTCCAATCACCGTGTGCAACTCATCGATGAACATAATGATACGACCTTCAGCCGACTGGACTTCTTTGAGTACGGCCTTCAGTCGATCTTCAAATTCACCTCGGTATTTGGCTCCTGCAACAAGGGCTCCTAGGTCCAGCGCAAACACGCTTTTGTCTTTGAGATTTTGCGGCACATCACCCATGACAATTCGCTGAGCCAAACCTTCGACAATAGCCGTCTTGCCGACTCCCGGTTCTCCAATCAGGACTGGATTGTTTTTACGTCGCCGAGACAGCACTTGGATGACTCGACGAATTTCTGTGTCTCGACCGATTACGGGATCGATCTTGCCGTCGCGAGCACGTTGCACCAAATCGATGCCGTATTTTTCGAGTGCTTGATACTTGTCTTCTGGATTTTGGTCAGTCACAGTTTGTCCTCCTCGAATGTCCTTCAATGCAGTCAGCACATCGGTTTCATTGATCGCGTTGAGTGCCAGAATTCGCTTGGCTTGATCGTCGACCTGAGTCAACGCGACAAGTAGGTGTTCTGTCGAAATGTATTCGTCGCCCATCTTCGTGGCTTGTTTGTCGGCGGCATTCAACACCTTGATCGCTTCCGGGCTCGCTTCGGCTTGCTGGTCGCTTCCCGACGTTTCCGGCAAGCGGGCAAGTTCCGAATCAAGCATGCCGCTTAACTGGCCAACATTCACTGCGATCTTTTGTAGCAGCGGTGTCACGATGCCATTGTCTTCGTCGACGAGTGCTTTGAGCAGATGTAATGGACGAAGAAATCGATGAGACGCAGACTGGGCCAATTCTTGAGCATTGCGAATGGCTTCGCTGGCTTTAACCGTGAGCTTGTCGGGATGAAAGGCCATAGGAAACGGCTCCTTAAGAAAGAACGGCTGACAAAGTGCGCGAGAAAGGAATTAAGTGGGTGAGAGGAAAGAAGCTTCCTTTTCAAAATTGAGCGCAGCATCAAGCTGATTCTAAAAATGGAATCCAAACTCGACGCATGTTCGCGGGTGACTGAATGATCTTGGCCGAATCAAACACTCGATGGCTATCGTCCGCAGGTGAAACGCGGGCGGCTTATGTGACTGTCTTGAAGTGCACTTGTGCGCGGCACATCAGTTTGACGCGATTTCAAATCGACCTGAGTATCAATGTCAGCAACACGAATTGTTGCCTGCAGCAATTGCAGCTGAATATGATCGGTGGTGGCTGTGTCGCGAATGCGTAGCCAGTTGTTGTCTGGTTGCCGAATTAACTGG
>CAYTUE010000024.1:19924-23786 GCA_964441085.1 uncultured Planctomycetaceae bacterium
AAGTAATTGAGTGACCGACATCTTGTCTTGAGAAACAAGAAGGACTCGCTTCCAGCGAGCCCCTCCGTGTTCGCCAAAGGTTTCACAGGCCGAGAATTGGTAAATCCAATTCCCGGCTGGAAACATCTCCTCACAGCTTACTCTTTCTTTTCGAAATCGGCATCAATAATATCTTCGTCAGCAGATTCGGTGGCCGTTGCACTGGCGTCAGCCCCTTCGCCTTCACCCGCTTCTGCAGCTGCCTGCATGTGCTGGTAAAGAGCTGAAGATGCTTGAGCAAGTTCTTCCAATGCAGCAGTGATGGCTGCTGCATCTTCGCCTTCGGCAGCTGTTTTCACTTTTTCACACGAAGCAGTGATCGCCGACTTAGATGCGTCGTCCAACTTGTCTTCGTGCTCTTTCAAAGTCTTTTCAGTTTGGTGAACCAAAGTCGACGCTTCGTTTCGAGCCTTCGCCAATTCTTCTTTCTGTTTGTCTTCGTCGGCATGAGCTTCAGCATCTTTACGCATGCTTTCGATCTCTTCGTCGCTCAGACCACTTGACTGCTTAATCTGAACGCTGTGTTCTTTGCCAGACGCTTTGTCCTTGGCTTTGACGCTTAAAATTCCGTTCACGTCGATGTCGAAACCGACTTCGATTTGAGGAACACCACGTGGAGCCGGTGGAATATCCGACAGGTCGAATTGGTCTAGCAATCGGTTATCTGTAGCCATGCGGCGTTCGCCTTGGAACACTCGAACAGTCACAGCAGGCTGATTGTCGGCAGCCGTTGAAAAGGTTTCAGACTTGGTGGTTGGAATCGTAGTGTTGCGTTCCACCAACACGGTCATAATTCCGCCTTCGGTTTCGATACCAAGAGACAGTGGAGTCACATCGAGCAGGACAACATCTTTGACATCGCCTGAAATAATTCCGCCTTGAATGGCAGCACCCAAAGAAACCACTTCGTCTGGGTTCACACCTTGGTGAGGTTCTTTGCCAAACATTTCTTTGACAAGAGCCTGCACTTTGGGGACTCGAGTTGAACCACCAACCAAAACAACTTCGCTGATATCTGATGCAGAGAGCTTGGCATCTTTCAAAGCGTTTTGCACGGGGCCTCGGCAACGTTCAACCAAAGGATCGATCAGGCGTTCAAAGTCGCCTCGGGAAATCGACAATTGAAGATGCTTGGCACCGCTGGCATCTGCTGTGATGAATGGCAGGTTGATGTCTGAAGTTTGAGCAGAAGAAAGTTCTTTCTTTGCTTTTTCAGCAGCTTCACGCAGTCTTTGCAAAGCCATTGGGTCTTTACGAAGATCGATACTGTCGCTCTTCTGGAATTCGCTGGCAATGTGGTCAATCAGAACTTCGTCGAAGTCGTCTCCACCAAGATGAGTATCACCGTTGGTTGAAAGCACTTCGACCAATTCATCGCCGACTTCCAAGATCGATACGTCGAACGTTCCTCCACCAAGGTCGAAGACGACGATTTTTTCTTCGTTCTTTTTGTCCAGCCCATAAGCCAACGCCGCAGCTGTTGGTTCGTTGATAATTCGAGAAACTTCCAAGCCAGCAATCTGACCAGCATCTTTGGTTGCTTGTCGTTGAGCATCGTTGAAGTAGGCTGGAACCGTCACAACGGCCTTGTTGACGGTGTGCCCAAGGTAGCTTTCTGATGCTTCCTTGAGCTTGCGTAAAACCAGAGCACTGATTTCTGGGGGAGTATGTTCTTTGCCATTCACGTTCACTTTAACGTAATCGCTGTCGCCACCGATCACATCGTAAGGAACCGTCTTTTCTTCGGCTTGAACTTCGCTGTGGCGTCGTCCCATGAAACGCTTGATCGAATAGATCGTGTTGGTTGGGTTTGTGACAGCCTGTCGTTTGGCAGGGTCACCGACCAAGGTTTCGCCTTTGCCGGTAAAGGCGACGACACTGGGAGTTGTTCGGCTACCTTCTTGGTTGGCGATGACCTTCGGCTCACCACCTTCCATCACTGAAACAACTGAGTTCGTGGTTCCAAGGTCGATGCCGATGATTTTTTCGCCAGACGCTGACATGAGTTGTGACTCCTGAAGATTTTAAAGAGAACCTGTTGCAGAAAACTGCATAGGTAAAATGTGAGTGAGTTTTTGGTGATTGAAATCGGTTTATTAAAGCGGTTGTGCTGACCCAAACTGAAATACCAAGCCCGTGATCGAAGACAAACCAGCTCTTCGCTGAATCCTGCATCGCGTCGATCGCAAATTCACGCCGCCTGCAGTTATTTTAGCCTCAACGACACATTGCAGCTCTCGTTCCAAACAAAACCTGCATGGCGTAAATTGTTTCACGACAACATCTTGCGTCTCACTGAACCAACAGGTGCTTTCATGCAATCGCCAAACTGGCAGCTGAAAATCGGGTCATCATGGGATTCAGACACGCCGTTTTGGCACACACGCCGCCGATGCCAAATTGGCGTGTTGTCGAGCCCCTCTAATCGCCCCACAGTACCGTTTTACAGCACAGGAATGGCGAAGACGGCTGAGACTGATTCTGGCTGCTTGAATTCATTCTTTCCTAGGTGTAGAAACGATCGCAGCGACAGTGGCTAAGCCTATCACTGTCGACTCCCCACCTCCATCATCAGTGCGGTTTCAACAGCTGCATCCCATCTGCAAGTAAGATTGTCATGGCGAAAAAGAAATCAGCGACAACAAAAAAAACAGCCAAAAAAGCTGCTTCCAAAAAAGTGGCAACAAAGGCAGCGAAGAAGAAGCCCAGTTCTACGGCGAAGAAGTCTGGAACAAGAAGCCTGCAAGAGATCGACAAGCAGCTTGTGGAATTGCTAAATGAGCGAGTCGCTACGGCTTTGGAAGCGATCAACGCCGCAGAAAACCCTCGAGACGCAGCTTTTGATGTTCAAGACGATATTCAGCTTTGGGCTCGATTAGATGCGGCGGGCAATGGGCCCTTGAAGGCCGAAGAACTCAAGTCGGTGTTCCGTCCTTTGTTAAGTGCGGCTCGACAGCGAGTCCGTTCGGATCGAGTCGCATATCTTGGGCCAGCCTATAGTTTTACTCACTTAGCAGCCATGAATCGTTTCGGAGATTCAGCAGACTTGGTGCCAGTCAGCACCATTGCAACCGTGTTTGAAGAAGTCAATCGAGGTCACGTGGACTACGGTTTGGTGCCGATCGAAAACAGCACCGACGGTCGCATTGTTGACACGTTGGATATGTTCACTCGGCTCCCTCTACGAATTTGCGGTGAAGTCCAGATTCAAGTGCATCACAATTTGTTAGCACGTTGTGATCGGAGTGAAATTTCAGAAATCTATAGCAAGCCTCAAGCTTTGTCGCAGTGTCGAGACTGGCTGTCAAAGAACATGCCGAATGCTCGTCAAATCGAAGTCACCAGCACATCAACAGCAGCTCAGCTTGCTCGCGACAAGCCTGGGGCAGCAGCTGTGGCAAGTCAGCAAGCAGCGACTCAGTATGGCATTCCGATTGTTGCTGAAAACATCGAAGACAATCGCAACAACATGACTCGGTTTGCAATCATCGGAGCTCAAATTGCTCTCCCAACGGGTTCAGACCGCACCGCCATTTTGCTTCAGGTGCCTCACAAGCCTGGCTCTCTGTCGGATGCTTTGGAGGTCTTTAAAACCTGTAAAGTGAATCTGACATGGATCGAATCGTTTCCACTGCGAGCCCCCGAAGCGGGATACCTGTTCTTCTTAGATTTCGAAGGACACGTCACGGATGCTAAGGTAAAACGAACCTTGAAGGCGTTAACCGCAATGGCCGACCGACTCGAAGTTCTCGGCAGCTATCCTCGCAGTGAACCATTGGCGTAGCTGGGATCGGGGCTGCAGTCAGCCTACCAGCCGACGAAC
>CAYTUE010000024.1:23886-30367 GCA_964441085.1 uncultured Planctomycetaceae bacterium
TTGAAACCCCATGACTTCATTGACGTTGATCCCCAAGCGTTCTTCCCATGATAAAACGGGGTGCTTCCAGTGGTCTCGGCGGAGCGGTTCTTTTAAAGGAACAATCCAATCCGGAATCGCGAGCGTGGCGGGTTCTTTGCCGAGATCCACGAGCGGGTCGATCATAAACTGAGGCGTGCGGCCGTTCATAGACACCAATGAAAACACGCGTACTTCAACACAACGTCCTGATTCTTTGAAAATGTCGTCGTGGATGGCGTTGGCCAGCTGGCGAATGTTTTCGGGATCTCGCCCAAGCTTTGGCATTTGATGAAGGACAAGATACTTGCGGAGATCCACATTTTTGTGGGCTCCTGTTTCACGATCAATGGTGAAAATTCGCAGACCATTTTTCTTTCCTCGCAACAACATGTGCCAAGCGAAAAAGTGACCTCGTTCAGTCCAGTTTGGAGACTGGTCTGCCACAAGATATCTGAGCGGCCAAGTCGCGTGAAAAGTCACATAAACCAGCAGAAGAATGGCGATCGTAGAAACGCTCAAACCCGACTTTTGATTCTGGGTTGGCGAAGACGCTGCCGTGTGGTTTTCGGAAGCAATTGCGGTTGCTTGGCGTTGTTTTAAGCGGCGGCCTGTGAGAACCCGTCGTGGCCAGCCGGGAGAAAAGAAAACCAAAGTGGCAGCAATCATCAACCATGGAAAGATACCAATGGTGAACATAAACGCGTTGGTAAAATGGAAGCCTAAAGCAGCCGTGTAAGCCAACAGACGAGTTGGTTTCCAAAGTAATCCCGGAACGACAAGAAGGTCAAACAGCATCCCCCCCCAACTAAAAAATGTGACCATCCAGTCTTCGGTCATCCACTGTCCAATCACAGGAACCCATGTTCTGGACGCCAATGTCATTCTCATGGGTTGTCCCAGCAGCCAGTCTCCATCAAGCTTGGCAATCCCTCCCATAAAATAAGGAAGACCAATGTGGAACCGAACCAGCCAAAGCATCCATGCAGGAACAGTAGAGATTCCTTTTTCTGGCTTGCCTAAGACGTCAAGAGAAAAGATCCGTCCCGCTGGAAGAAGAACCATCATCCACGAGAGCAGGGTGACAAGATAGTAGTGGTTCTGATAGTACGTGCGATCCATCAAAAACAGCCACGTGAACTGAACGGCGAATGCGATACTCGCAAATCGATAGCACAGCCCGACTGCAATCAAGAGAGCTAAAATTGCAAGAGTCACAAAGAATGCGTACATGCCGACTCCGGGCAGAACGGGCACCCAATGAAAACCGAAGTACTTGATGTGAAACGTTGGCTCCACGTACATCACACGGACAGCTCCTGTGATCAAGCTGTTGAGCGCATAACACGTCATCACAATACCGAATGCGATTCGAAACCAAGCCAAAAAGGCGGCGTCAACACGAACCGTCATTGCAGTCAGGATTTTTGCTGTGGTCCGTTGTGCAGCAACAGTCGGTGTGACCTGAAGTGAATCTGCGACAGTGGTCCGGTTGGATGACGATGATTGTTTCATGATACTTTTCTGGAATCGCAAAAACGCCAACGATGATTTTCGTTGGCGTTCATTTTAAAATCTGATTTCGTCAGCGGCAACGTCACTCATCTGCCGCTGAACAAGTGACTAATCATCATCCTCGTCGTCGTCGTTTTTCTTCCGCTTTTTCTTCTTGGGAGGTGGAGGAGTGAGTTCGATTTGAAACTCATTTTCAACGTTGGCAGCGACGATGAACTGTTCGCTTGTGCTGCCCCACTTGGGTGCTCTGCCCCATTCGATGTCGCGAGGATCATCGGGTGGGATTTCTTTTCCCTTAACGATGACCGCATGCGTTCCAACCACTGCACCATCACCATTTCCAAAAGTGCTTAGGACAAATTTCCCATCCTTAATGGCACCAGTCGCTGGCTTACCAATCAGCGTTTTTTTGCCTTGAGCAATCGGGCTGAACATAATTGTGCCTTCAGGCACGGGCGTCCCATTGCTGGTGACAGTTCCGGAAACAAGTGCCGTGGGGTACTGCTCGTTTCCAGAACACCCTGAAAGAACCAACGCTGCCAATGTGAATAGGCAAGTACGAAATTGACAAGACATCGTTTACGCAATGCTCCGTATAAAAGGGAAACCCAGATCGAATCTGGGGTGGTTATGAATGTAATGCTGAAGAGAATGTCTGCTTTCACAAACAAGCCAACCAAACATCCATTGGCTGGCGATTCCCTTGTCGGGTTGTTAACGACAGACTGCTAACGACAGACTGTTAACGACAAAAAGCGAGGGCATCACGAGATGCCAATGAACGGGCCTTCTGATGACGAGCAACTGGATCTGGAGTTCGCTTGATCTCCAGAACCAGCTGCCATTTCCAGTCAACGTGACAGGCCATTTTTACGGCGAGATCTGACCTAGAATTCGCCAATCACTTGGCCGTCGTCGATCACCCCAAGTCGTTCATAGGTGCCACTGACAGTTTCGTCATCGTCGCCAACAAAACCGGTGTCGATGTTTTCACTGACAAAGTGAACGGAGCCATCAGCGAACAAAAATTGTGCTCCACCTGTGTGAAAGCTGAATGCACAATCGTCATCGATCGCATGAGCCATATCATTCACTGTTGTGCCGCCGTTGATAAAAGAAGGAGCTTCGGTTTTGAAAAGAACAGGTTCATCAGAACCATTCGGTCCAATCCACACGCCCCATTGTCCGTCGGATCGAATATAAGATGCCTCACCGATTGCGATGGTGTTACTGGTGCCATCGGTAATGTCTCGAATCCTAGTTCCACCTCCAACGTCGTCTTTCAGCTGCAAAAACATTCCTCGATCGATTGCCCCCGCTGACGCTTTATAGTCAGACGTCGCATGACCTCTTTGGAAGTCCTGAAAGGTGATCGTAAGATTCAAGCCAGAACATGGTGAACCCGGACGATCTTGGCAAGGAACTGTGAAAGGTCCAGTGACTGCTGGCAAGGTTGATGATGGACAACGGAAAGCAGTCAACGGCTGATCGCTACCAGGCAGGATGGTTCCATTTGCAGCGAAGTATCGTTCGTGGATTCCAAAGTTTGCAGGAGTGCTATCACCGTCGCCATAAGTGATCGGGAGCTGGTTGTACAGGTTTGTTTCCTCAAGATACGGAAGCAACATCGTCGCCCAGCCATATCCGTCGTCGTCGTGGCCCATGTCGTCGTCGATGGCCGAGTAGGCACCCAGTGGGAAGACATTGTAGATGTCATGGTAGTTGTGCAAAGCCAGCCCAAGTTGCTTGAGATTGTTTTTGCACTGTGTTCTTCTTGCTGCTTCTCGTGCTTGTTGCACGGCTGGTAGCAGCAGTGAAACAAGAATGGCAATGATTGCGATCACAACCAGCAGCTCAATCAATGTGAATCCGGCTTCGCGTTTACGTAGGTGTTTCACTTTCACTCTTTCAATCAACATTAAAAAGGTTGACAGGTGTTTTGTTCCTGAGTGGAACCGGTTCTGTCACAAAAAAAATTGTTAAACAAAGTTACTGTGGTTCAGGTTTGTTACAGTGGTTCAGGTTTGCTGTGAGAGGCACCGAGCTAAGCTTCAGCGACAATCTGTGGCGGGTTACCACGTGGTGTGTGTGTGGCATGGCGTGGCGGCTAAAGTCGTCCTTCACCCCAAGGTCCGGTGATCGCCAATGTCATTCCGGGCGTTTGCACATTCACAAACAGCCACTGGCCGTCGGGAGAAAAAGTGGCTCCCGCCCATTCTTGGTCTCGGAAGTCACCTTGAAACCCGTTTCGTTCGCCATTCAACACCACGTTGTTTTCGGCGAAAGTAAACAAGGATCCATCAGGAGTCAGTCCGTGAATTCGATGAGGCAGTACCTCGCCATCTTCGCACAGCACAATGCCGCCTCGAGGACTCACAGTCAGATTATCTGGACTGTCCAGTACGGCGGCTGATGGCGATTCAAAGATCAAAGTTAACTGTTCTTCTCGAGGGTTGTATTCCCAGATCTGTCCCGTGCCTTTGTCTCCGCCGCTGGTGGAATCAAGGTACACTCGATCGTTTCCAAACCAGCAGCCTTCTAGGCGAGCGAACGTGGCTGCTCCTTGAGCCTTGCCTTGGCTGAAGACACCGTGACAGTCGCCATCGTCTTTGTCAGTGGGGCGAGATGCTTCGCTGTGAGGACGCAGTACGTCTTCAATGTCGACCCAGCTGACATCGAATGTTTGGCCGACTTTCAGACCTTTGCGAAGGTCTGTGATTCCTGCGGCTTTCAGCATTTGCAGGCGGCCTCCATCCGCCAACTTACCGGGCGTGTGTGGTAGAAAGCGATAGAAGCCTGCAGATTTCCGGTCTTCTGTTTCGTAGACGAAGCCTGTTTGGGGATCGATCGCCACAGCTTCGTGAACAAAACGCCCCATGTCTTTTAAAGGCACTGGAGTGGTCGGGTTGGCTGGATCAACTTCAAAGACCCAGCCGTGTTCTTGTTCGAAATCTAAGACTTCTCCGTCATCTTTACTGCCCGGTCCCAAAACCGATTCTTCACAGGATAACCATGTGCCCCAAGGAGTTGGGCCTCCGGCACAGTTCTTCACAGTTCCCGCAAGGACGGGGCGAGATTCAAGCCATTCGCCCGTCTTGCTGTTAAATTTCAGCGCCGCACAGCCTCCGCCTGCTTTGCCGTCGTACTGGATATTTTCTGATCCGAATGGAACCTTTAAGGAGCTGATTTCATGGTTCCGAACAATCGTCAGGATGCCTTGATCATCTGCAATGACTCCCATCCCGTCGTGATCGGGGGGAGTCGGATTTCCGTCGGCCATCAGGTCTCCCGTCCAACCAAAAGAACGGTATGAAAATCCTTCTGGTAGGTTCAGCAGTTTTATGCCAGTGGTTTCGTCTGCCGTGGGACGAAGCGGACCATACCCAGTGGCTCGAAATTCGTTGCCAGCCGAAGCAACTCTTCCCAGAAAGCTGTGGAACGACGCCGCGATCGAAAACGACGCTGCGGATTGCAAAAAAGCACGGCGAGTAGCAGACATTAAACGTGGCCTTTGTTCGAAAACAGACAGTGATTCAAAGCGTTACGGGCGGAAGTCTCCTTTTTGAATGTGAAGGAAATGTTAAAGTTATGCGTAGAATCAGAGAGAGTTCAAAGTTTGCTTCTCCGAGAGCATCCAGCGTGAGACAGGTCACGAATCAATTCGTTCATATCGGGCATCAATTTCACGCAACAATCTCACGCAAAATGGAAACAGGCAGTGGCGAAAAAAAGAGCAAATCCGGCCAATTGGGATCTCGACGGCATGTGGACGAAAACCAGCCAAGATGCGGAGTGGAACGGTATGAAACAGGGAACGGAAAGCCTGAATGGCAGGCCATCGGTTCCCGATTCATTGGAGAAATCTCTCAAGCGGCAATCCCAAAGAGTGCTCGCTGTGATCTCGATCGATGACTCAGTGAGTTTGAAAGGAATCAATCACGACTGAGACGTTGTCTGTGCCCGATCATTGCCATTCACGTTGGCTGTTCGCAGGACGATCTGACTTGGATTTTTCATCAGTCGTTCGGCATATGAGCAGCTTTTCACTACACTTCCCTAAGCGCGTGATTTTCGGCAGTGCCAGTTCTGGCTGAAAAGCGTGATGTTTGGTATTTTGCGTGTCAAAACGGTTTCGTGTCAAAACGGTTTTGCGTGTCAAATACAGTGACGCGAAAGCAGAACGTAGGTCTTACAACACAAACGGAAAGGTGAATGTCATCAAGGGGCCCATGAAACAGCATCATCAGCGGATTTTACGTCTTTGGCGTTGTCCGGAATGTGATCGAACGGTGCGTCTTCCGGGACGCATTACGGCTCGAGCATGCCGTTGCACGGGCGAATCGACGATGATGCAGCTTCAGCAAACCGATCGGATTCGTTCATTCGACATCGAATCCTTTGTGTCTTACCAAACAGAAGCAGACATCACTCCCACTGCGGAAGAGCTGGTGGAAGACATTCCAAAACACTTGATGCCTGTCGGTCCCACCGACGAAGAACTCGCGATCAAAGCAGCGAAGCCTCGTCGAGGAAAAGCTTATTTACGCACAGAGGTTGACGAAGACGGCGAATCAAAGTCTCAGGGAGCACAAACGAACTCCGAAAGCGAAGATTTTGGAATAGGAATCGAAGTTGAAGGTGAGGCGTCTTCTGCTTCACAAAGCACTGGTTCTCAAACAACCGGTTCTCAAACAACCAGCAACCGAACGCCGAATTCTGGCAACAGTTCTCCGGCTGCTCGAACGGGTTCGCCAACGGATGCAGATGGTGCCGGACGAAAACGCAAGCGGCGACGAAGGCGTCGAGGGAAAGGAGGCGGACGGCGAGAAGGAGACAGAACCGGCAAGGAAACGACGGGAGCCGATTCAGTTGCTGCTGATTCTGTTTCGACATCAGACGAAAAATCAAATGCTGTCGCAACGACGGAAGCAGAAGCATCGACCACCGC
>CAYTUE010000024.1:30467-34144 GCA_964441085.1 uncultured Planctomycetaceae bacterium
AGGGAAAAAACGCAGACGACGTCGTCGACGGCGTGGCAAAGGAGCAGCTGGAAATTCTGAGCGAGGCGATTCGCCGAACGGCGGTCAGAATGCTAATAATCAGAACGCCAACAGTCAGACCGGTGACGGTCAAGGCAGCAGCCATTCTTCTTCTGGTGCTGCTACCGATTCATAAACGGATCAATGTACCGTGTTAAATTCGCACTGTATTAAGTTCGCACCGTATTAAATTCACACCGCGTTCTGTTCGCACTTTCTCGAATCTACCCTGTGCTGTTGAGCACACCAGCGTTTTGCGAAACAGACGAACCTTGTCGAAATGCCAGAATAGAAGCACGTGGCCACACAAGCTTTCACGAGACCTGCAAAAAAAAACAGGTCTGTTAGCTGACGTCTCGTAAGGCGGCAACGCCCTTCAAGGTGCTTGCTGCTTTGGTGCTTAATGGGACAGTGTCGACATCGGGCGACGACGCTTCTTCCCGTTCCTCATTGTCCATCGCAGCTTTGATCAGTCTGCCAAGGTGGCCACCTAACAGGGCGGGAAGAAAGACAACGTCAGCAATCATCGCTGCGAAGATCAAGGCCGCCATCATCCATCCGAATCGGCTGACCAACAGCAATTCGGCGGGCAGCAAAGCTAACATGCCGACTCCAATCGCCAAACTGGTTTGCCACATGGCGGGTCCACAGTGTTCTAACGCCAAGCCCACAGCGTCTTCGACTTCGTGACCATCTTTCACCAATTGCTTAAACCATGTGAGTAAGTGAAGAGTTCCATCGACTGCGATTCCTAAGGCAACCGACGCAGTGATCATGGTGCCAATGTCAACTTTTAAATTCAGCCATGACAGAAGTCCAAACACAAGGATCACGGGCATCAGGTTCGGAATCATTGTGAACAAGCCTGCGATGGGACTTCGCAGCAGCCCCATCATCACAATGGCGATGATTAGGAACGCGGCTCCAAAACTTCGAATCAAGCTTTCCAAAACAGCGTGCTGGGTTCTCAGAAAAACAGGAACCAGCCCTGTGACGGTGTGTCCGGTAAAGGGGCTCTTTACCTTTCGCAGGTGACTGCTGGCAATGGCATTCATGTCGTCGATAAGAATGCCCAAATCAACTTCAGACAGTGCTGATGTTTGAGCCGTAATTCGCCAGATTTCATCGCCGGCTCGGTTCAATTTTCGGTCGCCATCAGCCGTCCAATCGGCCGGGTTTTTCGCGACAGCGATCATGGAACTGATGCCATCTGTATCAGCTTTTTCGCCTGTGAGTCGCTTACGAATTTCTTGACTAATTTTTTGGTTAGCGCGATTCAATTTGAACCGTTCCATTCGAGACATTTTTTCATCAGGAACTCGCAGATCAAGAAACGATGCCAGAGACAGGACTCCGCTAATTTCTTGGTGTTCGCGAATTTCCTGTTGGAGTTCAAGCACTTTGCGTGCTCGTTCCACAAAGGACATCTTTTGTTGAGCGTCTTCGTCGAACTTGACAATCGTGTCGATGGAAATCACACCCGAAAGCTTTTCTTCCAAGAACGTATAATCTTGCACCAACCGGCTCTCTTGAGGGAAGTAGCGGATCACCTTGGTTTCGGTTTGGAACTGCCACAGTCCCCAACCAGCTGCTGCCGTGGCAAGCAAACACAGGCTGGAAACGGCGATTCGGTTTCTCGCCAACCAAACTCCCAGTTTTCTCCAATGCCCTGTTTCCAGCTTTTCTTGATTGGGAGGAGTGGCAGGCCAGTACAACATCAAAGATGGCAGCACATACAGCACAACAAAGAAGGAAATGCCGCAACCTAAAGCAGAATAAAGTCCGAAATCTTTGACGGGAACCAAATTACTTGCAACCAACGATGCTAAGCCAATGGCCGTTGTGCCAGCAGCTAACGCACACGGAAGCCATGCTGTGCGAGCAGCCGCAAACACAGACTTCCGACTATCGTTGATGCCAGAATGTTTCCAATAGTTTGCCAAGTGAATGGCGGCCGACGTGGTCAGCACACCCAACAAGGTGGGCATCACGACCAACACCATATTCATGGTGCCCCCAGACAGCGGGATCACGGCAACAGCAGCGGTGACTGTAAAGAACGACACCACCTGAACCAAGGTTGCCAGTCGCAGGCTGCCCAGCATGACAAACGACAGGACAACAGTGACCAAAACAGACAGAATAATGGGTGACCGCTTGGGAAGGTTATAGACGGAATGAATGGGATTCCATGCTGCTTCAACAACGGCAGAATTTAATGCGACACTGACAACAGGTTGACCACCTAAACGCACCGCGTCGGCGTCCACTCCTGCATCTGCGACAGCTCGACGGATGGCAGCGACGGCTTCTTTTTTATCTGCGATGCCGGCTTCAGACAAAGCAACTGCAACGGCTGCGATCGAACCTGGCACCTGAAAAATTTCGTCAATGCACGGCTTACCGGCTGTTGTTGCCCCCGAACCAGCTGCTTCCAATTTTTTCAGTTCTGCAATCAAGCGGTCTTGAATCGCAGGATTTCGTCCCATTCCGGGCCATTCCAACTGCAGATCGTATAACGGTCGTTCGCGAACCCATTCGTTCAACTGATCGTTGAGTCTCAGTGCGTCTGCGTCATCATCCGCAATGTTGTCACCATTGGGTGGAGACAAGAAGCTTTCGACAAAAACAGCATTCAGTTGAAGTTCCTGATTGGCAACTCGCAGAATTTCTCGCTGCATGTATTCGCCACGAGACCGGCCTGCGTCTGTGAGACGAATTTTTAGCGAACCTTGGCCGATGAGAACTCCGTCCAAATGATCCAATGCGGTCTCAAAGGGAATTTTGCGTTTCAGCATTCGCGACAGCACGTCGCTGGGTGTCGTCACTTCCGAAATGTATGCCGAACCGCCCTCTTTATCTGTTGATGGGCCAGAACCTGCTGGTCGAACCCCCTCTAAAATTCCTTGCAGTCGCTCGAATCGACTGTCCGTCAGATTGGCCCCATCCCACGACACTAAAACGCGATCTTTCGAAGGGAAAAGATCTTCGTACCATGCAAGCACTTTGGCCTGAGGATCATTTTTGGGCAACCAGCCAGCAACGTCGTTTTCAAGACGGATGTCTTTCAACGAGTATGCCATCAAGGGAAGCACAAATGCGACTGCGGCAACAACCCACAGAGACATACCATGCCCCCATCGGTCATTCCGTTCAAGAAATGTCTTTTTGCGTGGTTCGGTCACTAGGTATCTCTACGTTGTCGTTTTCAATTTCACGCGATCATTCACACTTGATTGCGAGACGCCTTGGCGATTGCGAGAGCAACCCGTTCCACAGGATCGATCGACAAGAAAAACTGGCCGAAGCAACTGTTTTGCAGAACACCTTCAAGATTCACATCTTAACGCTTTTTGCTGAATGAGTCACCAGTTGGTCTTGCCGTGGCACGGGAAAGCCTAATTCGGCTGGCAAAATGCACGGTTTGGTAATTTGGGAAAGCTGTATTGGGCGGTGAAACACGGCCAACAGGAGATGGCCCATTCACAGTCAGTCATCGTTCAAAAACCAGCCGGGCTGGTATCAGCATTGATAGTGGGGAGACATGGGGTGCTGGTGCTGGTGCTGGTGCTCAAAATATCGCGAGACAAGACGTTCTGCGATCGATTTCACTTTCTGCTCATCCACTGATTTTCGTT
>CAYTUE010000024.1:34244-40504 GCA_964441085.1 uncultured Planctomycetaceae bacterium
T
Source organism: uncultured Planctomycetaceae bacterium (assembly GCA_964441085.1). Classification (GTDB taxonomy): domain Bacteria; phylum Planctomycetota; class Planctomycetia; order Planctomycetales; family Planctomycetaceae; genus Fuerstiella. The sequence goes on from CAYTUE010000024.1 coordinate 34,246, forward strand.
TCCAATGCGGCTGAATTCGGGGAATGAATGTCGATTGCGAGATGAATTTTGGGCCCAACGAACTACGATCTCAAGGGATGGATCAGCTGCTTGGCAGTGTCAGATTTCTGACGCATTTCGGCAGAATCTTGCTTTTCGGCTGTCACTTGCCCATTCGTAACCCGTCGAAACGGTTTCCCCAAGCGGTGCCGAGACTGGTTTTCACAACCGACCTCTTTGTCTTACTGTTCAACTTATGCCAAATTCTGAATCTCATTCTTTTGAAGGTTCCACCATTGCGATCAGTGGAGCATCAGGTTTGGTTGGAACAGCTTTAACCAACTCTCTTCAAGCAGATGGCGCGAAGGTCGTTGCGATTTCTCGCAGCAGCAAGGGAAAAGATTCCAATACGATCGTGTGGGATCCTGAAACCGGATTACTTAATCCTGATCGTCTCAATGACGTTGACACTGTGATTCATTTGGCTGGTGAAAGCATTGCGTCAGGCCGGTGGAACAAACAGCAGAAGGCGAAGATACGTGACAGTCGAGTGAAAGGCACTGCGGGTTTGGTGAATTCGATTGCGCAGATTTCCAACCGTCCCAAGACGTTCATTTGTGCTTCCGCCATTGGGTTTTATGGTGATCGAGCCGACGAAGTTTTGACAGAAGATGCGGCTGCAGGAACAGGCTTCTTGCCTGATGTCAGTATGCAATGGGAAGCTGCCGCCGATGCTGCAAGCCAGTTGGGAATGCGTGTCGTGAAGGTGCGAATCGGAGTCGTGCTGTCGCCACATGGCGGAGCACTTCAAAAGATGCTGCTGCCATTTCGCATGGGAATGGGGGGAGTTGTTGGTTCAGGAAAACAGTATTGGAGCTGGATTGGGTTACACGACCTCGTGCGAGTTTTCAGTTTTTGTGCTTCCCATAGTCAGGTGAGCGGTGCTGTGAATGCCGTGAGTCCGATGCCAGTGACAAACCGCGAATTTACCAAGACGTTAGGATCAGTCTTGAAGCGACCAACACTGATCCCCGTGCCTCGGCTGCTTGCTCGATTGGCTCTTGGTGAAATGGCGGATGATCTGTTGCTTGCAAGTGCGAAAGTTGTCCCACAGCGGCTAGAACAACTCGGGTTTGAATTTCAGTATCCAATGTTAAAAGAATCAATTCAATTTGAACTGCAACAGAAGTGATCGCTGGGGGGGGATCATCACCGCAGCGCTTTCATTATTTTTCGCAAGTATTAGCGGCCTTGCCGATTTTGCAGACCATTGGAGCGGGAAACTCCGCATTCCAGCCCGCTACATGGCTTCGGCTATGGTTTCCCCCCAGACCTTGGCGATACCAACGAACAGCGAGGGCTAGGCACGATTCTTTTTTCGAACCGTGTATCGCTATCTTTGCTTACGGGGCATAATCCATTCCATCTCAACAATTCGATTCATCGATTGAAATCGGTAAATCGATGATCTCGGATGTATGCCCTTATTCACTGGTAACATCGAGAAAACACTATGCCGCCGTCGAATGCGTCTCGTTTTGAGATGAAGGAATCAGCCGAGCTTTGGACACTGAGTGGACAATTATCATCCGGTGAATCCATGCAGTCGATTGAAATCAGCCGAAGCCCATTTCGCATCGGAAGGCGACCTGATCTGGAACTCACCATTCCCAATGTTGTTGTGAGCGGGCTACATGCTTGTGTTGTTCAGCGTGGCACAGACGTTTACTTAAGCGACTACGACAGCACAAATGGGACGTTTGTTAACGGAACAAAGGTCAGAGAAGACACGTTGCTTCGAGATGGTGATTGGATCGAAATTGGCACAGTGCATTTGCGAGTCGGTCGTCGCCAGCAACCACTCGACCACGCTCACACAAGTCATAAGACACTTCAGTTTCAGCTCGAATCTCAGCAAAAAGGTTCTCACGCGCTCACCGAATTGATTCGAGACCGCCAGTTAGAACCCTGCTTTCAAACCATTCATCGGCTGAGCGATCGAGCCGTCTATGGCTATGAGTATTTGGCCAGAAGCACGGTCGAAGGAGTCAGTACGCCGGGGGCTATGTTCGAAGTCGCTGAAGCCTTCGGGCGTGAAGTTGAACTTTCGATGCTTTGTCGAGAACTCGGGGCTGCTCATTCTGTTTGCCTGCCCAGCCGACAGCCGCTGTTTTTGAATACTCATCCAAACGAAAAGTTACTGGATGAAGTTGTCCCACAAATGGCGGAGCTCAGTAGCCAATATCCTGATCGGCAACTTGTACTAGAAATTCACGAATGTGCCGTCATGGACCCTCGCACGGTACGCTACCTCCAGCGGGCACTTCAAGACTGCGGAGTCAAGTTGGCGTTTGACGATTTTGGAGCCGGTGTGGCTCGTATTCGTGAACTGGTTTCAGCGTCTGCAGACTACATCAAGTTTGATGCGTCATTGATTCGTGAGGTCATGGCACTGTCTGATCAAAGACTGAAGCTGTTTCGGTCGATCGTCACCAGCATTCGCAACGAAGGAGTGATCACTGTTGCCGAAGGAGTGGAAGACGAAACCACAATTTGTGCGTGTACTGAACTGGGCTTTGACTTGGCTCAAGGATACGCACTCAGTCGTCCTGCCATTATGAAACCCGCGCCGCCACTTCCTGCATCGGAATCGAGAAGACCGCTGCATCCAGAAACTACGGCAGAACTTGTCATGTCTGAAATCGAAAGTGCGCTCACTCACTCTCCTGTCCGAGCCGCCGTAAGACCGTAGTACGCTGTGGTCAATATTGATTCGCAGCAGGCGTTTTGTCGCGTTCTGATTCACGATTCCATTACAGAACGCTGACGCAATCTGCTGGTGTGATACTTCCATCGTGCAACGCTGTTGCGAGCAGAACGGATGACACACCGATTTGCTTTAAGATTTGTAAGTTGCTTCGATCACGAACGCCACCACCGGTGATGATTTGGCAGTCTGAAAATTTCGACTTCAATTGTTGACACATTTCAACAGTAGTCGGTCCCGTCGCCATGCCGACTGATTTGATATCAAGCACGATCCAGTTTGCTAAGCCAAGATCCCAAATGCTGCGAGCAAGTTTTGTAATCGGCATCTGCTTCCATTCGGGAATGACAGATTTGATGGCCCCATCGATCAAATCAAAACTGAAGACAAATTGCCGCTTCGGATAGCGTTGGACGATTTCCTGCAAGACCTGCACTGAAGGAATTGTTTCCGACGCCAAAACCAACTGCACATGATCTCCGGTTGGCAGCCGATCGACATCGGCCGGCGAACGAATGCCCGCGTCGATCAGCAAATTTGTTTTCTGATTTGCTAACTGATTCAAGACGTTTGTTTGCACGTCACCATTGATCAAACCATTCAAATCAGCCACGTAAGCAGTATTCGATGGAACGATTTCAAACAACGCAGCAAGCACTTCTCGTGGGGCGGTTGATTTAAGGAGGCGACTTTGAATGGGCTGATACGTTTTTCGTTGGCCCGCCCGTCCATGAACCACCTGCCCATCAAGGACATCGATGACAGGAATGATCTGCATGGTTCGATTGTGTTTCAGAATGTTCTGTTGGTAAAGACAGGCCGACAGGAAAAGATGCTTCGCTGGTCACTCGCTCGCCGCACAGTTGTTCGCTGCACTGTTGTTCGCCGCACGGTTGTTCGCCACACAGTCGCTCGCTGCGCACGAACAGCAGAATGCATTGGTGACACATGAAGCGTAAAGTGAAAGTGGACTCAGCGAAAATAAAGTGACGTAGGATTTACTGTGCTGTCAGTCGTTGCCGACGACTCACAATTTCCGGAATCGGTTCGTTTTCGAACGATGAAAATCCAGTGACAAACTCTAAACCGGTAAGAGCCTTTTCTGATTCTTGGATTGTTTCTACGACAGTATCCACATCGGCAGACAAGGTTGCTTGATCTCCTTTATGAATCCCAACGTCTTGCATTGTCGTGATTTGGTTTTCCAACTGCTTTTGTTCGAGCAGTACCAATTCGTAACTCGCTTTGGCTGAATCAAACGTGGCACTCTGCTCGTGACTCGACTTCAGATTTGCCTGCAGCATCTGAACAATGCGGTTTTGCTGTTGGTCTTCTGGTTTTGACAGTTCTTTGTTGAGTCGAGTTTCCGTCTTGTGAATCTGACGTTGAATCAAATCGATTGACGTGGAATCAAAATATCGATTCAGTGAATGTTCTGCGTAGATGAGCTTAAGGTACAGCCACATCAGTCGATCCAACCCGACCTGTTCATCATCGTTTAATGATGGCAGCAGGTTGCGATTGGCGTCTCGGTATTCTTTTGTGACAGATCGAACGATATCGCACTGTTCCTTCAGTCGTTCGAATCGTCGTTGCAGTGTGCGAGGCAACGATGCGCGCATCATTCTCATTCGCCGCTGAGTTTCGAGAGCGTCGTCGGCTTTCACCAGTTTGTGTTCTTGGATATCGACATACTGCTGGAATTTGGGGTTATTGGCCGCGAAGCCCAGCCACACAGCATCCAATGCAATGACCAACGGCAAGCCAATTTCCCATTGCCCAGTGATTGCTGTGACCCCCACACCCACCGCGATCACAGCCAGATTCAAAGGACGAACCAACGCTTTTCGAACGTACTTCCAAACGCTCACAATATCGATCCTATTTCATGAAGGCTATCAAACAACACGGACACAAAGACATTCTGCGGCTTCCGCAAGCACACACGATTCAGTGGGCACACATTATTCAGCAGGCAGGTTGAAGTCGCCACCGAGATTACGCCAAAAGCTATGCACGTGGTTCGCTTTGTTTTGCGTATTATTGTATTCAATCACAAACGTTGTTCCCTGCACAACGTAGTGATGAGGTTCGTTGAGTTCCGAGCCTCCCCACCATCCAAAGGTGATGTTGTCCATACCCGATTCGTTGATCGTTTGCATGCGACTCTTAACCACTGTAACTGGCACGGCCTTCAAGTATTCGGCCAATAGGTCTTTTAACAGTTTTTGTTGTTGAACTGTCATTTCTGAATACTTCAGACCTTGAGCTTCACCAGTCATCGGCTGAGCCGCGCCAGGGCCTCGGATTTCTCGCGGCGGCTTTTTTGAAATCCACAACACGCTTTGTTTCTCTGCAGGACACGTTTTCAAAATCTGACGTCCTAAGTCTTCTCGCCTTCCGAGAACTCGCAAAGATTTGCCGGGGCCCGCTTGAACAAGGCCAGGGCTGGCTCCCAGAAATTCGGGAGTACTGCTGACGATCGTGCCATCCTTCACTGTGTAGTTTAAGGAGATGTGATGCCCTTCGAATCTCCAACCCCACGTTCCTGTCTTTGCTGGAGTTCCAAAAATGCAAATGGAATACTTATGAGGATGACGTTTTTTTCGCCGGACCTGTTCCTCTCCTTTTTCAAAAAGGTACAAGACTTCCTCTAGGCTGCGCACCTTCAGAATTGTTTCATAGCCCGCTGCTGATAACCCTGTTGAAACAAATTTTTCTGCGGCCGATAACGCATCACCTTCCAGATCCCACAGCCCGACTCCTGGCCGATCTTTGGGGATGAAGTGCCAGTTTTGCCGTTCTGGGTCGTCGTATTCAAAGGTCGCTTTCGCCTTGAGATCATCCGGTAGACTGTCCAAGAACTGTGTAGCACGAATTGTCATTGCTGTGCCGGGAGACGGTGCTTCGTCTAAGGCGAAAGCAAACGAAGCGTGGCAAATCGAAAATAAACAGACCCCGATCAGGTAGGCAGGTTTCATGGGAAGGTGTTCTGAAAAGGAAGGGGGGAAACGGATTCCATTGGTGCGACAGCACGGTTTGTAGGCCAAGCGAGTCGCCCACACAATTAACCGGGAGGCCACGCTAGGTTTCTGCCCGCCAAGATATGAATGTGCAAATGGAACACCGATTGTCCGCCTTCTTCACCCGTGTTAATCACAGTTCGGTATCCGTTGGTTAAACCCAGAAGGCTGGCGATTTCAGGAACCTTCAGCATAAGGTGTCCGGCCAGTTCAGTGTCTGTTTCGTTGAAATCATCCAGCGACACGACCGGCTTCTTGGGAATCAACAGCACATGAACGGGTGCTTGAGGGCTCACATCACGAAACGCTAAGCACACGTCGTCTTCGTAAACGATGTCTGCAGAAATTTCACGATTGATGATTTTCGAAAAGATCGTCGACACGGTGACTCTCATGGAAAACAAAGGAAACAATCACGTTGCAGATTAACAACTGAGTCACCGAACTGCATGCCCAGCACGCAGAATCTTTTTTAAGCTGCTGGCCACAC
>CAYTUE010000024.1:40604-44654 GCA_964441085.1 uncultured Planctomycetaceae bacterium
TGGCCACACTGTGCTGAAATCGGTGCTGATTTCAAAACAGCTGGCGCAGCTGCAGAAATTTGTCTGCTGCCAGCGCGTAAAAAAACGCTTCGTGTCTGAATCAGACAGGAAGCGTTTGCTTGGTGTGTGCAGTGTTTGTTTTATGCCAGCCTACTTGTTGGCATCAACCTTGCCTCGGCTTCTTGATTCTTCTGGAACGGCATCGGGGTCAGCATACCGACTGGCTGCAATTTTGGGGCCTCGCAATGCCTGTTCTGTGACCTGTTCGATTCTCATCAATTGTTCACCCAAAGTATTGATGCGAACTGAGACGTCTTCGTTGTTTTGTTCGATGCCGCCGGACACCAAATTGATGACTCCCAAAAACAGCATCATTTGAGCGACAGTCGTGACAAGCCAACCAGTAGGCGTATATTCGCTCATGCCACCAAAGTGACCGTAGATCACAATCGCCGTGCCAACTGTAAGTCCGAGAACTCCCAAGTAAGCAAGAAACTGGCCGGTGATTGAAGCCATGTTGGAACGTTTTTTCCCAACAACTTCGAAGTGAGGCCCTCGAATCGCAGTGCCATGAGCTTCATCGATGTAGCGCTGTCGCGATCGGCCCTGAGTGCGAACTCGGGAATCGCCGGTTTCCAGCGTATCCCCCATTGATTCCGCACTGTCGATTCGGAATCGTCGACCAGTGGAATTGGAATGACTGCTGGCTGATGCAGCGCCTTGTTGCTGGCTCGCCAGAGCGGGTTCACCAGATTCAGGGTTTGGATTGTCGATTCGGTACTTACGACTCACGGTGTTCATTCCCTTTTGATCATCGTCGCCTCGGGCAGACGCTGCTTGTTTCAGTTTGCGAGGATGTTGTTTACGACGCTGAGCTTTCCGAGACTGAGCAACTCGCTTGTTGCTGGCTGCCCCTGATTGAATGCTTGATGAGTCGTTATCACTGCCTTGCATTGGCAAAATCGGCTGATGGTCGCCTGCTTCTTCAGGATTCGTGGTCGAGATACCAGCTGCTGCTGGATTCTGAGCCACCTGGTCCGAAGCGGTGAAATTTACGGGGCCTTCTCCAGACTCCGACTCACCTTCGGAATCTAATTCAATCTTTGTTTGCTTCGTTGCTGTTCGTAGTTGCGACGATGGTTCCGAATGTAACGATTCATTCGTAGCGGCTGAATTCGAAGCGACGGCAGCAGCAGCCGAACGGTCTGTTTGCTGCTGCGTTTCAGGCTCCTGCTGTTGTGCCGGATCAGACACTTTTTCAGCATCGATTTTCCACGCCAGCTGACCAACCGAAGAAGAATTGGATTGTTTCAGAAGCGAACCCAAAGACGGAGCATTGGCGAAAGCATCGTCTTGGTGAGATTCTTGATCCGATGAAACTGACACAGCACCTTTCGGGGGAACTTGTGCGGCTGTCGATTCATTGTCCTGCGGATTTGTTTCTGCAGATGTCGCTGGCTGAGCTTCTGAGCTCACTGGTTCATCTGACAACAAATCGGTGACATCAACGGTCGCTTGTTTGCGGTTCGGTCGTTCGATTTCGGCAAGCTTCAGATAGGCAGCCGATGGACCGTCTGTGTCCTGTGCGTCGTCAGGTGTCAGGTTCGCTTGTCGAGCCAACCGGTCTAGGTCGGCCAAAATTGATTTTGTGTCTTCTTGAGATTCATCTTGTGAATCTGAACCATTGAAATTCTGTTCCGCCTGATGCTGACCTGATTCCTGATCGTCATTGAAATCGGAACTCTGTTTCTTGGAATCGTCGTCCATCAAGGCGTTCGGGGCAGCCGTGCCAGTGGCAGCTGGCTGAGCCGCGAGAGCACTCGCGCTACTCATTTCAGGAATCGACGGAAGAGCCGTAATGCGATCCAGCATATCGCCAGAAGACCAGCGAGAAATGATATCTCGAGCTTCTCGAATTGTCGCGTCTCCCGACATTCTTAATCGGCCTCCACACCGGCCGCAGCTGCTTGCCGCATCAGGAGAAGGCGATACATCGGCTTGACATTCAGAACACCACATCTTCGGTCTCAACAGCAGTTAGCAAACGATCGACTGTGTTTTACCTTTGAATTCAAAATGGCAGCAAGACCAGAATGCGGGGCTGGGATTTTGAAAATTCGGGGTTGATGGAATTTGTATGGCAGATGAGTGTTTTCGGGCCAACAAAGGCGTGGTTTGAGCGTCCAATCAAGCAAGTGACGCAGCCATCACCCCGCCGGATCTTTCCCAAAGCCCCTTGAGTGCCAAAGCGGAACACCGAAGCAAACGGCAAAATTGCCCGGCTGCCAAAACACCAAAAGACACTGTTCCTGTGAATGCTCTGGTTTGGCCGCTGGAGAGTTCAGGCACCATTCAAAGAGCCCGGTCGGGCGAAAAACAGATATTTTCTGTATGATATGTGGCTGAAACGGGCATAATTTTCGGGAAACATAGTCAGGCTGCTTTCGAATTGGCAAACCTTCGTGAGAATGCGTGGCCCAGCGGCGGGCGGATTTCTTGACGAACTTGCGATCAATCAGATAGAAGCTGCCTTCACACACGGTGTCGCTCAACCACATACAGCGACACTCAACCATACGGTGTCGCTCAACCACACAGCGTCACTCAACCACACACAGTGTCGCTCAACAGATTCCAATTTCATTTTGATGGTGTCAATTTCGTTCAGCATCAAAACGATATCATTTTCCTCTCGAAAAAAATCAACAGAAAGCAGCAGGCAGAAATGGGCATTCCCAAAGTCGCCATCGTGGGACGGCCCAACGTTGGAAAAAGTTCCATTCTTAACTGGGTTGCCGGAAAACTGTTGTCCGTGGTCGACCCCACGGCAGGAGTCACTCGGGACCGAGTCACCTGGATCGTCAACGAAAAAAACCGCTACTTTGAACTCGTCGACACTGGCGGAATTGGAATTGTCGACAGTGACGACCTGTCAGACGATATCGAACGCCAGATCGAAATGGGGCTCAACGAATGCGACCTGCTGCTGTTTGTGGTCGACGCGAAAGCAGGAGTCACGCCGCTCGATCAAGAAGTGGCCACTCGACTTCGTAAAATTCAAAAGCCCATGGTCATGATCGTCAATAAGTGTGACGGTCACAAACTGGACTTAGAAGCTCCCGAGTTTTTAGCCTTGGCTGGTATGCCTCAAGTGATCACCAGCGTCAAAGCAAACCGCAACCGCCAAGACCTGCTCGATAGCATCGTTGAGCACCTTCCAGAAGCGATGGAAGAAGAAACGGCTGACGGAGCAACGATGATCGAAACGCCTGAAATGCGTTTGGCCATCGTCGGTCGTCGCAACGTGGGCAAAAGCACGTTCATTAATCAGCTGGCTGAAACAGAACGAGTCATCGTAAGCGAAGTTGCGGGAACGACTCGAGACAGCATCGACATCCGATTTAACGTCGACGGACATGCTTTTGTTGCCATTGACACTCCAGGAGTCCGCAAGAAAAAGAGCCTTGCCAACGACATCGAATTTTACGGACTCGTGAGAGCTCAACGAAGTATTCGCCGAGCTGACGTGGTGTTAATGTTCTTCGACGCCACGAAAACGATTTCTCGAGTCGACAAAAACCTTGTGGATGAAATTAAAAAGCACCACAAGCCGTGCATCTTTGTGGTTAACAAATGGGACTTGGCCACAGAAAAGGAGATGACCACCGAAAAATGGGCGGAATATCTGATGCACAATTTTCCGTCAATGAGACATTCGCCCATTGCCATTTTAACAGCTAAAACAGGACGCAACGTTCGCAAGCTGATTAACTTGACTCAGTCCATCTTTAAGCAAGGACTGACTCGAATGAGCACCGGGAAATTAAATCGAGCACTCAAAGGAGCAATCGATAACAACCCACCTCCGTACCGAAAGAACAAGCGGCCCAAAATTTATTATGGCAGTCAAGTCGCCGTTGCTCCTCCCACATTAGTCGTCAAAGTGAATGACCCCAAAGTCTTTGATGAAGCATGGAAGAGATATCTGCTCGGGTACCTGAGAGAAGCCAGTCCGTTTCAAGAAGTCCCTTTGCGATTGATCATGCGTGC